>DOWL01000151.1:41691-41836 GCA_003519585.1 Nocardioides sp. | reverse complement strand
GATCCAGACGATCGGCCGCGCGGCCCGCAACGTCTCCGGCGAGGTCCACATGTACGCCGACAAGATCACCCCCTCCATGGAGTCGGCGATCGACGAGACCAACCGGCGCCGCGCCAAGCAGGAGGCCTACAACCGCGAGCACGGC
>DOWL01000151.1:41094-41500 GCA_003519585.1 Nocardioides sp. | reverse complement strand
CGAGATGCTCGCCCGCGAGGACGAGTCCACCCAAGCTCTCCTCCAGACCTGGGCCGGCACCGAGGCCAAGGGCCGCGCCGGCGGGGTCAAGGCCAAGCAGGGCCAGCCCGTCCCGCGGCTGCGCGAGGCCGACGCCGGCACCCACGCGGCCGACCTGGCGGGCATGCCCTCCGCCGACCTGGCCCAGCTGATCCAGGACCTCACCGACCAGATGAAGGGCGCCGCCGCAGAGCTCCAGTTCGAGGTGGCCGCCCGGCTGCGCGACGAGATCAGCGAGCTCAAGAAGGAGCTCCGCCAGATGATGGAAGCGACGAAGTGAATCTCGACAGGCTCGATCACCGAGCACAAGCCTGGTGAACGGCCACCCCGGTGGCTGAGGTGTGAGGAGCGCTAGCGACGAGCCTCG
>DOWL01000151.1:37806-40967 GCA_003519585.1 Nocardioides sp. | reverse complement strand
GCTAGCGACGAGCCTCGAAGCCCCGCCAGCCGATGCTGGGACCGGCCCGGAGCCGTCGCTGCGGAGGCTTCGAGGCTCGCAAGCTCGCACCTCAGCCACCGTGAGCCGACCTGCGTGTGATCCAGCCAACAGGCATACCGTCTGAGCAGTGAGGCGCCCATGGTTGGTCTGGGGAGTCGCGCTCGCGGCGTACCTCCTGGCGATCTTCCACCGCTCGAGCCTCGCGGTGGCCGGGTTGGATGCCGCGCAGCGCTTCGACATCAGCGCGGCCCAGCTGGCGACGTTCACGATGCTTCAGCTGCTCGTCTATGCCGGGATGCAGATCCCGGTGGGGCTCCTGGTCGACCGGTTCGGCCCGCGCACGGTGATGCTGACCGGCGCGGTGGTCCTGACGCTGGCGCAGACCGCCTTTGCGCTGGCGGAGTCGTACGGCGCCGCGCTGGCCGCCCGGGTGTTCGTCGGGATGGGCGACGCAATGACCTGGATCTGTCTGCTCCGGCTGGTGGCGAGCTGGTTCAGCGGCCGCCGGGTGCCGTTCCTGACGGCGCTGAGCGGGACCCTGGGCCAGTTGGGCGCGATCGCCGCGGCGGCTCCGATGACCTGGGCGCTGGGCCACCTGGGCTGGACCCCGGCCTACCTGATCGCGGCGGGGGTGAGCGTCGTGGCCGCGGTGGCGGTGGCGCTGGCCGTCCACGACTCTCCCGACGATCGAGTGCTCCGCGGCCCGCGGCTGACCTTCGAGACGATCCGGGGGAGTCTGCGGGCGAGCTGGGCTCAACCCGGCACTCGCCTCGGCTTCTGGATGCATTTCGTGGCGCAGTTCAGCGCCACGGTCATGACGCTGCTGTGGGGCTTCCCGTTCCTGGTCCGCGGCGAGGGGCTGAGCGAACGCCACGCCAGCCTGCTGCTCACGTTGGTCGTGGTGGCCGTGATGTACAGCGGACCGACCATCGGCTGGCTCATCGGCCGCTACCCGTGGCACCGGTCGACCTGTGTGCTGGCCATCGTCTGGTCGATCGTGGTCGTGTGGACCGCCGTCCTGGCGTGGCCGGGCGAGGCACCGCTCTGGCTGCTCATCCTGCTCACCCAGGTGGTCGGCATCGGGGGGCCGGCCTCGATGATCGGCTTCGACCTGGCCCGCACCTCGAACCCCGTCGAGCGGCTGGCCAGCGCCAACGGGATCATCAACCAGGCCGGCTTCGCGGCCAGCCTGGTCCTGGTGGTGGCGATCGGGCTGGTCCTCGACTGGCGCACCCCCGGCAGCGGCAGCGACTACGACGCGAGCGCCTTCCGCTGGGCGATGTGCATGCAGTACCCGCTCTGGGCGCTCGGCCTGTTCCAGGTCTGGCGCTACCGGCGAAAGACCCGGGCTGTCGTCAATCGCGCGCAGTTGACAGCCACCGCGCGAGGAGTGGGGTGAGCGCCAGCACGACGAGCAGGCGGCAGAGCTGTACGGCGAAGACGAAGGTCACGTCGGCCCCCGAATCGGCGGCGGTCGACAACACCGCGAACAGCCCGCCCGGCGTAGTCGCGAGGTAGGCGGTCAGCCCGTCCACCGGCGTCGCCCACGCGAGCAGTGCGCCGGTCGCCGCGGTCGCCGCGATCATCCCGACGACCAGCGCCAGCACCACCGGCAGCATTCGCGCGATCGAGACCAGGCTGGCGCGGGTGAAGCGCAGTCCGACCTGGGCGCCGATCAGCGCGAACGCAAACCACTGCACGGCCTCCGGCACCCGCGCCTCGCCGAGCCACCCGCTCAGCGCGAGGGCCATCGCGACCGCGAGCGGACCGAGCAGGCTCGCGGTGGGGAAGCGCACTACCCGGGCGAGCAGCAGCCCGACGACGAGAGAGACCACCACCAGGGTCAGGTCGCGGACGAGTCCGGCGTCACCCGGCTCCAGCGAACCCTGACCGCGCACGGGATCGAACGCCACCCCGGTCACCAACGGGATCGTGAGGAGGACGACGAGCACCCGGAGGTACTGCACGACCGTCACCACCCGATCGTCGGCGCCGAGGTCGCGGGCCACGGCCACGACGCCCGAGGCGCCGCCCGCGATCAGCGCGAAGACTCCCGTGACCCGGGAGACGTCCTTGCGCAGCCCGAGCAGCCAGCCGCTGGCCAGTGAGATCAGCACGGTCGCGAGCATCACCAGCCCGATCGGAAGGAGGCTGCGACCGATCCGCTCGAGCGCCGGCCCGCTCACGGCGGAACCGATCACCACCCCGATCAGCCCCTGCGCCACCCGGAACAGCCACGAGGGTGCCTGGAGCGGCGTTGACGAGGTGAGCGCGTGAGCCATTCCGGCGATCAGCCCGGCGAACAGGACCGCCGAGGGCACCCGGGCCAGGGTGAGACCGATGCTGGCTGCCACGGTCACGCCCACGACGAGCGCGAGCGCAGCCCGCGGTGAGCGTTCAGTCATCGAAGTCACCCTAGGCGCCGAGCCCGACCGATCCGGCGATAGTCCCAGACGGTTGTGTTCGGGACACGCCGTACGACGGACCAAGATGTCAGGGACTATCCGGACCCCGGGAGGCAGCGAGGTTGCCGGCGGACCGCCCGCGGGTACCGGTGCGCCGTGGCAGCGACCCCTATCGACCTCGGCCGACCAGTACAGGGCGACGTCATCGAGTTGATCCTCGATGACCATCGCCGCTTCGAGGCGCTGCTGCGAGACTTGCGCGACAGTACGTCGGATCGTGACGCCGTACGGCGGGCGCTGGCCACCCTGCACACGGCGCATGCCCTGGCCGAGGAGCGGCGGGTCTACCCGAGGCTGCGCCGCCGCGATGCGATCACCGAGCACGAGGCGGAACACGGCGAGGAGGAGCACGCCGAGGGGCACGAGGCGATGCTGGCGGTCCTGGAGCTCAAGGGCACCGACACCCAAGCCTTCGACGACGCCGTCGAGGAGCTGGCGCGGGTGATCAACCACCACCTCACCGAGGAGGAGCTGACCATCCTCAACCCCGCGCGCGAGGAGGTCGGCGACCGGCTCCGCACCGAACTCGGCGAGGTGTTCGCCGCCGAGCGCAACCGTCAGATCGACGACGGCTGCGGTTCAGTCGACCAGGTCCGCGCCCTGGTTGCGAAGGCCCATCGCGCCGGACTGCTGGACGAGGACGAGTAGAACACCCCGGCGAGTTTCGGCCCCGAG
>DOWL01000151.1:15267-37638 GCA_003519585.1 Nocardioides sp. | reverse complement strand
GCCGATCGCCGGGCGCGCGGCTTCGCCGCGACAAACCGCGTCGCTGCGCTCCCTCCCGACTTGCGGCTACCGCTCGATCGCCGGGTATTCGACTACCGTGCTGAGAATTGTTCGCGCTGGTAGGCGCGCAACGCATCGAGGTCGCGGGTGAGCTCCTCGGCAAGGACGGGGAGCGCCGCGGCGGCTTCGTCCAGGCTCTCGCTCACCGCGTGCTCCTCGACCACGCGGGCGCTCTCGCCCAGCGAGCGCGCGCCGAGGTTGAGAGCGGCTCCTGCCAGCCGGTGCGCGATGGCCCGGAGCTCGGCGGCGTCGCCGGCGTCGACCGCTGCGGTCATCGCGGCGAGGTCCTGTTCGGCGTACCCCAGGAAGTTGCGGATGGCTCGGTCGACGTAGGAGCCCTCACCCGGGTCGTCGAGCTCGCGGAGCTCGTCGAGCCGGTCGATGTCGAGCCGCTCGGTGTAGGTGGTCGGCTGCGGGACCCAGCGGTCCAGCGTCTCGGCCAGCCGAGCCGGGTCGACCGGCTTGGTGAGGTAGTCGTCCATCCCAGCCTCCAGGCAGCGCTCCCGCTCGCCCTCGACCGCGGCGGCGGTCATGGCGATGATCGGGCGACGCGGTCCAGTCTCGTGCGCCCGGATGTGCCGGGTCGCGGTGTAGCCATCCATGTGCGGCATCTGCACGTCCATCAGGATGGCATCGAAGGAGCCGCTGAGCGCCGCTTCGACGGCCGCCACGCCGTCCTCGGCCGTGTCGCTGGTGTAGCCGAGCGCGGCGAGGAGGCCGGTCGCCACCATCTGGTTGACCGGGTTGTCCTCGACCACCAGGATCGAGCCGCGCGAGGGTCCGACCGCCGCCAGCCGTTCCGCGGGGCTGGCCTGCGCGGGCTGGCCGGCAAGCAGCCGGAGCAGGGTGCTTCGCAGCCGGCCGGCGAGCACCGGCTTGTTGAGCAACTCGTCGACGCCGGCCTCGCGCGCCGCGTCTCGGTCGAGGGTGGCGGCCTGAGTGGTGGCCAGCAGCACCCGGACAGCCGCTCCCGCTGGCCCGGCACGCAACTGCCGGGTCAGGTCGAGGCCGTCGGGGTCGGGCCGGGCCACGTCGATCAGGGCCATGTCGTACGTCGCCCCGCGGAGCATCGGCAGCGCCTCCTCGGCCGAGGACGCGCTGTCGGCGTCGATGCCCCACCAGGCCAACTGCTCGCGGGTGACCAGCCGGCTGGTTTCGGAGTCATCGACGACCAGGACCCGGAGCTCGGAGAGGAGCGCGCGCGCCTGCGCGTCGGCGGACTCCTCGGCGCCGTCGCCATCCGTGCTCTCGTCGAGCGGCACCGTCACTGTGAAGACACTGCCGCGGCCGGAGTTGGCGGCGTTGGGCGCGTAGGACAAGGTGCCGTCCATCGCCTGCACGATCTCGCGAGAGATCGCCAACCCCAGGCCGGTGCCGCCGTAGATCCGGGTCGTCGACGAGTCGGCCTGGGTGAACGGGTCGAAGAGGTGCTCCAGCTTGGCCTGCGGTACGCCGACGCCGGTGTCGCTCACCTCGACGGTCAGCTGGACCCGGTCGTCGTCACCGGCGGCGGTGGCGCGGATCGTCACGCCACCGTGCTCGGTGAACTTCACGGCGTTGGAGGCGAGGTTGGTCACCACCTGGGCCAACCGGGTCGGGTCGCCGGCGAGCTGCGCTGGGACGTCGGGGTGGCACGACACCACGAGATCAAGACCTTTGTCCCGGGCGGCTTCGGTGAGCACCTCGGCCACCTGCTCCAGCAGGAGTCGCACGTCGAAGGCGAGGCGCTCCAACTGGAGGGCACCGGCCTCGATCTTGGAGAAGTCGAGGATGTCGTTGATGAGGCCGAGCAGTGTGCGGCTGGCCACCTGCACGCCCGACGACAGCCGTTGCTGCTCGGGCGCGAGCTCCGTGCGCAACAGCAGGTTGTTGAGGCCGATCACCCCGTTGAGCGGAGTGCGGATCTCGTGGCTCATGGTGGCCAGGAACTCCGACTTCTGCCGCGAGGCCTCCATGGCAGCGTCGCGGGCGGCGGACAGCTCGGCCCGGGCCCGCTCGCGCTCGGCCACCCGCGCGAGCTGTTCGGTGACCCGGACCGCCATCTTCTCGATCATCTCGTGGCGGTAGAGCGGGGGAGCCGAGGTGATCGCCACCACGGCGTACGCCACGTCGCCGAGCACCACCGGGACCGCGATGGTCAGCCGCTGCTCGTCCCAGACCGGCCGGCGCTCGTCGTACGCGCGCTGGGCGAGGAGCAGTTCGCCGGCGGCCCGCGGGTCGTCGACGTCGGCTTCGCGGTCGTCGTCGACGGCGTAGAAGGGTTCGACCCGGCACGGCTCGTGGGTCGCGGGGACGAACGCCCGGGCCCGTTCCCAGTCGTCGTGCAGCAGCACCATCGACCGGGCATGGACCAGGATCTCGGCCAGCGAGGCGGCCTGGTTGGCGGCGCTTGCCACGGCCTGCATGAAGTTGTTCTGGGCGACCTGGTCCTCGAGGGCGTCCTCGCTGGCCCGCAGCGACGCGATCAGCTCGTGCCGGTCGGTGTCGTCGGAGAAGCGGTAGAGCACTGCGCGCGGGTGGCCCCGGTCATCTCGGAGCACTGCCTCACGGCACATCACCCAGGTGAGGTCGCCGTCGCTGCGCACCCACTGGACCTCGACCTCGGTGGCGTTGACGTGGCCCTGCCGGACCTGTTCGAGGTGGGAGGCGAACTGGCCGCGGCCGGTCTCGTCGAGGATGTCGAACATGGTGAGCGTGCTGAGCGCCTCGAGCGGGATGCGGTGGAGGCGTGCGATCGCCGGGTTGGCATAGATGGTCCGGCCATCGAGGTCGATCACCCAGATGCCGTCCGGGGAGGTCTCGACGATGTCCCGATAGAGGTCCGAGAGGTCCATGGTCATCTCCTGCCCCACGCTACCGGTCACCGTCGCGTCACGTGGCGCTTTGCGACACCGAGCCGCGCAACTCCGCCTACGGTGAGTGCGTGGACGTCGCGACCCTCCAGGACTACTGCCTCGGCCTCCCGGGTGCCTGGCCCGACAACCCCTGGGAGCACGACCACCCGGTGATCAAGGTCGGCCCCGGCGAGCGCGGCAAGATCTTCGTCTTCCTCGGCGCGGACTCGGTCGGCGTCAAGGGCGGCGCGACCCGCGAGGTGGCCGACGAATGGCTCGACCGGTTCCCCGAGGCCGCCTCGGTGATGCGCTACATCGGGCGCTCGGGCTGGAACTCCCTGGAGCTGGCCGGGATCCCGGACGACGAGATGATCGAGGCCGTCGACGAGTCGTACCGACTGGTGCTGGCCAAGCTGCCGCGCAAGCTCCGGCCGGCGGGCTGGGACGAGGTCTGAGCGGCGGCTGACAGGGTTTGCCCCGGCTGAGCGCCGCGGAAGGCCGGTCTGGACCCAGCCCACGGATCTGTGCGTTCCGGCCCGCGGGACGGATTGGGCGGGGACCATGTGCTCGTGGACCCAGAGAACAGTGAGTTCCAGGCCGGGCAGCACCGGACCGGCGGCTCGCACCGGGCGGAGCCGGTGGCCGAGTCCGCAGTCGAGCCCGTGATCGAGCCCGTGATCGAGCCCGTGATCGAGCCCGTGATCGAGCCCGTCGTCGAGGAGGCGTACGCCGCCGTGCCGGCGGAGGTCGTCGCCGAGGACTTCGTGGCACCGGAGCTGCCGGCGTCCGACGTTCAGACGAGTGCCGAGGACTCCGCAGCCCGGCTCAGCGGTGACCAGCTCTGCGACTACCTCTCCCGCGCCACGTTCCCGACGGTGCTGGGCCGGCGCGGCTACCAGCAGGACGAGGTCGACGCCTTCCTCGAGCGACTCGCCGAATCGGTCCGGGCCGAGGAACCGCTCCGTGAGCTGGTCCGCCGCCACCGGTTCACGACGGTCCGGCTCGAGGACGGGTACGACCCGCATCAGGTCGACGAGTTCCTCGCCGCCGTGGTCGACCTCGACCCGAACGCCGACGTCGAGGCCGACGCGGTCGCCCCGCGCAACGGGCTGCTCAGCAAGATCTTCGGCTGATCCGGAGTTCGGCCCCAGCGCGGGCTGCGGAGGTTTCGACACCGAACGCGCCTTCGGGCTCAACCACCGTCCGCTGATCTCAGCGGTCAGTCGTCGGCGCGGGTCGTCGCCCGCACGACGGTCAGCCCGACCAGCCGCGCGATCACCAGCGCGACGTACAGCACACCGGCCACCTGCTCGACCATCACGAAGGACCGTGCGTGGCCGTGCACCGGCACCACGTCGGACAGCCCGACGCTGGTGAGGTTGGTGAACGACAGGAACAGCAGGCTGAACCACTCCTGCTCGTCGCCGTTCGCGCCCACGAACGAACCGGGCCAGAGCACCTGGACGGCGGCGTAGACGTACGCGAAGGCCCAGGCGACCACGGTGAACGCCGCCCCGGTGGCGAACAGCTCGTCATGGGTGACCCGGTCGTCGTGGAACAGATAGCGGATCATCGCGTAGGACACGTAGAAGTAGAACGGCACGTGGATGATCGCGGAGGTCAGCACGATCCAGCCCACGTTGGGCTCGACCGCCTCGAGCACCGCGAAGACCATCGCGGGGAGCCCCAGGAGCAGCGCCACCCACGAGAGCGCCGGCGTCAGCCGCACCGCTGCGACGGCGGCGAGGACGAGCACCATCTGCACCACACCGAGCACTGCGCGACCGCCGGTGGAGGTGTCGAGGAACGGGTAGGCGAGGATCACCAGGAGCTGCCCGAAAAGCAGCACGGCCGACGGATGGCCGCGGACGGTGCGAGCCAACTCGCCGAGGGCGGAGTTCCCCGGGCTCACGGGCCGGGCCGCCGCTTCCTCTGCTGGGACTCGATCGCCTTGGCCTGCTTGCGCTCGAGCCGCTTCACCTCGTTGGCCGCGATCTCGCCCCTACTGATCAGCGTGCGCACCAGGTTCATCAGCGCGAACGCGGGCACGATCAGGGTCCACGGCGTCACGAAGATCGCGAGCGCACCGAAGAACAGCAGCGTGCCGAGGAAGCCCAAGAGCGCCTCACGCCGATCGCTACGCCACTTCTCGACCGCCCGCTGCTCCAGGTCCGAACGGGACATCGCGGCCAGCGGCAGCTGGGCCGGCAGCAGCGGCCGATCCGGGATCAGGTCGGCGACCAGAGGCGGCAGCTCGCCCAGGGTCCGCGCCTGCAGGACCGCCGCCGTGCGCTCGTCGTACTCGTCCCGATCGAGCCGCCCGTCGGCGAATGCATCAGTCAGGACGCCGTGGACGATGTTGCGATCCGCGTCGGAGGCCCGGAGCGGCGCCACGGCTGGGTCGCGCGGATCGTGCTGGAACGACGCCCACGGATCCCGGGACGCGCGCTCCTCCACACCCGGATCCTAGGCCGCTGCGGAACCGACTTCGGGTCACGGGGTAACCCCCGTCACATTCACCCGTTAGAGGGAGGAGCGCGCCCCCGGACAGATGCGGGGCCGACAGGGGAGGTGACCGATGGCGTTCAGCCCTGTGCTGATCCTGCGCGGCCCCGGCGAGCTGACCGCCATGGTCGTCCAGGTCACCCGGCGGATCTTCACGCGACCCTTCCAGTTCCGGGAGTTCGTCGAGCAGGCCTGGTTCATCACCAGCGTGACGCTGATACCGACGATCCTGGTGAGCATCCCGTTCGGCGCGGTGATCTCGCTCCAGGTGGGCAACCTCACCGGGCAGCTCGGTGCGCAGTCCTTCGCGGGCGCGACCGCGGTGCTCGCCACGGTCCGCGAGGCGGCGCCGATCGCGGCGGCGCTCATCATCGCCGGCGCGGCGGGCTCGGCGATCTGCTCCGACCTGGGTGCCCGCACGATCCGCGA
Source organism: Nocardioides sp. (assembly GCA_003519585.1). Lineage (GTDB taxonomy): Bacteria > Actinomycetota > Actinomycetes > Propionibacteriales > Nocardioidaceae > Nocardioides. The sequence goes on along the minus strand of DOWL01000151.1, from coordinate 31,810 downwards.
GGAGATCGATGCGATGGAGGTCCTCGGCGTCGACCCGCTCGAGCGGCTGGTGGCCCCACGCGTCGTCGCCACCATGTTCGTGGCGGCGATGATCAACGGCATCGTGATCGCCGCCGGCATCGGGGGCGGCTACTTCTTCACCGTCATCGTGCAGGGCGGCTCGGCCGGTGCCTTCCTCGCCAACTTCACGGTCCTCGCCGGCCTTCCCGACCTCTACATCTCGATGATCAAGGCGGTCCTGTTCGGCTGGCTGGCGGCGATCGTCGGCGCCTACAAGGGGCTGAGCGCCGGTGGTGGCCCCAGCGGGGTCGGTCGGGCCGTCAACGAGTCGGTGATCATCGCGTTCATGCTGCTGTTCTTCCTGAACGCAGTGATCACGGCCATCTACTTCCAAGTCGTCCCACCCCCGGGGTTGTAGGGATGACGAGCCTCAGCACGTCGCCCGGGAGGTCGGTCGGGAAGTCTGTCGGGAGCGCTCTTCTCCAAGGGCCGCGGCGGTCCTTGGAGCAGTACGGCGACCAGCTGCTCTTCTATCTCAAGGCGCTGGCCTGGGCGCCGCGCGCGATCCGCCGCTACCCCCGCGAGATCGTCAACACCCTCGCCGAGATCACGTTCGGGGCCGGCGGGCTGACCCTGATCGCAGGCACCGTCGGCGTCATCGCGTTCTTGGCCTTCTTCGCCGGCACCGAGGTGGGCATCCAGGGCTATGCCTCGCTCAGCCAGATCGGGGTTGCGAAGTTCAGCGCGTTCATCTCGGCGTACTTCAACACCCGTGAGGTAGCGCCGCTGGTCTCCGCCATCGCGCTGGCCGCCACCGTGGGATGCGGCTACACCGCCCGGCTCGGCTCGATGCGGATCTCGGAGGAGATCGACGCGCTCGAGGTCATGGGCGTCCCGTCGCTGCCGTTCCTGGTCACGACGCGGATGATCGCCGCCTTCGTCGCGGTGATCCCGCTGTACGTTGTAGCGCTCTGCGCGTCGTACCTCTCGCCGCGGCTGATCGTGACACTCGTGTACGGCCAGTCGCCCGGGACCTACGACCACTACTTCCTGCAGTTCCTGCCACCGATCGACATGGTGTGGTCCTTCGTCAAGCTGCTCGTGCTCGCGGTCGCGATCATCCTGATCCACTGCTACTACGGCTACACCGCGTCGGGCGGACCGGCGGGCGTCGGTCTGGCGGTGGGCCGGGCGATCCGCACCAGCATCGTCACCGTCGTGGTCGCCGACTTCTTCCTCAGCTTCGCGATCTGGGGCTCGACCACCACCGTGCGGATCACCGGATAGCCGGGGTAGCAGGCGTGCTGATCAACCTCCACCACGACAGCAGGCGCGAACACCGCCGCCTGCTGGTGGCCGGCGTCGTCTTCGTCACCGTCATCGCGCTGCTGGTCGCCCTCTCGATCGCGGTCTACCAGAAGGCGTTCACCTCGGTCACGATGGTGACGATCCAGGCCGACCGGGCCGGTCTCCAGCTCGCGCGTTTCGGCGACGTACGGCTCAACGGCGTGCTCGTCGGCCAGGTGCGCAAGGTGGGGCAGGACGGCGAGCAGGCCGTCATCGAGGTCGCGCTCGAGCCGGACGCCGCCGCGCAGATCCCCGCGAACGTCGGCGTGCAGATCATCCCGACCACCCTGTTCGGGCAGAAGTTCATCTCGTTCGTGAAGCCCGAGCATCCCTCCGTGGAGGCGCTGAGCGACGGTTCGGTGATCCCGGCCGACCGGGTCCAGACGACGGTCGAGCTGAGCTCGATCCTCGCCGACCTGTTCCCACTGCTGCGCGCGGTGCAGCCGGCCCAGCTCAACTACACCCTCAACGCCCTGGCGACCGCGCTCCAGGGGCGGGGTGATCAACTCGGCGAGACCCTGGACGATCTCGACGACTATCTCGGCGCGATCAGCGACAAGCTCCCCACGTTGCGTCGGGACCTCGTCTCGCTCGCCGCCGTCGCCGATACCTACGACCTCGCGGCCCCCGACCTGATCGACGTGCTGGGCAACCTCACGGTCACCAGCAAGACGGTGATCGAGAAGGCCGACGACCTCGACGTGTTCTTCTCCGATCTGCAAGGGCTCGCGACCACCTCGACCCGACTGCTCTCGGACAACGAGCAGAACCTCATCCAGGTCGGACAGGTCACCGAGCCGGTGCTCGACCTGCTGGCGGTCTACTCCCCGGAGTTCCCGTGCCTGCTCGAGGGTGCCGCGAAGTACGCGCCGCAGCTGGCCCAGACCTTCGAGGGCAACCAGATCAAGCAGTACCTCGAGGTCGGCACCGCGCAGTACGACGCCTACCACCCCGACGACCGGCCGCTCTACGGCGAGGTCGGGCACGGTCCGTGGTGCGACGGGCTGCCGAACCCGAAGGTGCCCGGGGACCCCGCGGCGTTCAAGCAGGGCTCGGACATCGACGAGAACCCGCCGACCTCCGACCTCCCGACCTTGATCAGCGGCGGTGCCTCGCGCACCGCGAGCGGGTACGCCGGCACCGAGGGCGAGAAGGCGGTCGTGAACGCGCTCCTTGCCGGAGAGACCGGCCGGCCGGCCGACTCGTACGGCGCCCTCGGCTCGCTGCTCTACGGCCCGGTGGTGCGGGGCGGCGGTGGCGCGTCGTGATCGACCGGCGCAACGCCACCACGATCGCGGCGGGCATCAAGCTGCTCGTGTTCACGATCGTCTCGCTGCTGGTGACCGGGTTGCTCGCGGCGATCATGGGCAACGTCGGCTTCGGGTCGGGCACGGAGTATCACGCGGTCTTCACCAACGCCGCGATGCTCGAGAAGGGCGACGACGTCCGGGTCGCGGGGGTCAGCGTCGGCGAGGTCAAGAAGGTCGAGCACTACCGACGGACGATGGCGCTGGTCACCTTCGGGGTGAAGTCCGATGTCCCGCTGACCACCACCTCGCGCGCCGAGATCCGCTTCCTCAACCTGGTCGGGGACCGCTACCTCGCGCTCGAGAGCGGCGCGAAGACCACGGCGGGCGCCCAGCTTGCCGACGGAGGCACGATCCCGGTCGCGCAGACCACGCCGGCCCTCGACCTGACCTCGCTGTTCAACGGGTTCCAGCCGCTCTTCCAGGCGCTCAGCCCCGACCAGGTCAACGAGCTGAGCCTCAACCTGGTGCAGGTGCTCCAGGGCGAGGGCGGGACGGTCCAGCAGCTGCTGGCGAGCACGGCGTCGCTCACCAACGGCCTGGCCGACCGCGATCAGTTGATCGGCGAGGTGGTCACCAACCTCACCACGACACTCGACACCGTCGACCAGCGACACCGGCAGCTGAACACACTGGTGAGCGAGTTGCAGCGGTGGATGGCCGACCTCGCCCGCGACCGGAGCACGATCGGGGGCTCGCTCGACCGGATCTCGGATCTCACCGAGGTCGTCGCCGGCCTGCTCCGCCAGGGGCGGCCGCTGGTGAAGGACGACGTGGTCGCGCTGAAGCGGCTGGCGAAGCTGCTCAACGAGCCGGCCAACCAGCAACAGGTGGTCGAGCTGCTCGACCGGCTGCCCGAGTCGATGACCGACCAGACCCGGACCGGAACCTACGGTTCTTGGTACAACTACTACGTCTGCGGCTTCTCCGGACGGATCACGCTGCCCGGCAGCCTCGGCACCACGCCCGCGCTGAAGCAGCTCCTCGACGCCATCGGCAACCTCAACTTCCACTCGACCGCGCCACGGTGCAACGGCGCACCCGAGACCTCGTCAGAGGGCTCCCCGTGATGCGCGGCCGCTACACCGAGTCGCAGCTGCTCCGGCTGGGTGCGATCACCCTCGTCGTGCTGCTGCTGGTGATGTCGGCGGCGTTCAACCTCGGCAAGTTCCCGGGGTTCCGCGGCGAGCGCTACCAGGCCTACTTCGCCGACGCCAGCGGGCTCCACCGGGGCAACATCGTGCAGGTCGGCGGCATCCGCGCCGGCCGGGTCCAGGACGTCGACCTCGACGACGGCAAGGTGCTGGTCACCTTCGAGGTCGACCACGGCGTCGAGTTCGGCACCGAGAGCCGGGCCAGCGTGGGCGTGCTCAACCTGCTGGGGGAGAAGTACCTCGACCTCGTCCCCGCCGGGCAAGGCCAGCTCGACGGGGACACACCGATCCCGGTCGAGCGCACCTCGTCGTCGTACGACATCGTCGGAGTCTTCGGTGACCTCACCAAGACCACCGAGCAGCTCGACACCGACCAACTCACCCAAGCCCTCGACGTGGTCGCCGATACCGTCGACCACTCCGCGCCCGAGATCCAGAGCAGCTTCGAGGGCATCGCCCGGCTCTCGCGATCGGTCGCCTCGCGCGACTCCCAGATCCAGCACCTGCTGGAGAGCTCGCGCGACGTCAGCGCACTCCTGGCCGACCGCAGTGCCGACCTCGTCGACCTGATGAAGAACAGCAGCCTGGTCTTCGACGAGGTGAAGCGCCGCAAGCAAGCGATCCACCGACTGCTGGTCAATGCCCGGGTGCTCTCCCGCCAGCTCGCGGGCGTCGCCACGGACAACCAGGCCCAGCTCGCACCGGCGTTGCGGGAGGTCGACGACCTGCTGAGCCTGCTCAACTCCAAGGACCAGGAGCTCAAGGCGACGCTCCACGCGCTCGGCCCCTACGCCTCGATCCTCGGGAACATCATCGGCACCGGTCCGTGGTTCGACGCGTACGCCGTCAACCTGGCGGCGATCCCCACGGGTGAGTTCCTGCCCGGGCCGCCGGACTGATGCCGATGAGCGCCCTGCCCCGGGTCACCCCTCGCGCCGCCGTGGTCGTGGTCGCGGCGGTCCTGCTCGCCGCGACGTTCCTCCTGGTCCGGCAGCCAGCGGAGACCAAGACGGTCACCGCGCACTTCCCGCGCGCGGTCAGCGTCTACGAGGGGACCGACGTACGCGTCCTCGGCGTCAACGTCGGTCGCGTCACCGCCGTGATCCCCGAAGGCAACTCGGTGCGGGTCGAGATGGAGTACGACGCGGATGTCGAGGTGCCGAAGGACGCGCGGGCCACCGTGCTCACGCCGACCCTGGTCGCCGACCGGTTCGTCCAGCTCACCCCGGTCTACACCGACGGGCCGACCATGGCCGACGGTGCGGACATCCCGCTTCCCGACACCGGAGTCCCGGTCGAGCTCGACCGGATCTACGCCAGCATCCGCGACCTGTCCGAGGCGCTCGGGCCCAACGGCGTCAACCGCGACGGCACGCTCAACCACCTGCTCGCGGCAGGCGCGCACGCGCTGGACGGGCAGGGACAGCGTGGCAACGAGATGATCCAGCAGCTCTCGGAGGCGGCCGCGACGTTCGGCCAGGGCGCGGGTCCGCTGTTCGACACCGTCGAGGAGCTTGCCCGGTTCACCGACACCCTGGCCACCAACGACAAGCTGGTCCGCGCCTTCGTCCAGGACCTGGCCGGCGTGTCGTCCTCCCTGGTCAGCGAGCGGGTCGAGATCCAGCGCGCGCTGCGCGCGGTCGCCGACTCGGTCGGAACGGTGAAGACGTTCGTGCAGGGCAACCGCCGGGCGCTGGTCACCGATGTCGAGAAGCTCACCGCGCTGATGAAGACGATCAACTCCGAGCGGAGCAGCATCGACACCGCCCTGTCGGTAGCGCCGGTAGCGATCGGCAACCTCACGCTCGCCTACAACCAGGAGTCGGGGACGATCGGCTCGCGTATCGGCATCCAGGGCCAGCTCTGGGACGCCGACGGCTTCCTGTGCGCGATCGTCCAGCAGTCCCAGCTGCCGCGGGCGAGCAAGAACCTCGCCTGCACGCTGTTCGAGCAGCTGCTGGAGCCGACCGAGAACCAGCTGTCCGCGATCCCCGGCACCGGCAAGCAGGCAGGTCAGGTCGACGACGCCAATGGCACCGGTCGCCCAGCGGATCGCGGCGAGCAGGATGCGGAGTCGTCCGCCCTCGCCAACCGCACCCAGGCGGTCTACGCGCCCGACGAGTCGCCCTCGGTGACCAGTCTGCTCGGGGGCGCGCGATGAGCCGGCGTACGGCGCGGCTGGGGCGGTGGCTGGTCCTGGCCCTGGTCGGGACGCTGCTCGCGTCGGCCTGCGAGTTCGACGGTGCCTACGACCTGCCGCTGCCCGGCGGCCCGGTCGACGCCGATGACGCCATCACCCTCACGGCGGAGTTCGCGGACATCCTCAACGTCGTACCCAAGTCGCCGGTGATGGTCGACGACGTCACGGTGGGCGAGGTGCGCGACGTCGAGCGGATCGGCTGGCACGCGAAGATCACGATGCTGATCCGAGACGACGTCGACCTGCCCGACAACGCGGTCGCGGAGATCCGGCAGGTCAGCCTGCTCGGCGAGAAGTACGTCGCCCTGGCGCCGCCCGCCGAGGGCGCGTCCGACGGCCGGCTCGGCGACGGCGACAACATCCCGCTCTCCGCCACGGGTCGGAACCCCGAGGTCGAGGAGGTGCTCGGGGCGCTGTCGTTCCTGCTCAGCGGCGGCGGAGTCGCGCAGCTCGGGACCATCACCCGCGAGCTGAACGAGGCGATGAGCGGGCGCCAGCAGGACCTGCGGCACCTGCTCGGCTCGCTCACCGACGTCGTCGCGACCCTCGACGACCAGAAGGCCGACATCATCCGGGCGATGCAGTCGGTGAGCGACCTGACAGGCACGCTCAACGCCGAGAAGGAGACCGTCACGGGCGCCCTCGACGTTGCCGGTCCTGCCATCAAGGTGCTGGCCGACCAGCACGACGAGCTGGTCGCGATGCTCACCGCCCTCGACCGGCTCGGGACGGTCGGCACCCGCGTCATCACCGCCAGCAAGGACGACCTGCTCGCGTCGCTCGCGCACCTCCAGCCGATCCTCGCCGAGCTGCACGAGGCCGGGGACCAACTGGCGCCTGGGCTCAACCTCATCCTCAGCTTCCCGTTTCCCAAGGAGGCGTCCGAGGTGGTCCGCGGCGACTACGCCAACACCTCGATCCGCGCCGACATCAACCTCGAGAACCTGCTGCCGCCCGGCACCACCATCCCGGACCTGCCGATCCCCGACGTACCGCTGCCCGACCTGCCGCCGGCCGGCGAGGTGCCCACCGACGTACAGAACTGTCTGCGCAGCGCCGACCTCGCCAGCGCCGCCTGCGCCAAGGTGTTGGCCGACCTCGACCTGCTCTCCTCGCTCCGCACCACCTGCCAGCAGGACCGCTACCGCGCGAACCCGGTCTGCCAGGCGCTCGCCGCCGTACCCACCGTCCCGCTCGGCGAGCTCGGCGACCTGTTCGGCCGCTCGCTGGGTTCCTCGCTGAGCAGCGGCCAGCCGTCGGCCGAGTCCTCGACGCGCGCGCTGTACGGCGGAACGTCATGACCCGCGGCACCCGGATCCGGATCGCGGCGTTCCTCGTGCTCAGCGCCGTGGGGATCCTCTACGTCACCTCGGCCTACCTCGGCCTCGTCGATCGGGCGCTCGGGCGCGGGCTCACGGTGCACGCGACCCTGCCCACCTCCGGCGGGCTCTACGAGGGCAGCGAGGTGACCTACCGCGGCGTGCAGGTCGGCAAGGTGTCCGCGATGCGCGCCACGCCGGACGGCGTGACCCTCGACCTGGCCCTCGAGGAGGGCACCCGGCTGCCGAAGGACTCGCCGATGTACGTGCACAACCTCTCGGCCGTGGGGGAGCAGTACCTCGACTTCGAGCCGCCCGACGACCGCGGCCCGTACGCCGAGGAGGGCGACACGCTGGCGGGCAGTGCCGACTCACTGCCCGTTGACGAGGGGGATCTCCTGGTCGAGCTCGACTCGTTCGTGGGGTCGGTCGACAAGGAGAACCTCCAGGTCGTGGTCCGCGAGCTCGGCACGATGTTCCACGGGACCGGCCGGCCGCTGCAGCAGCTGCTCGACAACGGGAGCGCGTTCGTCGAGGAGGCCTCGGCGCACACCGCCGAGACGCTGGCGCTCCTCGACGACGGGCTCACGGTGCTGCAGACGCAGCAGGGCCAGGGCGAGAACATCCGCTCGTTCTCCCACGACCTGGCCGCGATCACCGACTCGCTCGCGGAGAGCGACGAGGACCTGCGGACCACGCTGTCGGACACCCCGGCCACCGCGCGCCAGATCGACGCGCTGCTCACCGATCTGGAGCCGACCCTTCCGGTCCTGCTCGGCAACGCCACCAGCGTGAGCCAGGTGGGACTCTCACACCTCGCCGGGCTCGAGCAGTTGTTGGTGATCTTCCCGCACGTGATCTCGACCGGCTTCACCGGAACTCCCGGCGACGGCTACGGGCACGTCAACCTCCAGCTCGACCAGACCGTGCAGCCGTGCACGGAGGGCTACCTGCCGCCGGCCGACTGGCGGCCGCCCTCCGACCTCTCCGACGCACCGATCTTCCCCGCGCGCTGCACGGCCGGCCCGCCGTACGTCCAGCGCGGTACGCCGTACTCGCCCGACGGCGGTCAGGGCTCGCCCGGGGCGGCGTACCGCGGGGGATACGACCCCTCGACGGGGGTCATCGACGGCGTGAGCGACGCCGCCGGCAATCCGGTCCGGCTCGGTGAGCAGGGGAACCTGTCCGTGCTGGGCGACGACTCGTGGAAGTGGCTCCTGGTGGGGCCGGTGGTGGAGGCACCATGAGAAGAACACTGGTCAACGTCTCGTTGTACGTCGTGGTGATGGCGGTGACGGCCCTGCTGGTCGTCGTCGGCGTCCGCGTCGTCTCTGCCGACGCGGCTCCGTCCGACGGCTCGTCGACGGGCATGGTCGAGGGGGTGACCGAACTCGATCGGGCGCCGGCGGCGGAGCAGCAGCGCTACGCCGACATCCTCGACGCTGCCACGGCCGAGGCGACGGCGTTCGTGAACATCCGGTACGACGACGCGCGGGCCTCGATCGACGCGGTCATGGCCGGTGCGACCGGCGCGTTCCGCGACCAGTACGCCAAGTCCACAGACGGGGTGATCCAGGTGCTCACCGAGAACAAGTCGGTCATGACCGGGAAGGTCCTCTGGACCGGCGTCGTCGCCCAGGACCCCGACTCCGCGACCGTCATCGTGGCCACCAGCGGCACGGTGCAGAACAAGCAGACCGGCGATCAGCCGGTGGCGCGGTACTTCCGACTGCAGCTGCAGCTGGTCTCCGAGGAGGGCAAGTGGCTGACCAGCGACCTGCAGTTCGTCCCGTGACCGGCCCGCGTCGCTCGTCGTCGCGCGCGCCCGTCTCTCGCCCGCGCCGCGTTGCGGGCCAGGGGAGCGCGCCATCCGCGGTGGTCGAGCCGGTCGAGACCTCCGCAGCGAAAACATCCGCTGAGGTGCCTCGGGTGGTCGAGTCACCCGCGACGACGGCTCGGTCCTTGTTCGACAGCCGCCGGGCGACCCGGGCGCTGGTCGTGCTGGTCGCCGTACTCGGGCTGGCCGCGGGCGGTCTCGTGCTCTGGGACCGGCAGGGCGACGATGCGGTGGCGCAGCCGTCGAGCAATCCCGTGGTGATCGGTGGTGACGACGCCACCGACGCCGTCTCGGCCGCGGCGAAGGCGGCGGAGACCATCGTGGCGACGTCGTACGACGACTACGACCAGCAGGTCGACGAGGCCACGGCGCTGATGACCGACACGTTCGCGAAGGAGTACCGCCAGACCGCCGCGGACATCGAGCCGGAGTTCGTGAAGGCCAAGACCGACATCCAGGCCCGGGTGGTCGCCCAGGGCGTCACGCACGCCACCCCGACGGAGGTCCAAGCGCTGGTCTTCCTCAACCAGTACGTCAGCAAGGACGGCGGCGACACGACCTACACGCCGTACCGCGCCCTGGTCACCGTCGTCCACACCGATCACGGCTGGCTGGTGTCCGCACTCGACACCCAATGACCGGGCGAAAGTCGACATTTGACGCCGACCCGTCGTTACTCGTCACGGGTAACGACGGGTCGGCGCCAAATTCACGGTGACCCGTCGTTACTCCGCATGAGTAACGACGGGTCGGCCTCGACAGGGGAACGTCCGCTCTGCGAAACTAGAACACGTTACAGTTCGAGATGAGGGCAGGAGATGGGAGGATCGGCGCCGTGACTGCTGCCGGCACGGTCGTCGAGACCGACCTCCTCATCATCGGCGCCGGGCCCACGGGGCTCTTCGCGACCTACTACGCGGGCTTCCGAGGCCATCGGGTCGCGGTGGTCGACTCGCTGCCGGAGCTCGGCGGACAGATCACCGCCATGTACCCCGAGAAGCAGATCTTCGACGTGGCCGGGTTCCCGGCGGTCAAGGGCCGGCTGCTGGTCGACGGCCTCGTCGAGCAGGCGGCCACCGCCAAGCCCGACTACCTCCTCGACCGCACCGCCTCGGAGCTGGTCGAGCACGACGACGGCGTGACCGTGACCTGCGACGACGGCACCGAGGTCCGGGCCAAGGCGGTGCTCATCACCGCCGGGATCGGCAAGTTCAGCCCCCGGCCGCTGCCGGCGGGCGAGGGCTGGCTGGGGCGCGGGATGGAGTTCTTCGTCCCGAGCTTCGAGCCGTACGCCGGCAAGGACGTCGTCATCGTCGGCGGCGGCGACAGCGCCTTCGACTGGGCGCTCAACCTCACCGGCATCGCCGGCTCGATCGCACTGGTGCACCGCCGCGACGCGTTCCGCGCCCACGAGCGCACCGTGGAGCAGGTGCGGGAGTCCGACGTCGAGATGATCACCAAGGCCCAGGTGACCCGGTTGATCGGCGACGGGGTGCTCGAGCAGGTCGAGATCGAGGTGGACGGCGAGACCGTGACCCGACCCTGCCAGGCCCTGGTCGCCGCCCTCGGCTTCGTGGCCGACCTCGGGCCGCTGCAGCAGTGGGGGATCGAGGTCTCCAAGCGGCACGTCGTGGTCGACTCCTCGATGCGCACCAACCTGCCCCGGGTCTTCGCGGCCGGCGACATCACCGAATACCCGGGCAAGGTGCGGCTGATCGCGGTCGGCTTCGGCGAGGCCGCGACCGCCGTCAACAACGCCACCGTCGCGATCGACCCGTCCGCCCACGTGTTCCCCGGCCACTCGAGTGAAGGAAGCTGACATGAAGATCAAGGTCGACTTCGACCTCTGCGAGTCCAACGCGCTCTGCGAGGCGATGGCTCCCGAGGTGTTCTGGCTGGACGACGACGACTTCCTCCAGATGCACACCGACGAGACGACCGACGACAACCTCGACAACGTCAAGCGCGCGGTCGCCGCCTGCCCGCGGGCAGCCATCTCGCTCGTGGAGGACTGAGCGCGTTGGCGGGTGACGTGGAGCGCACCGCACTCGACGGTCGGGTCGCGATCGTCACCGGTGCCGGTGCCGGCCTCGGACGTGCCGAAGCCGTCGCGCTCGCCAGGGCCGGCGCGCGCGTCGTACTCAACGACCTCCCGGGCGCCGTGTCCGACGTCGACGACACAGCCGACGAACTCGAAGACCTCGGGGCCAATGTCGGGATCATTCTGGGCGACGTGGGCGAGCGGTCGACCGCCGACAAGCTGGTCGCTTCTGCGCTCGACTGGTTCGGGCAACTCGACATCGTCGTCAACAACGCCGGCATGACCCGCGACCGGATGCTCTTCAACCTCTCCGACGAGGAGTGGGACGACGTCATCCGGGTGCACCTGCGTGGCCACTTCCTGCTCTCCCGCAACGCCGCGGCGCACTGGCGCTCGCGCTCGAAGGAGTCCGGCGCACCGGTCTACGGCCGGATCGTCAACACCGCGTCCGAGGCGTTCCTCGGCGGGTCGCCCGGCCAGGCCAACTACGCCGCGGCCAAGGCCGGCATCGTCGCCTTGACTCTCTCGAGCGCCCGGGGCCTGGCCAAGCTGGGCGTCACCGCCAACGCGATCTGCCCGCGGGCCCGCACCGCGATGACCGCCGAGGTCTTCGGCGACGACACCTCCGGGCAGGCGGTCGACCCCTACTCGCCCGACCACGTCGCCCCGCTGGTCGCCTACCTCGCCTCGCCGGCGGCGGAGCGGATCACCGGCCAGGTCTTCGTCGTGTACGGCGGCATGGTCGCGCTCGTCGCCGCGCCGGTCGTGGAGCGGCGGTTCGACAAGGCGGGCGCGCTCTGGGACGCCGCAGACCTCGACGCGCAACTGGGCAGCTTCTTCGCCGACCGCGACCCCTCCGTCGGCTTCGCCGCCGACTCGATCATGGCGCTGCAGATCTCGGGAGAGATCTCGGAGGAGGGAGCCTGATGGGCAGGTTGGCCGGCAAGGTCGCCATCGTCACCGGCGGTGCGATGGGCCAGGGCGCCGGCATCGTCCGCGCGTACGTCGACGAGGGCGCCTCTGTGGTGGTCGCCGACGTGGCCAAGGAGCAGGGCCAGGCGCTGGCCGACGAGTTGGGCGACCGCGCACACTTCGCCGAGCTCGACGTGTCCGACGGCGCCGCCTGGGCGTCGGTGGTCAGCGACACCAACGATCGCTTCGGCCCCGTCAGCGTGCTGGCCAACAACGCCGGCATCCTGCGGTTCGGCACCGTCGAGGCGATGCCGGTCGACGAGGTCGAGCTGCTCTGGCGGGTCAACCAGCTGGGCTGCTGGCTCGGCATGCAAGCCGTCGTACGCATCATGAAGGCCAACGGCGGAGGCTCGATCATCAACGCCTCGTCGACCGAGGGGTTGGGTGGCATGGCCAACACCGTCGCCTACGGCGCCACCAAGTTCGCGATCCGCGGGATGACCAAGGGCGCCTCCCACGAGCTGGGGCAGTTCGGCATCCGGGTCAACTCCGTGCATCCCGGCATGATCGACACCCCGATGACCCGGGTACACGGTGGCGATATGGCCATGGAGTACGGCGCCTCGAAGGTGCCGCTGCGCCGGGTGGGTCACCCCGAGGACGTCGCGCCGCTCTACGTGTTCCTCGGCAGCGACGAGTCGTCGTACATCAACGGCGCCGAGATCGCGATCGACGGTGGCGTGACCGCGACCCACGCCTTCGGCGGCTGAACGGGGATAGAGCGAGATGGCCAACCAACGCGCCCAGATCGTCATGGAGCACGACGAGATCGTCGAGTTCCTCCACCAGCAGCGGTCGGCGACGGTCGCGACGTACGGCCCCAGCGGCCAGATCCACCTGGTCGCCATGTGGTACGCCGTTCGCGACAACACCGTGTGGTTCGAGACCAAGAGCAAGTCCCAGAAGGTCCTCAACCTCAGGCGTGACCCGCGGATGTCGTTCCTGGTCGAGGCCGGCCACACCTACGACCAGCTGCGGGGCGTGGCCATGGAAGGCACCGGCGTGGTCGTCGAGGACCCCGACGTCGTGTGGGACGTGTGCGTCGACATCTTCGAGCGCTACAACGGCGAGTACTCCGAGGAGATGAAGCCGTTCGTGGAATTTATGGCCAAGAACCGCGTCGTCGTCCGGCTCGACGTCGCGCGGGTGCGCTCCTGGGACCACCGCAAGCTGGGGCTGCCCGCGATGGAGCTGGGCGGGAGTACGGCACAGTTCCTCGAATGAACGCTCCAGAGCACCACCTCGACGTCGCCGAGGCGGCTTGGCGGTGGGTGCTCGACCAGGTCCGCTACGACGCCGACGGGGTCTGGATCCCGCTCCACCCGGACGCGACGGAGCCGAGCTGGGACCGCGACGGGATGCACAGCGGGGTCGGCGGGCTCGCCCACGTCCTCGCGGAGATCGCTCGCTCGCGGCCGTGGACGGCGGACGAGGCGGCGCTCGCCGATGCCGTCGCGGAGCGATTGCGGTCGGCGACGGCGACCGCAACCGACGTCACGTTCTTCGACGGCCTGGTCAGCCACCTGGACAGCCTGCTGCTGCTCGATGCGCCGGGCGTGGACGCCTGCGTCGAGCGGCTGCTCGAGCTCGCGCCGGAGGGCTTGCCGGACCTCAACGATGCGACGCTCGGCACCGCGGCGATCCTGCTCGGTGCCCTCGATGCGAAGCAGGCCGGCTGCGCGGACGCCGACGAGCTGGCGTCGTACGCCGTCGAGCGGCTGCTGGCCGAGGCCGAGCGGACCGATGTCGGGCTGAACTGGTTGTTCGTCCCGCGCCGGCACGTCCCGCCGGAGAAGCTGGAGGGCGGCCGACCGGTCGAGATGCCCAACTGGTCGCACGGTCTCGCGGGGATCGCCGGGGTGCTCGCCCGGGCCGGGGTGGAGTTGGCCCGACCGGATCTCGTGGAAGCGGCCCGCGCGGGCGCCGAGCACCTGGTGACCCTGGCCTTGCCCGAGTCGCTCGCGGACGGTGGCTTCGCCGTACCGCGAAGGATCCCGGGCAAGCCCGGCGAGGACGACTACACGTGGAACTGGTGCCACGGCCCGGCCGGCACCCTCGGCATCTTCGAGGCCCTCGACGCCGCCGGCGTGGCCGAGGTCGCGGGGGAGGCACCCGCGTCGTACGTCGCGCGGTGCGTGCACTCGCTGCGCACGTCCGGCATCCCCGAGCGGCGCTACCCGGGGTTCTGGGACAACGACGGGCGCTGCTGCGGCACCGCGGGCGTGGGCTCGGCGGTGCTGCCACACGATCCGACCTTCGCGCGTGAGCTCGGGGACACTCTGGTCGAGCGTGCCTACCGCGACGGAGACCGCGCCTGGTGGCGGTTCGTGGAGCACCGCAACGACGAACCGCTACTTCCGCCGGGCGTCGGCTGGATGCAGGGCGCCGCCGGGATCGCGGGGTTCCTGTTCGAGCTCGCCAGAGGATCCAGTGCAGCGTCACCGGCCCGGTAGGGATTTGCGGCCGTGGGCAGGTCCGGTGCCCGCCTTGCAGAGGTTTCGACACGCTCGGTTGCGACCTCGTTCCTCGGTCGCACTCGCTGCTCAACCACCAGCGATCGGACCGCCCCTCGTGCCTCGGGCCGCTCCGATCAGTCGCGCAAGAGGAGATGGACGGCCTTCTCCATGTGGGCGGCCGTCTCGGCGGCTGAGGTGCGGCCGGTGACCCAGCCGACGAGCGCGGAGAGCCAGACGTCGCCGATCACGCGCGCGATGGCGATGTCGTCGTCGGTGAGGTCGGTCTGGCCCGGGTGCATGGCGTGGGTGAGCATCCTGGTCAGCAGGATGCCGACGGTGTGGATCTCGGCCGCCACCGAGGCGTCGGCGAACATGAAGGCGCGGGTGAGCGCCTCGGTGAGGTGCGGGTCGCCCTGCAGCCCGCGGGTGGTCTTGCGGAGCACGTAGATGACCCGCTCCGACGAGGTGTCGCCGGGCACCGGTCGCTCGCCGATCGAGGCGTTGGCGCGCTCGAACTCGCGTGCGAGCGCGGAGACCAGCAGGTGGATCTTGGAGGGGAAGTAGCGGTAGAGGGTGCCGAGTGCGACGTCGGCCTGCTCGGCCACGGCCCGCATCTGTACGGCGTCGAAGCCGCCCTGCGTGGCGAGCGCGATCGTGGCGTCGAGGATCCGCTTGCGGCGGTCGCGCTGGGCAGCCGACCCGAGCTCGTCCACCGACAGGGAGTTCGTGCTGCTCACGTGATGGAACCCTTCAACTGTGCGCCTGGCCGACCTCGTGAACCCCCGTTGGGCCCCTTGATTAGGCTATCAACGAGTGGTCCATAATAGGAACACGTTCCAGTTTCATGCGTGTTTCAGGGCCGGCCCGCCATCGTCTGTTGGGCATCCAGCCTGTTCGGAGACCTAGGGAGGCCCCCCAGCGATGCCGCGACCGATGCGAGTTGCCCTGCTGTCCTATCGCAGCAAGCCGCACTGTGGAGGCCAGGGTGTCTACCTGCGGCACCTCAGCCGCGAGCTCGTCGCGCTCGGGCACACCGTAGAGGTGTTCTCCGGGCAGCCCTACCCCGAGCTCGACGAGGGTGTCGCCCTCACCAAGGTGCCGAGCCTCGACCTCTACCGCGAACCCGACCCCTTCCGGGTGCCAAAGCTCAAGGAGTTCCGCGACCGCGTCGACGTGGAGGAGTTCCTCACCATGTGCGCCGCGGGCTTCCCCGAGCCCAAGACGTTCAGCACCCGCGTGGCCCGCGTGCTCAAGGAGCGGGTGGACGACTTCGACATCGCCCACGACAACCAGGTGCTCGGCTACGGGATGCTCGAGATCGAGAAGATGGGGCTGCCGCTCCTGACCACGATCCATCACCCGATCACCTTCGACCGGCGCATCGACCTCAGCCAGACCAGGAACCCGTGGCGCAAGTTCACGCTGAGCCGGTGGTACGGCTTCCTGCGGATGCAGAAGAAGGTCGCCCGCAAGGCCCGGTTCATCCTGACGCCGTCCGAGGCATCCAAGCGCGACATCGCCCGCGACTTCGGCGTCGACCCCGACCGGATGCAGGTGCTGCTGCTCGGCGTCGACGATGCCTTCCAGCCGCCCACCACACCGCGGGTGCCGGGCCGGATCCTGGCGATGGCCAGCGCCGATGCCCCGATGAAGGGCATCGCCACGCTGCTCGAGGCGTTCGCGAAGCTCCGCACCGAGCGTGACCTCGAGCTGATCCTGGTCACCGAGCCCAAGGCGGGCGGCAAGACCGAACGGCTCATCGACAAGCTGTCGATCAAGGAGCACGTGCGGTTCGTCAACGGCATCAGCGACGCCGAGCTGGTCGAGCTGATGGGTTCGGCCGAGATCGCCTGCGTGCCCTCGCTCTACGAGGGCTTCTCGCTGCCCACCGCCGAGCTGATGGCCGCGGT
>DOWL01000151.1:0-15189 GCA_003519585.1 Nocardioides sp. | reverse complement strand
CTGATGGCCTGCGCGACGCCCCTGATCGTGAGCCGCGCCGGTGCGATCCCCGAGGTGGTCGGCCCCGACGGGTACGCCGCCGAGCTGGTGACTCCGGGCGACGTCGGCGAGCTCGCAACCGCCCTCGGCAGCCTCCTCGACGACCCCGAGCGCCGCGCGCGCCTCGGTGCCAACGGTCGCCGGCGCGTCGACGAACTGTTCAGCTGGCGCGCGGTCGCCGCCACCGTCGCGGAGGTCTACGAGAAGGTGATCGCCGACTACGAGGATGCGAGGCAGCGTTTCGACACGCTCGCAAGCTCGCGGCTCAACGACCGGAAGAGCGAGACATGCTGACCGTTGACTTCGACCGGCTGGGGCTCCGCCCGGGTGACCGGGTCCTCGATATGGGCTGTGGTGCCGGCCGGCACGCCTTCGAGATGTATCGTCGCGGCGCCGACGTGGTCGCCTTCGACATGGACGCCGACGAGCTCGCCGGCGTGAGCGACCTGTTCCACGCGATGAAGCAGGCGGGTGAGGTCCCGGAGGGGGCCGAGGCCGACGTCAAGCAGGGCGACGCGCTGCAACTCCCGTTCGCCGACGGCGAGTTCGACCGGATCGTGGCCGCCGAGGTGCTCGAGCACATCCACGCCGACGTCGACGCGATCACCGAGCTGGTCCGGGTGCTGCGCCCCGGTGGCACGCTCGCCGTCTCGGTGCCTCGCTGGCTGCCCGAGGTGATCAACTGGAAGCTCTCCGACGACTACCACAACGCCGAGGGCGGTCACATCCGCATCTACACCGACCACGAGCTGATCGACAAGGTCACCAAGGCCGGTCGGCACAACGACGGGACGCCCGGCGACGCGATGGTCTTCGAGGGCAAGGGCTACGCGCACGGCCTGCACGCGCCGTACTGGTGGATCAAGTGCGCGGTCGGGGTGACCAACGACGAGCACCCGCTCGCCCGCGCGTACCACAAGCTCCTGGTCTGGGAGATCACGAAGCAGCCGAAGGCGCTGCAGGTCGCCGGCCGGGTCCTCGATCCGGTGATCGGCAAGAGCCTGGTCCTCTACTTCCGGAAGCCCGCGTGAGCCTCCCCCTGTCGCAGCTGCCCTTCGTCGAGGGCATCCTTTCGGCACGCCAGGTCGCCGACAGCGCGGCCGCGATCGCCGCGATGCAGGAGCCGTGGGGGGCCGTGCCCTGGACGACGGGTGAGCACGTCGACATCTGGAACCACGTCGAGGCCGCCATGGCGATGCTGGTCGGCGGCCAGGTAGATGCGGCCGAGGCGGCGTACGCGTGGGTGCCGACCATGCAGCATGCCGACGGTTCGTGGCCGATGAAGATCGTCGGCGGGATCGCGGACGACGACCGGCCCGACGTCAACATGTCGGCCTACCTCGCCGTGGGGCTCTGGCACCACTGGCTGGTCCGGCGCGATTTCGGGTTCCTGCAGCGACACTGGCCCTCGGTGTCCGCCGGCCTCGACTGGGTCGTGTCCCAGCAGCTGCCCTTCGGCGGGATCCGCTACACCCCGACCGAGGAGTTCGCACTCCTCACCGGCTCGTCCAGCATCTACCAGTCGCTGCGTGCCGGCGTCGCCCTCGCCGAGCTGCTCGACGACCCGCAGCCCGAGTGGGAGTTGGCCGGCGGCCGCCTCGGTCACGCGGTGCGCGAGCACCGGGACCTGTTCGAGGACAAGTCGACCTACTCCATGGACTGGTACTACCCCGTCCTCGGCGGCGCGGTCCGCGGTCGCGCGGCGTACGACCTGCTCGAGTCTCGATGGGACGACTTCGTGGTGCCCGGGCTCGGCATCCGCTGCGTCGACACCAACCCCTGGGTCACCGGCGCCGAGACCTGTGAGCTGGCCATGGCGCTCGACGCGCTCGGCGACCACCGCCGCGCCCTGGGGCTGCTGGCGGACATGCAGCACCTGCGCGAGCCGGACGGTCGCTACTGGACCGGCTGGGTCTTCGACGACGGCACACCCCACGAGGGCGAGCCGCGGGACGTGCACTGGCCGGTCGAGCACACGACCTACACCGCGGCCGCGGTGATCCTGGCCGTCGACGCGCTGGGTGGGGTGGCCGGACACAGCACCGCCGGATCCGGGATCATGCGCGGCACCTCGCTGGGTCAGCACTTCGGCGAGCTGGCACTCGAGTGCGGCTGCGCCTCGTCAGACGAGCGGATCTCCGGCGTCGCCGGCCGTACGGCGTAGCACCCGCATCGAGCCGAGCGCCTCGACCTCCTCGAAGCTGCCGCCCTCGAGCGCGCGCAGGAAGACGTGGTACGGCGGCTGCCCGCCGTCGGCGGGGTCGGGGAAGACGTCGTGGATGACCAAGGCACCTCCGGTCATCAGCCAGGGCGCCCAGCCGGTGTAGTCGTTCTGGGCGTGCACCTCGGCGTGGCCGCCGTCGATAAAGAGCAGCGACAGGGGCGTGCGCCACCACGTGGACACCGTCGTGCTCGCGCCGACGACCGCGACGACGCGGTCCTCCAGGCCGGCTCGGGCGATGGTCCTGCGGAAGACCGGCAGGGTGTCCATCAGTCCCAACTCCGGGTCGACCAGCGAGCTGTCGTGGTGCTCCCAGCCGGCCTGGTTCTCCTCCGAGCCGCGGTGGTGGTCGACGGTGAAGACGGTGCCGCCCACCTTGCGCGCCGCCGCGCCGAGGTAGATCGCGGACTTGCCGCAGTAGGTGCCGACCTCCAGCACCGGCCCGTGTGGAAGCCGGGCCCGGGCCCAGCGGTGCAACAGCTCGCCCTCGTCCTCGGGCATGAACCCCTTGGCGTCGAGCGCGTGCTTGAGCAGGTCAGGGGGCATCGCGGACACGGGTCAGACCCTAAGCGAGGCGAGGTGGCTGAGCGTCCCGGAGACGCTCAGCCACCGTCGGCCGCGTCAGGGGATGGTGATCGGGCGATGGCCCCGGCCGGGCGGGGTGACCGTCTCGGGGCGTTCCTGAGCGGCGTACTTGCGCTCGGCCGCGTCGGCCGAGATGTGCGGTGCGGTCTGCACCTGGGGTGCCGGTGCCGGAGCGGCCGGGGCGGCGGGTTCGCTGACCGATCCGTTCTCCGTGCCGCAGGCGGCGGCGCCGAAGGTCACGGCAGCAGTGGTGGCGATGGCGGCGGTCGCGATCGAGAAGCGCCGGCGCCGGGTGGTGGTGGTGGTGTACATGGCGGTGCCTTTCTGGATGTACGTGCATGAGGTGTCGGGGTGGTCCGAGATGGGTCCGAGAGGGGCGATGCGGCCGCGGCGGCTGGCTGCGACTGCCCAGACGGACCCCGGAGCGGGCGCGTGGATACCTGGTCTGGGGGAGAAAGAAGTCGGTTGCCGAGGGACGCGGTGGAGTGTCACCGTGGAACGTTCGGTCGAAAAATCGGTTGCGATGTATCACGCAGGTGGGTTCGCGCGTCTGCAGGTCATGAACGTCTGCGGAGCGAGCGCATCGAGCGCAGAGGAGACGCGGATGGACCAACCTCCGGAGGTGGCTCAGCTCGTCGCGGCAGCGCGGGCCGGCGATGCCGCCGCGTGGGACGCCCTCGTCGACCGGTACCTGCCCCTGGTGACCGCGGTCATCCGTCGGCTGCGGCTCTCGCCGAGCGATGCCGACGACGTCAACCAGACCGTGTGGCTGCGCCTGGTCGAGCATCTCGACGGCCTGCGCGAGCCGCAGGCGCTGCCCGGCTGGCTGGCGACCACCGCACGCAACGAGGGGCTGCGCCTGATCAAGCGGCGCGGCCGGGACCTGCCGGTCGACCCGGGTGGCTCGGCCCTCGAGGCGCCGGTGGAGTCCGACCCCGGTGCGGCCCTGGTCCAGGATCTCCGATCACATGCGTTGCGTGAGGCACTGGCGGAGCTGCCGCCGAAACGCCGCGAACTGCTGCTCCTGCTGCTGGCCGATCCGCCGTTGTCGTACGACGAGATCAGTGCCCGGCTGGGGATCCCCAAGGGCAGCATCGGTCCGACCAGGGCACGGGCCCTGGAACAGTTGCGCGAATCCCGGGCACTGCGCAGCTGGATCTCCGACGAGCCCGCGATGCTGGGAGGTGGACGCGATGTCATTCTCGACTGACGACGACGGGCTTATGGAGGAGCTGGCTCGGGCGGTGGCCCAGACCGAGACCGTGCCCGACCATCGCCGCGAGGCCGCCCGCGCGGCATTCACCTGGCGCACCATCGATGAGGAACTGCTCGCCCTCACCCACGACTCGCTCGAACTCGCCGATGCCGCGGTCCGCGGTGCGCTCGACGTACGGACCCTGGGCTTCGAGGCCGACGGGCTCTCCCTGGAACTCGAGGTCGACGGAGACCGGGTCTTCGGGCAGGTGCTCGATGCCGAGGTCGCCGAGGTGGTCGTGGAGTCCACCGACGCCGGCTCGCAACACTGGCCGGTCGACTCGTCGGGGGTCTTCTCCGGCGCCGTGCCGCACGGTCCGGTGCGGTTCGCCGTGCAGGTCGGGGGAGTGCTGCGGCACACGCCGTGGATCGTGCTCGTGCCCTGAGCTCTAGTACAGGAACTGCGAGCCGACCAGGGGGACCGAGCGGGCGCCGTCGACTGCCTTGTACAACGTCGCCGCGAGCAGCACATCCTTCTGGGCCTGGGTAGCGCTTCGGAACCCCGACTGTCGGCTCAGCTCCGCGGCGATCAAACCCGTCACCAACGGTGTCGAGAATGAGGTTCCGCTCCAGGTCGCCATGTAGTTGGTGAACGAGCGCGTCTTGTCCTTGTCGATTCCCTCTCGCAGCTTGTACGTCCCGTTGGGGAAGGCGTTGATCACGTCGCGACCAAGGGCCAGGACGTCGACGGAGCTGCCGTAGTTGGAGAAGTCGGAGATCGTGCCGTCGCGGTCCACAGAGCCGACACCCGTGGCCCAGTCGAAGGACGCAGGCCAGAAGCCCTCGGCGGTCGCGTTGTTGCCGGCGGCCGCCACGAGGACGAGGTCAGCGCCCTTCTCGGCCAAGTCCTGACCCCAGTGCTCGAAAGACACCGACGGTAGGTCCAGTCGCGTCGGGCAGCCAGCGGACATGCTGATGATGTCGGGCCACACGTGTCCGTCCTCGCGGCGTGGGTCCTCTTCGTCGAGCCATTCCATGTCGCGCAGGGCGTCGTAGAGACGATCGACAAGATCGGCTTCGTGCACCCCGCCACCGTGGACCGTCTGGTCGACGTCAAGGTTCAGCACATGGATCCGGCAGGCCGGGGCGACCGCGCGAATGACTCCTGCCGCGAAGGTCCCGTGGCCGGCATAGGGGTACAGCAACTGCGTAGCCGGATCTTCGAATACGCCGAGGCGCTCGGGCTCGCCGGTGACGCCCGACAGCCAGCTCCACGGCGTTGCCGCTGCGGTCGCTTGTGGGCCCAGGCTCGGGTCGTACCAGCCGGTGTCGATGACGACGATGTCGACCCCGTCCCCAGCGTCGGGATCGTCACTCAGATAGGGAAAGGGCAGCGTGTCGCCGGTCTCGGCGGGTTCGGCAGCAGGGCAGATCAGTCCCTTGCCGCAGATGTGAACCAAGTGGTCCGGTGTTGCGAAGCCCGGGCCGAATTGGGCATCGATCTCCGCCAAGGTGGCGAGCAGGTCCCGCCCGTCCACCGAGGGGTTCAGTCGTGCGGGCAGGGTGAAGCGCCTGCCCAGGCCCGTGCGGCTCTGCTCCTGCTGCGGGGGCATCGGTCCGAAGTCGCCAGCCCGGGTATTGGTGAGGTAGTCGGTGAGCAGGGTGACGGGATCTTCGCCATCTTCCCCGTCTCGGAGCGCTCGGCCGACCAGCACCGAGTCGTTGCGGCAGATGAATCCGAAGTCCGCTGGGTCATCAGTGTCGATGAGCAGGGACTCGCCGTGGATCTCCGTGAGAAGTGCGTACTGATCCCGGGTCCGCTGCCGAGCGTTCTCGTCGGGGCCGTCGTCGGGCGTTAGGGTCATGGCTGACTCGCTTTCGCGACAACTCGAGTTGACCGTTCACGGTAGTGGTCACGAGGCAGGGTGGGGAAGGGGCCGCGGATGCCCAGCCGTCTGGAGTCCGCGGCCGCGGAGGACCTGCTACGTCTCGCGCTTGCCGAGCCCGCTGTCGCTGCAGCCCGTGCCAACGAGGTCGCGGCGACCCACGACGACGCGTGGACCCGTTCCGTCGTCGCCCATGCGCGGGGCATCATCCTGCGCGACGAAGGCAGAACGAGCGAGGCCGTGCGAGAACTGCGCTCAGCTCGTGGGCTGGCACGAAGCAGCGGCGACCCGAATCGACTCGCCGACGTGCGCGCCACCCTGGGCAGCGCCTTGGCACTGAACGGGCAGACCCGGCCCGGACTGCACGAACTCGACCGCGCAGTCGACGGCGCGGTCGATCGACAGGTCCGGGCCCGCTGCCGGATGCGTCGCGGCTACGTGTTGTCGATGGTGCTGGCGCGTCACCACGACGCTCTGGTTGACCTGCAGAGTGCCCTGAAGGGAGTACGAGCGCTCGGTGATCGCCTCTGGGAGGCGCGCACGCTCAACACCATGTCCTTGCTGTACCTGGACGTCGGGGAGGTGTCCCGGGCCGAACGCGTGCTGGAACAGGCAAAGGACATCTTCGAGGCGGAGCGCGCGAACCTGGAGGCGGTGACTGCGCTCCACAACCAGGGGGCGCTCGCGTACTACCGCGGGGACCTCCCGCGGGCGCTCCTGCTGTACGACGAGGCGGGCATCGCCTACTCCCGCTGGGGAGAGCAGCCTGTCGAGTTGGGTGAGGACAGGTGCCAAGCGCTCCTCGCCGCGGGACTCCCGGACGACGCGTGCAGCGTCGCTGCCGAACTGCTGTCGAACGACGAGATACGTCCGGTCGACCGCGCCGATCTCGAGCTCTACCTGGCCCTGGGGGAGTTGGCCCGCGACGACGCTCGGTCAGCTCTGGCCGCGGCGCGGTCTGCTCGGGCCAGCTTCAAGCGCCAGGGGCGGGAGATCGCGGCCGCCCGAGCCGAACTGGTCGTGCTCTCGGCCAGACGCCGGATGGGCGCTGCGAGCGCCGCCCTGGCCAGGAGCGCGGAACAGTTGGCCGCCCGCCTCGAGGAGGCACGCTCGGAGGACGCGCCTGTGGCGTGGCTGCTGGCCGGTCGCGCTGCAGCCGCCGTGGGTCGCGACGACGCCTCAGCGATGTGGGCTGCCGCCGCGCGCTACCGCCGTCACCCTTCGGGCCTGGTACGAGCGTCGGCCTGGCTGGCGCACGCGCTCGACCGCGACGGCCGAGCCGACGTGCGCGGTGTGTGGCACGCCTGCCGTCGGGGATTGGATGCCCTCGACGACCACCGGGCGACGTTAGGCAGCACCGAACTGCGGGCCTTGGCCTCGGTCCAGGGAGACGAACTGGCGGGGTTGGCCCTGACCCACACGACGGATGCCCCACCGCGCTCACAACTGTGGTGGAGTGAGCGCTGGCGTGCGACCTCACTCGCGCTCGCCCCTATGCATCCGCCCGACGACCGCGAGTTGGGTGGTCTGCTGGCCGCGCTTCGTGCCAACGATCACCGTCTCGCCGAGGCCCGTGATGACGACGAGCCCACGACCGTTCTCGAGCGCGAGCGCGCTCGGCTCGAGAAGGCGATCCAGCATCGGCGACGACTGGTCGGTGGATCGAACGGGGCGCGGCCGGCGCGACCTGGTCTCGACGTGGCGCAGTTCGTCGAGCAGGTCGGCGAGGCGACGTTCGTCGAGCTGTTCGAGGTCGGCGGTCGGCTGCGATCGGTGGTGGTGCACGGCGGCCGGGTCCGCGCGTACGACGTCGGTCCCACCGCGGACGCGCTGGCTGCGGTCGAGGCAGCGCGGTTCGTGCTGCGCCAGGCCGCTCGCGGCCGGCCGGCCCGCCTAGGCGACCTGGGCGAGCGTCTCCAGAGCGCGCTGCTGGGTGACTCGGTGCGAGCGCTGGGGGAGGGCTCGGTGGTGGTATCACCGACCGCCGCCCTGCACGCGACCCCGTGGGGGTTGCTGCCCGCCCTGGCCGACGTACCCCACACGGTCGTGCCGACGGCGACGGCCTGGTTGCGGGCCCGGGGTGCCCGGGTGCGACGGGGCGGACGGGTGTTGGTCGCCGGACCGAACCTCGCCTCTGGTGGTGCCGAGGTCCCGCTCGTCGCGGCCGACCATCCGGACGCGATCGTGTTGAGCGACGGCTCCGCGACCGTCGAGGGATGCCTGCGGGCGATGGACGGCGCCGCCCTGGTGCACGTCGCGGCGCACGGGCGGTTCCGGGCCGACAACCCGATGTTCTCGGCGCTCGAGCTGCACGACGGCCCGCTCACCGTGCACGACTTCGAGCGGCTGCGCCGCGCGCCGTACCGCTTCGTGTTGTCGGCATGCGACTCGGGTGTGATGGTCCCGGTCGGCGCCAACGAGTTGCTCGGACTTGCCACGGCCCTGATGTCGATCGGTACCGCGGGCATCTTGTCCAGCGTGGCGCCGGTCAACGACGAGGCGACCGCCGAGCTGATGGTCGACGTGCACCGCGGACTAGACGAGGTCGATGACCTCGGGATGGTGATGCACCGGGTGCGCCAGCAGTCCCGTGGCGACGTGGTCCGGGAGGCGACGGCGGCGGCGTTCGTGCCGCTGGGGGTGTGACATCGAAGCAGGCTAGGATTGGAACACGTTCTAGTTTTCCCTGGAAGGCATCCATGTCCAGCAGCACCTCGATGGGGATCTCCGAGGAGCACGTCGAGCTCGCCCGCAGCCTGCGGGAGTGGGCGGCCTCACTGAACGGGCCCGCGCTGATCCGGGCTGCCGAGTCGGATGTCGACGCGGCGTTCACGGATGTCTGGAAGTCCTGCGTCGAGATGGGCGTGGCCACCATCGCGCTCGCCGAGAGGTACGGCGGGGGCGGGGGCTCGGTGCTCGACCAGGCGGTCGCCCTCGAGGCTTGCGCGCACGAGTTGGTCCCCGGTCCGTTGCTCTCGACGGCTGTGGCCACACTGGTCGCCCCGGGTGCTGAGCTCGGTGAAGGGGCGGCCGTAGCCGTCGTGCATGAGTCCGGGGTAGCTGGGGATCTGTCCGGCGCGACTCACCTGCTCGGCGCCGAGGGTCTGGTCGACCTTGCCGATGCGACGCCGACGTTGGGCATCGACCTGAGCCGGCGCTTTGGGCGCACTGCTGCCGGCCCGGCCGAGCCGGCCCAACTGGTCCGCCGTACGACGGTCACGCTCGCGGCCGCCGAGGCCTCCGGCGTCGCCCGGTGGTGCCTGGAGACGGCTGTCGACTACGCGAAGGTCCGCGAGCAGTTCGGCCAGAAGATCGGTGCCTTCCAGGCGGTCAAGCACCTGTGCGCCGAGATGCTCGAGACCGCGGAAGCGGTCACGGCCGCGGCCTGGGACGTCGCCTCTGCGGCCTCGTCCGCGTCGACTGGCCCGGATGCCGACGCCGCCCAGTGGGCGTACGCCGCCGACGTGGCTGAGGCGATCTGTTTCGACGGCGCGGTCTCGGTCGCCAAGTCCTGCATCCAGGTCCTCGGCGGTATCGGCTTCACCTACGAGCACGACGCGCACCTCTACCTGCGCCGCGCGCTCGCCCTGCGGGGGCTGGTGGGCGACGCCGATGCGGCCGCACTGCGGCTGACCGGGCGTGCCGTCGACGGCCTACGACGCCGCGTCGAGGTCGATCTGGGTGGCCGCGACGAGGCGATCCGGCCGGAGGTGCGCCGTCGGGCCTCGGAAATAGCTCGACTGTCTACGGAATTCCGAAGGGCCGCGCTCGTCGACGCCGGCTACCTCACACCGCACTGGCCCGCGCCGTACGGTCTCGGCGCCGACGCGGTCACGCAGGTCGTCATCGACGAGGAGTTGGCGCGGGCGGGTGTCGTACGCCCCGACATCGTGATCGCGGGCTGGGCTCTGCCGACGATCATCGAGCATGGGAGCCCAGCCCAGCGCGATCGGTTCGTGGCGCCGTCGCTGCGTGGTGAGCTGGTGTGGTGCCAACTGTTCTCCGAGCCGGGTTCGGGCTCCGACCTGGCGTCGCTGCGCACTCGGGCCGACCGGGTGGGCGGCGGTTGGCGGCTCACCGGGCAGAAGGTCTGGACCTCGGTCGCCGAACGTGCTGACTGGGGCATCTGCCTGGCCCGCACCGACCCCGAGGCGCCGCAGCACCGAGGGATCTCCTACTTCCTCGTCGACATGCGGTCCGCAGGGCTGGACGTCCGGCCGCTGCGCGAGATCACCGGCGAGGCACTCTTCAACGAGGTCTTCCTCGACGAGGTGTTCGTGCCTGACGACTGCCTGGTCGGCGAAGCCGGCGACGGCTGGAAGCTCGCGCGCACCACGCTCGCCAACGAGCGGGTCGCGATGGCCACGACCCGACTGGAGAAGTCGACCGAGCGTGCGATCACGTTGGCTGCGACAGGCGACCTCACGGAGACTCAGCGCACCCGGGTCGGTCACGCTGTGGCGCTGTCGACCGTCTGCTCACTGCTCGGGGTCCGCACCACGCTCCGTTCGCTAGCCGGGCAGGGGCCCGGACCGGAGTCGTCGGTGGCGAAGCTGCTCGGGGTTCGCAATCGCCAGGACGGCGCGGAGCTGGTGGTCGAGCTCCAGCGCGACGGTCTCCTGGCGCCCAGCGACGAGCTGCGCCGCGATCTCTGGGAGCTGCTCAACACCCGCTGTCTCTCGATCGCCGGCGGTACGACGCAGATCCTGCGCAACGTGGCCGGCGAACGGATCCTGGGGCTACCGCGGCGGTAGAGACCGGCGACGTCTGCGGGCCTGTGCCCGGAGTCGAGCGTGGCGGCGGGCCTTGGCGACCTGCGGGTCGTCACCGTCGAACATCCGGGCGGCGACGGACGGGGATGAGATGAAAGGGGTCATGGGTCGAGCCTGGTCGTGAGGTGGGGGCGGCCACATCGGGCCGATTGCCTATTGACGGAGCGGGGGTACCTCAGATTCGAGTGAGCACCCTCGGTGTCCGGCGTCTGCGGCGACGGACCTGGGCGCGGATCAGGGTGCGCTGCATCTCCTGGTCGACGCTGCGACGTACGGCGTGAACGGTGGTGTCCGGCGAGGCGGAGAACGGGGTCATGAGTCGAGGGTCCTCCTGAGGTACCCCCGAGCACATCAGGTTTTCACCCCATCTGGCCCCAGGGGTACCTCAGGGCGCCGGTGGAACTCCAGGCGCCCACCCCGGTGAGCGGGTGCGGCAACCCGATACCCGAGTGTCTGACGCCGCCCGGAGCCGTCAATCTTGGGTGCCTACCCTGCGGTTCGTGGGCGGGTTGACGGCCCCGAACGGCGCCAAACGCAGGCTGGCTATCGGGTTGCCGCCGAGCCCTGGCTGCGGTCGATCGGTGGTTGAGCCCGGAGGCGCGTCAGCGCCGACGGTGTCGAAACCTCCGCAGCGTTGGCACCCGCTGAACCACCACCGGGACCGTCCGAGAGGACTGCGCGGACAGTCGATATCCCGTGCAGGCAGGTCCGGAAACCCTTGTGCATAACGGGTTCCGGTGGGGCTGCACTGTCGGTGGCCGCTGCTTTGATTGATCCATGACAGCGATGGCGCACCACGATCACCCGGTCACCCGGGCGATCGCCGCTGCGCGCGAAACCTTCGCTGCTGTTGCCGAGGTTCCGCTCTGGCCGATGGACGCTGGTCAGGCCCCGACGGCGCTCGAAGAGCTCCTCAAGCACGAGGCACAGCAAGCCGAGCTGAAGTCCCGGCTGCTCGCCCAGCTCGAGGCGCTCGACGTGCCGAAGCAGTCCGGTGCGACCTCGACCGGCAACTGGCTCGCCGTACACACCAACCTCACCCGCGCCAGCGCGTTCCGCACCGCACGGGTCGCAGCAGGACTGGAGCGCTACGACAAGGTCCGCGAAGCCATGGCCCAACGTCGAGTGCACGCCGAGCAGGTCGAAGTCATCGTCCGCGCACTCGACGACCTCCCCGACGACCTCGACCCCAACCTGGTCGAGGAGGCCGAGGGCCACCTGGTCACCGAAGCGCGTCGGTTCGACGCCGTCGGGCTGAAGAAGCTCGGCCGACGACTCTTGGAGGTCCTCGACCAGGACGCCGCGGACGCCCACGAGGCGAAGCTGTTGGAGAAAGAAGAACGCGACGCGCAAGCGGCCATGCGGTTGACGATGTACGACGACGGCCACGGCAAGGTCCACGGCCGGTTCGTCCTCGACTCCACCACCGGCGCGGCGCTGCGGAAGATGATCCTCGCCATCGCGGCCCCCAAACACCAAGCAGCATCCGGTCCGTTGGGGGAGCGGAAGCCCACCGCGGAGCGGATGGGGCAGGCGTTCGGTGAGCTGATCAACCGCTAGGTCCTCGACCTCGGTAGGTCCCGGCGGTTCCACTCCCGCGCTCAACGCATCGTCAAGCTGCTTGAGGCCGGTGGCTGTCAGGTCGACGGATGCGACGCCCCACCCGGACTGACCCACCTGCACCACAAGATCGAATGGTCACAAGGCGGACGCACCGACATGGACAACACCATCATGATCTGCGCACCCCACCACGCCCGAGCCCACGACCCCACCTACCAACTCACCCCGATACCCGGCGACAAGTTCACCTTCCACCGACGCACGTGAGACCGGTGGTGACTGGGTCGAGCAGGTGCCAATGTTGCGGCGGTTTCGACACCGTCGGCGCTGGCGCGCCTCCGGGCTCAACCACCGATCGGCGCTGGCCGCCTCCGGGCTCAACCACCGATCGGCGCTGGCCGCCTCCGGGCTCAACCACCGATCGGCGCTGGCGCGCCTCCGGGCACTCAACCATCGGGGGGTCGGCTATTGCTTGGCAGCCGCCAGTCGTCCCCGCTCGCGGCGGTACTGGTTCCAGTGCCAGTGCAGGTAGCGGTCGATCGCGCGGACGATGTGGGCCGAGCGGATCGAGGGGAAGACGTCGAAGGCGTGTTGGGCGCCGGGGAGTTCGGCGTAGACCACGGAGCGCTTGGACCGTTCCCGCAAGCGCGCCACGAACTGACGGGCCTGGTCGACGGGGACGAGGCTGTCGTGGGCGCCGTGGATGACGAAGAAGTCGGGGGCGTCGGGGGTGATCCGCAGGATCGGGCTGGCGTCCTCGTAGAGCTCGGGGGCGTCCTCCCAACTCTGCTTCATCACCCACTGCGCGAGGAAGAGGTCGCGCAGCTGGACGGCGGCCTTCGTGCCGGTCGAGCCCGCGAAGTCGTAGACGCCGTAGTGCGGCACGGCGACCTGGACGGACGTGTCGGCGTCCTCGAAGCCCGGCTGCCACTCGCGCGCGTGCGGGGTCAGGGCGGTCAGCGCGGTGAGATGCCCGCCGGCCGAGCCGCCGGTGATGGCGATGTAGTCGGGGTCGCCGCCGTACGACGCGATGTGCTGGCGGATCCAGTGGATCGCCTTCTTCACATCGACGACCTGCGCGGGCCAGGCGTCGCGGGGGGAGAGCCGGTAGTTGATGGCGACGCAGATCCAGCCCTTGGCGGCCAGGTGCTGCATGAGCGGGACGCCCTGTTCCTCCTTCTTGCCGAGCATCCAGGCGCCGCCGTGCACCTGCAGCAGGACGGGGGCGTTCTCGACCTCCATCTCGGGCCGGTAGATGTCGAGGAAGTTGCGCCGGCCGGCCTCACCGAACGCGATGTCGCGCTCCACTCGGATCGGGACCGGTGGGGTGCGGAAGGTCCGGAACGGATTGACCAGGGAGCGCCACGGCGTGGCCAGGTCTGCCGGGGTGGGCAGCTCGTCGAGTTGGTCCTGGTAGTCCACGCCGAGCGACTCCGACAGGGCTGCCTCGGCCCGTTGCTGGTCGCGCCGGGCCTGGTGGATCAGGTAGCCCAGCCCAGCTGCCGCCGCCCCGGCGAGGGCCAGGCCGACTGGGTCACGCCGCCGGCCGGTCAGGTGCGTGGCCGCATCGGCGGTGGTGACGGCCAGCCACTGTGGGGCCAGCTCCCCGGTGATCCAGCCGGCGAAGAACGACGGGACCCCGGCCCGGAACCCGGGCAGTGGGCGGATCGCGTTGGCGGTGAGGGCGGCGTAGACGAGAGCGCGTCGACGAAATGACACGCGTCAAACCTACCGGCGAGTCATCTCACTCCGAAGGAGCTGTGACCGGTGCGACCCGAGCCCCACGAGTACGTCGGCCGCCTGGTCGGCTCGTCGTCGAGAAGCACCTACCCACAACGGATGACGAAGTGGGCAAGCTCCTGCGGGGCGGGGCGTTCGCTGTCACGCTCGTGGGGTGATGGACGGATCGGCCGCGAACCACGCACTGCGTGAGCTGGACGCCGTACGCGAGGCGATCGACACGGGTCGGTACGCCGAGGCCGCCTTGCGCATCGAGCTGCTCGAGCAGGACATCGCCGGCCGGGATGCCGCGGTCGTCGACGTGTGGCAGCGGCTGTTGAACGCCGAGCGCGCCCGCGTCCAGCAGGGTCAGGGCGTGTCGCGACCAGCGTGATCGCTGAGTGACGCGACTCCCGTAGCTATCACGGAACGCGATCAGTTGCGCCCTCCGCAGGTCGTTGCGCATCTCGCAACTCAGATAACGCCCGGATAAACCCGAGCGTGTGGCATTGACCACGGTCGGCTGCCCACCTATGTTGCCTACGTCGCCGACGGTTCGGATTGTGAAACAGAGGAGTCGTTAAGTGAACCAGCCTCGAAACAGCCACGTCGGGTTCTCCCGGAGGCAGTTGCTCAAGTACTCCGGACTCGGAGCTGCGGCCGTCGCCAGCAGCAGCTTCCTCGCCGCGTGTGGCGGCGACGACGGAGGCAGCGGTGGCGGAGGTGCCACCGGACCGCAGAAGAGCGGCGGCACGCTGATCCACGGCGCGACCGGCGGTGGCAGCAAGGACACCCTCGACCCGCATGCGCCGGTGACCGCGGCCGACATCGCCCGGGTCAACAACCTCTACGAGCCACTGCTCTTCTGGAACAACAACTACGAGCTCGAGCCGGCGCTCGCCGAGTCCGTCGAGTCGTCCGCGGACGCCAAGACCTGGACGATCAAGATGCGCCAGGGCGTCACCTTCCACAACGGCCAGCCGGTCACCGCCGACGACGCCTGGAAGACCTTCAACCGCATTCTGGATGAAGCGACTGCTGCTGCCGCCCGTGCCAACTACCTGACGATTGCCTCGATTGACACGCCCGATGATTACACCGTTGTGTTCAATCTGTCACAGGCCGATGTGCCGCTGCTGGCCGCGCTGGCGACCACCAACGCCGCCATCGTGGACACTGCCGACATCGAGAGTGGGGCAGTCGCCACGCT
>DOWL01000187.1:24233-29373 GCA_003519585.1 Nocardioides sp. | reverse complement strand
CAGCAGCAGATGCTCGCGCTGGGCCGGGTGCTCGCCGCGCAGCCGCGCGTACTCCTCGCCGACGAACTGTCCCTCGGCCTGGCCCCCATGGTCGTAGAGCGGCTGCTCTCCGCCGTACGCGCGGCCGCCGACAGCGGGGTGGCCGTGGTCCTGGTCGAGCAGCACGTCCGACAGGCCCTCGCCGTCGCCGACCGGGTGCACGTGCTGCGCCGCGGCCGGGTGGTGCTGTCCGGATCGGCCGAGGAGCTCTCGCACGACGCCGACGGCATCGCCGCCCACTACCTCACAGGTGAACCCGGAACCGCATGAACGATCTTCTCCGCTTCACGCTGCTCGGCCTCGGCACCGGTGGCATCTACGCGCTGCTCGGCCTCGGGCTGGTGGTCATCTACCGCGGCTCCGGTGTCATCAACTTCGGCCAGTCCGGGTTCGCGCTCGTCGGCGCCTACCTCACCTACCGCCTCCACGTGCAGGACGGCCACGGGATGGCCGTCTCGGTCATCGTCTCCGTGCTGGCCTGTGCGGCGATCGGGGTCCTGGTCCACTTCCTGGTGATGCGGCCGCTCCGATCGGCGAGCCCCCTGGCCCGGGTGATCGCCACCCTCGGCGTCCTCACCGTGCTCAACCAGGCGGTGATCCTGAAGTTCGGCGCCAAGCAGGTGATCGCGAAGTCGCCGGTCCCGACCGAAGCGGTGCACCTCCCCGGCGACATCGTCGTGGGCCGCTACGGCTTCTACCTCGTCGCGGTGGCCGCCGTCGTTGCCCTGCTGCTGACCATCGCCACCGCGCGCACCCGGTTCGGGTACGCCGTCTCGGCGGCCGCGGAGAACGCCCGCGCCGCGTCGGCCCTGGGCTGGTCGCCCGATCTGCTCGCCAGCGTGACCTGGGCGGTCGGCGGCGGGCTGGCCGCGATCGCCGGCTCGTTGATGCCCGCCACGACAGCCGGCTTCATCTCGCCGATCACCTTCAGCATCCTGATCATCGGCGCGCTGGCGACCGCGCTGCTCGGTGGGTTCCGCTCCTACCCCTTGGCATTGGTCGGCGGCATCTTCCTGGGGGTCGCGCAGTCGCTGGCCACCCACTGGAGCAACGACCTCCTCGAGGCGACGCACCGGCCCGGCATCCCTGACGCGGTGCCGTTCCTGGTGATCATCGTGGTGCTGGTGATACGGGGCCGGGGGCTGCCATTGCGCGGGAGCATCACAGACCGGCTGCCCCGAGTCGGCACCGGCCGGGTCCGGCCCGCCGTGGTGCTGGTGTCCGGTGCGGCGGCGCTGCTCTGGGTCGGCGTCGGCGCCTCCAACGACTGGTACGCACCGACCGTGATCAGCGCGACCTTCGCCATCGTCGGCCTCTCGGTGGTAGTGCTGACCGGCTACACCGGGCAGCTGTCCCTCGCGCAGTACGCCCTCGCCGGCATCGGCGCGTTCGCCGCGGCCAAGATGGTGGCCGCACACGGGTGGCGGTTCGAGCCGGCGCTGCTGTTCGGCGTACTCGTGGCGATGGGGGTCGGCTTCCTCTTCGGCCTGCCCGCGCTGCGCACCCGGGGCGTCAACCTCGCCGTGGTCACCTTCGGCCTCGGCTTCGCGGTGGACCAGATGGTGTTCAGCAACAGCGCCTACACCGAGAACGCCCGGGTGATGCCCACCGACCTCTCCCTGTTCGGCGTCCCGATCGACCCGGTCGGACATCCGCGCAACTACGCGCTGGTCTGCCTGGTCTTCCTCATCCTCGCCGCCCTCGTGGTGGCGAACCTGCGCCGCGGGCGCACCGGCCGGCGCCTGTTGGCCGTTCGCACCAACGAGCGTGCCGCCGCTGCGATCGGGGTCAACGTCTTCGAGACCAAGCTCTACGGCTTCACCCTCTCGGCCGGCATCGCCGGGCTGGGCGGCGTGCTGTTCGGCTTCGGGTACGGCGCCATCCTGTTCAACTCCGTCTTCAAGCCGGGTGCCTCGATCAGCGTCCTGGTGCTGACCGTGATCGGTTCGGTCGGCTACATCGCAGGCCCGCTGCTCGGCTCGCTGCTCGCCTCCAACGGCCTGATCACGTTGACCTCGTCGGGCGGGCCGGTCAACGCCGCCGTCGAGGACAGCTCGACCTGGCAGCAGTACCTCCCCCTCACCACCGGCGTCCTCCTGCTCGTCGTACTGATCCTCAACCAGAACGGTGTCGCCGAGCGGATCGACGTCCTGACTCGCGGCCTGCGGTCGCGCATCCCCGGTCTGCGCGACCGCCGGCCTGCCGTCCTCCCGCCAGCGGTGCGCACCAAGGTCGCGAGCCACACGCTCGCGGTGTCAGGGCTTACCCAGCGCTTCGGCGGCTTCACCGCGCTCGAGGACGTCTCTCTTCAGGTCGGACCCGGCGAGGTGGTCGGCCTATTGGGGCCCAACGGCGCCGGCAAGACCACCCTCATCGACTGCGTCGCCGGCAACAACCGGCTCACCGCCGGCGCGGTCACCTGGGACGGCGCCGACATCACCCGCTGGGCGCCGTACCGCCGGGCGCGGGCGGGCCTGTCGCGCTCGTTCCAGTCACTGGAGCTCTTCGACGACCTGACCGTGCGCGAGAACCTCCTCGCCGCCGCCGACCCCCGCGATCGGCTCGCCTACCTCACCGACCTGGTCCGGCCGGGCCACCGGCCACTGCCGGCACCCGTGCTGGCCGCCGTCGACGAGCTCGGGCTCGGGCCGATGCTCGACCGGCGTGCCGAGGACCTGTCCTACGGTCAGCGCCGGCTGGTCGCCATCGCCCGCGCCGTGGCCAGCAGCCCTTCCGTGCTGCTGCTCGACGAGCCAGCCGCCGGCCTCGACGAGACCGAGAGCGCCGAACTCGGCCGGCTGGTCCGTCGGCTGGCCGACGAGTGGGGCATGGGCGTGCTGCTCATCGAGCACGACGTGGCCCTCGTGCTCCAGAACGCCGACCGGGTCGTCGTCCTCGACTTCGGGCACAAGATCGCCGAGGGCAACCCCGCCGAGGTGCGCACCGATCCGGCCGTACGCAAGGCCTACCTCGGCGAGGAGACCGAGGCATCCGCTTCGTAGGGCACTCGTGCGGCTCGGGCGCGAGTTTCGTCGGTCAGCCGACGAAACTCGTGGTTGGACGACGAAACTGCGTCGTCCAAGGTCGAGTTTTGTCGGTCGGCCGACGAAACTCGCCTCGGGCGCATCCTCGAGATTCGCGCCTGAACTACGCGTCCGGGAGAATCAACGGGTGAGCCAGCCACTATCCGTCGCCGTCGTGACGCTCGGATGTGCGCGCAACGAGGTCGACTCCGAGGAGCTGGCGGGCCGGCTGGCGGCCGATGGGTTCGAGTTGGTCGAGGATCCGTCCTCGGCCGACACGGTGCTGGTCAACACCTGCGGCTTCGTCGAGCAGGCCAAGAAGGACAGCGTCGACGCGCTCCTGGAGGCGGCCGATCTCAAGGGCGAGGGCCACGGCCCCCAGTCGGTGGTAGCGGTGGGCTGTCTGGCCGAGCGGTACGGCGCGGAGTTGGCCGAGTCGCTGCCCGAGGCCGATGCGGTGCTGGGCTTCGACGACTACCCCGACATCGCGGCGCGGCTGCGGGCGATCGTGGCGGGGGAGCGGCCGCACCCGCACACCCCCCAGGACCGGCGCCGGCTCCTGCCCATCTCTCCAGTCGACCGCGCTGCGGTGGTCTCGACAGGCTCGACCAGCGTGGTAGAGCGGACGCGGCTGAGCACCGGCCCGATGGCGCCGCTCAAGCTCGCGTCGGGCTGCGACCGGCGCTGCACGTTCTGCGCGATCCCGTCCTTCCGTGGCTCGTTCGTGAGCCGCCGCCCCACCGACGTGCTCGACGAGGCGCGGTGGCTGGCCGCCGACGGGGTGCGCGAGCTCTTCCTCGTGAGCGAGAACTCCACGTCGTACGGCAAGGACCTCGGCGACCTCCGGCTGCTCGAGACGCTGCTGCCGGAACTGGCCACGATCGACGGCATCGAGCGGGTCCGGGTCTCCTACCTGCAACCGGCCGAGCTGCGGCCGGGGCTGCTGGAGGCGATCGCGACCACGCCGGGCGTCGCGCCGTACTTCGACCTGTCGTTCCAGCACGCCAGCAACGCCGTGCTGCGGCGGATGCGTCGCTTCGGCGACCCGGAGAGCTTCCTCGGCCTGCTCGACCGGGTCCGGTCGCTCACCCCGGCCGCGGGGGTCCGCTCCAACGTGATCGTCGGATTCCCCGGGGAGACCGACGACGACCTCGACACGCTGTGCGACTTCCTGATCGCCGCGCGGCTCGACGTGGTCGGAGTCTTCGGCTACTCCGACGAGGACGGCACCGAGGCGGCGACGTTCGACGACAAGCTGGACGAGGACGAGGTGCGCGCACGGGTGGCGCGCGTCTCCGACCTGGTGGAGGAGCTGACCTCCCAGCGGGCCGAGGACCGGATCGGCGAGGAGGTGCACGTCCTCATCGAGGAGAACGGCGAACGGGACGCCGTCGGCCGCGCGGCGCATCAGGGTCCGGAGGTGGACGGGACCACCTCGCTGACCCATCGCGCACGGGTCGGTGAGATGGTGCGGGGTGTGGTGCTCGAGGCCGAGGGCGTGGACCTGATGGCGAAGCCGCTGTGAGCGACCCCGCGAACCACCCCGCCGCGCCGGCCGTCAAGCCGAGCAACCTCAACCTGCCCAACATCCTCACCAGCCTGCGTATCGCGCTGGTGCCGTTCTTCGCAGTGGCCCTGCTCATCGACGACGGCGACTCCATCGGCTGGCGGCTCACCGCGTTCGTGATCTTCGCGGTCGCGATGATCACCGACAAGATCGACGGCGACATCGCCCGCAAGCGCGGGCTGATCACCGACTTCGGCAAGATCGCCGACCCCATTGCCGACAAGGCGATGACCGGCATGGCGTTCGTCGGCCTCGCGATCATCTACGCCAACCCCTGGTGGTGGGCGATCACCATCGTGGTGCTGATCCGCGAGTGGAGCGTCACTCTGCTGCGGCTCTCCATCCTCAAGAAGGTGGTCATCGCCGCCGACCAGCTCGGCAAGATCAAGACCACCTTCCAGGCGGTCGGCCTGAGCGGCCTGGTGCTGCCGCTGCTGGACCCGGACCTCCCCGAGTGGTTGCAGACGCCGTGCGAGGTCCTCTTCTACATCGCGCTGGCGCTCACCGGCAT
>DOWL01000187.1:23931-24143 GCA_003519585.1 Nocardioides sp. | reverse complement strand
TCGCGCTGGCGCTCACCGGCATCGCCGTGGCGCTCACGCTGATCTCCGGCGCGCAGTTCTTCCACGGTGTGTGGCAGCAGCGCCACGCCCTGCGTGGCCAACCGCAAGGCGATTAGCGCTTTCCAGCGGAGCGGCGTGTGGTCGGTGGTTGAGAAGGTGCCATCGCTGGGGAGGTTTCGACACCGAAGGGCGCCAGCGCGCCTTCGGGCTCA
>DOWL01000187.1:17500-23782 GCA_003519585.1 Nocardioides sp. | reverse complement strand
CGCCAGCGCGCCTTCGGGCTCAACTACCGGATGCGGCTCGGCGGGGTATTCGACAGCTTCACCACTTGACCTGATCCGCTTCGTCGCCCAGAGTTCATCCACTGCTCGGCCTGCGGTCGCGCACTGACGAATACGGTTCCCAGACTCGGGAATCCACGGACCCTGCTCGTCGACTCACCTCGAGGACCTTCCCCACTCGACGAAGTCGTCTCACCACCCCCAACGGAGACTCTTCATGCCCGCATCTCGGTCGCATCGTCGCGCCCGTCTCGCCGTACTGCTCTCGATCGTCTTGGCCGTCACCGGTTTCCAGTTCCTCCTCGCGCCCACGTCCCAGGCGAATCCTGGTGGCACGGATCTAGTCATCACCGAGGTCTACGTCAACGGCGGTTCCGCCGGCGCGACGCACACGAACAAGTACGTCGAGATCTACAACCCGACCGGCAGCCCCATCGCGCTGGGCGGGAAGTCGCTGCAGTACCGCGCACCGACCAGCACGGGAAACTCGACCACGGCGATCGCCCTGACCGCCGGTGATCTGGCGCCCGGCGACTACTGGGTGGTCATGGGTGGCAGCAACGGCGCAAACGGCACCGCCGTACCGAACGTCGACCAGACCGCGACGGCGATCAACCCCGGTGCGGGTGGCGGCACGATCAGCCTGGTCAACGGCACCGCGGCGATCGACCCGTCGACCGCTCCGGCGTGCGACCCAATCCCGGCTGTGGGCTGCCTGGTCGACAAGGTCGGGTGGGGCACCAGCAACGCTCCCGAGGGCACGGCGGCCTCGGGCAACTCCGTGACGCTGAGCCTGCAGCGGGTCAACAGCGGCGCCGACACCAACGTCAACTCGGCCGACTTCGCGGCCGCTGCTCCGACTGCCGGTGGACCGAAGACGCCGGTCGGCCCCACGCCACTGACGATCGCGGACATCACCAACAAGACCGGCGTCGTCGGCCAGCCGATCGCGGGGTTCACCGCCACCGCGTCGGGCGGTACGGCGCCGTACACGTTCAGTGACCCGGGCAGCACGCTGCCGCCGGGTGTGAGCATCGCCGCGGGCGGCGCAGTGTCCGGCACGCCGACCACGGCAGGCTCCTACAGCGTCGTCCTCAACGCGACCGACTCGGCCACTCCTACCGCGGGCGCGGACACCGAGGAGTTCACCTTCACCGTCGACCCGGCGCCGGTCGGCGTCACCCCCATCGCGGAGATCCAGGGCAGCGGCACCGCCTCGCCGCTGACGGGCACGGTTCGCACCACCGAGGGCGTCGTCACCGCGACATACCCGGTGGGTGGGTTCAACGGCTTCTACCTCCAGACCCCGGGTGCGGACACCACGCCGGGCCGTTCCGACGCGTTGTTCGTGTTCACCCCGAGCTTCGACGACAGCACCCTCGACATCGGCGATTCGGTGCAGGTCACCGGCACCGTCACCGAGTTCGGCACCGCGCCCAACACGCTGACCGAGATCAACGCCACCACGGTCACGGACGTCGGCTCCCTGGGCACGGTCGTCGCGAACACGACCATCCCCGGCACCGACTGCGCGCTCGGCAGCTGCCCCAACCTCGCCACCATCGAGGCGGCCAAGGAGGAGGTCGAGGGCGAGCTGTTCCAGCCCACCGGCGACTGGACGGTCACCGACGCGTACGACGGGTCGTCGCTCAACCCGACTTCCACCTCGGCCACGAACGGTGGCAGCTCCAGCTTCTTCGGCGAGCTCGGCCTGGCCGCGAACAGCACCCTCCCGCTGATCGCGCAGACCGAGGTGGCCGCGCCCGGCTCGTCAGCCGCGAACGAGCGGATCGCGTACAACAACGCGCACCGCGTGATCCTCGACGACGGCTCCAGCACGACGTACTGGAACACCGCCAACCCGCCGACCCTGCCGACCCGGAACGACCCGATCCCGTGGTACACGCCCACGCACCAGGTGCGGGTGGGCGCCTCGGTCACGTTCCCGCAGGGGGTGATCCTCGACTACCGGTTCGGTTGGAAGATCCAGCCGCAGGGCGGCCAGGTCGTCGGCGCACCGACCGGCAAGGTGACCTTCGAGCAGGACCGTCCCGCCACCCCCGCGAACGTCGGCGGTGACCTCAAGCTGGCGACGTTCAACGTGCTCAACTACTTCACCACGCTCGGTGTCGACTACGACGCCGGACCGGAGTCCTGCACGTCGTTCGTCGACAAGGACCTCAACCCGATCGCGGTCAACAGCTGCACGGGTAACGGGCCGCGCGGTGCCTGGAACAACGCCAACTTCCTGCGCCAGCAGGCCAAGATC
This sequence comes from Nocardioides sp., assembly GCA_003519585.1. GTDB lineage: Bacteria > Actinomycetota > Actinomycetes > Propionibacteriales > Nocardioidaceae > Nocardioides. The sequence continues at coordinate 21,495 of DOWL01000187.1, read as the reverse complement.
GTCACTGCCATCAACACGATGGATGCCGACATCGTCTCTCTCGAGGAGATCGAGAACAGCCGCAAGGTCGACGGCATCGACCGCGACGAGGCGCTCTCCGCACTCGTCGCCGCACTCAACGCCGACGCCGGCACGACGAGGTGGGACTACGTCCCTTCGCCCGCCGCGCTGCCCGCGGTGGAGGACGAGGACGTGATCCGCACCGGGTTCATCTACGACCCGGCCACCGTCGACCTGGTCGGTGACGCGCAGATCCTGATCGGCTCCGCGCCGTTCGCCAACGCCCGCGAGCCGTTCGCCCAGGCGTTCAAGCAGAAGGGCGCCGCGGACGAGGACGGCTTCGCGGTCGTGGTCAACCACTTCAAGTCCAAGAGCCCGACCGGTGCGACCGGCGACAACGTCGACCTCGGCGACGGAGCCGGCGGGTACAACGGCGACCGCACCCGTCAGGCGCAGGCGCTCGACACCTTCGCCGACGACTTCGCGGCGTCTCGGGGCGTCAGCGCGGCGTTCCTGACCGGTGACTTCAACGCCTACTCCCAGGAGACTCCGGTCACGACGTTGACCGGAGCGGGCTGGACCAACCTCGAGTCGACCGACGACCCGGAGGAGAAGTCCTACAGCTTCGACGGCATGTCCGGATCGCTCGACCACGTCTTCGCCAACGCCGACGCGCTGGCTCTGGTCAACGACGTCGACATCTGGGAGATCAACGCCAACGAGACCGTCTACAACCAGTACAGCCGCTACAACTACGTCGGCACGCTGCTCTACGACGACGGCCCGTTCAGCGCCTCCGACCACAACCCGGAGGTCATCGGGATCAACCTCCCCGACGTCGAGCCGGCGACGCGCGACATCCAGATCCTCGGCACCAACGACTTCCACGGCCGGATCGCCAACGACCCGGTCTCGGCGGCGGCCGGTGCCGGGGTGCTCGCGGGTGCGGTGAACCAGTTGCGTGGGGAGAACCCCGACACGGTCTTCGCCGCGGCCGGTGACCTGATCGGTGCCTCGACGTTCGAGTCGTTCATCCTCAACGACAAGCCGACGATCGATGCGTTGAACTCGGCGGGCCTCGATGTGTCGTCGGTGGGCAACCACGAGTTCGACCAGGGGTACGCCGACCTCGTCGACCGGGTGATGGCGCCCGAGTCGGCGTCCAACCCCGACGGCGGGGCCGAGTGGCAGTACCTCGGCGCGAACGTGAGGTTCAAGGCGAACGACGACCCGGCGCTGCCGGCGACGTGGACCAAGGACTTCGGCAACGTGCGGGTCGGGTTCGTGGGCGTGGTGACCGAGCACCTGCCGGAGCTGGTGAGCCCCGGCGGCATCACCGACATCAAGGTCACCGACATCGTGGCCGAGACCAACACGGCCGCTGACGACCTGGTGGACAACCAGGGCGCCGACATCGTGGTCATGCTGGTGCACGAGGGCGCGCCCAACACCAATTGCGCCACGATGGACGACGACCCGACCTCGGACTTCGGCTCGATCATCACCGGGGTCGACGAGAACGTCGACGCGATCGTCTCCGGCCACACGCACCTGGAGTACAACTGCTCCTTCCCCGTGGCCGACTGGGCCACCGAGGGGCGCGCGGTGACCGAGCGTCCGGTCGTCTCGGCGGGTCAGTACGGCGCGGCGCTCAACAAGTTGGTCTTCACCGTCGACACGACCACCGGTGAGGTCCTCGCCAAGACCCAGTCGGTGCTCCGGCTCAAGACCTGCACGGCATCGGCGTGTGGCGGCTCGGGTCAGCCGCCGTGGGTCGACCAGTACCCGACCGACGCCGACACCCAGGCGATCGTCAACCAGGCGCTCAGCGAGGCGGCTGTGCTCGGCGCCGTACCGCTGGGTGAGATCGCCGGACCGATCCGGCGTGGCTACCTGGCCAACGGCACCACCGAGAACCGTGGTGTCGAGTCGTCGCTGGGCAACCTGGTCGCGGAGGCGCAGCGCTGGCAGACCTCGGGGGACGAGGCGGGTGGGGCGCAGATCGCGTTCATGAACCCGGGCGGCCTGAGGACCGACATGCTCGGCAACGGGGCGAGCTACCCGAAGACGGTGACCTACAAGCAGGCCGCCGAGGTGCAGCCGTTCGCCAACGGGCTGGTCAACATGGACCTGACCGGAGCTCAGATCAAGGCGGCGCTGGAGCAGCAGTGGCAACCCACCGGCGCGTCGCGGCCGTTCCTCAAGCTGGGGGCCTCGAAGGGCTTCACCTACACCTCGGACCCGGATGCGGCGACCGGCTCGCACATCACCGGTATGTGGCTCGACCGCGTGCCGATCGCGCCGGCGACGGTCTACTCGGTGACGGTGAACTCGTTCCTCTCCACCGGCGGTGACAACTTCACGTCGTTCGCGGGAGGGACGAACAAGGCCGAGGCCGGGCTCACCGACCTGCAGGCGATGGTCAACTACCTCGACGAGTTCGCCAACACCGGCGCGGGCGACCCGCCGCTGCCGGTCCCGACCAAGCAGAACGGCGTACACGTGAACTTCCCGGCAGGCGCCCCCGCGTCGTACCAGCCGGGCGACCACGTGGTCTTCGACGTCAGCGGCTGGTCGTTCAGCAACGCGACCGACCCGCTGGACGGCCAGGTCGCGGTCGACCTCGACGGCGCACCGCTGGGCACCTTCACCCTGGACAACACGATCCAGGCGGCGCTGCCGGGCTTTGACGCCACCGGCAAGACGACGGTCGACGTCGTGCTGCCCGCCGGGGCCACCGGTGCGGTGACGCTCACGCTGACCGGCCCGACCACCGGCACGTCCATCCCGGTGACCGTGCAGGTCGACCAGGCCGCGAGCACAACCGTGGCCGACGACGTCACGGTGGCCTATGGCCAGCCGGTCCCCGTGTTGGTCACGGTGACCGGTCCAGGCGCCACCCCGACCGGCACCGTGACCCTGCTCCAGGGCAGCACGCCCATCGGGACCGGCACCCTCGGGGTCGACGGGACGACCACCATCACGGTGCCGGCCAGGACGCTGCCCGTGGGGACTGCGTCACCGGTGGCGGTGTACGGCGGCGACGCCGGGCACACCGGCAGCCAGGACGGGCTGACCGTGACGACCACGAAGGCGACGTCGTCCGTCGATGCGCCGGACGTCAACGCGACTCCGGGCGCGCCCGGCGCCGCCACGGTCACGGTCACCGCTGATGGCGTGACCCCGACCGGCACGGTGACGATCCGGCGTGGGGCCACCACCATCGGGACGGCGACTCTTGTCGGCGGCCAGGCATCGGTGAACCTGCCGGTGCTTCCCAGCGGCACGGTGCTGACCGCCGAGTACTCCGGCGACGCCAACGTCACCGGCGGCTCGGACACCTTCACGGTCACCGTCGGCAAGGCGGTGCCGACGGTCTCGGCGACCGACGTGTCGGTGAAGTACGGCAAGACGGTCGGAGTCACGATCACCGTGACCGCGCCCGCCGGCCTCACGCCGACTGGCACAGTGCGGGTCAAGAACGGGGGCACCACGCTCGCCAGCGGCAACTTGTCGAAGGGGAAGGTGAAGATCACCCTGCCTGCACGCTCGCTGCTCCCGGGCACGCACACCCTCACCGCGGAGTACGCCGGCAACGCCAACCTCGCGGCGGCCTCCGACACCTTCACAGTCACGGTCCGGAAGGCGACCTCGACGACGCAGGCCACGGTGCAGCCGCAACGGCCGCGCCCGAACCAGGCCGTCACCCTCACCATCAGGGTCGACGGGTCGGACAACGTGCCGATCACGGGTCAGGTGCGGATCGTCGTCGACGGCGACGCGAGCTTCGCCACCCTGGAGGGCGGTCGACTGCGGCTCGACCTCGGCCGGTTCGGCCGGGGTGGGCACACGGTCCGGGTGGAGTACCTCGGCAGCACGACTGTCGACGGGAGTGCGAGCACGGTCCGGTTCACCGTCAGCTGATCCAGGGCGGTCCCGGGAGGCGTGGCGTACGCCCCCGGGACCGCCAAAGTGGTCATCTCCGTTGATTCGTC
>DOWL01000187.1:486-17291 GCA_003519585.1 Nocardioides sp. | reverse complement strand
CGGGACACCCCCGACGAATCAACGAACATGACCACTAGTCATTTCCGACCTTCCTCCACAGGGGACGCGGTCCGGGCTTGACCTGATCCGCTCCGTCACCGAGAGTTCATCCACCGATCGGGTTCGGGCCCGGTTGGGCCACGTACGGTGTCGATCCGTCGAGACCGTTCTGCACTCCCGGTCGACTCGCGTCGAGACCCTTTTCCGCCTCGATGAAGTCGTCTCTCACCACCCCATCGGAGACCCTTCATGCCCTCATCTCGGACGCGTGGACGCGCGCGTCTCGCCGCTCTGACCACCGCTGGCCTGGCCCTGGCGGGACTCCAGCTCTCCACCGCCCCGTCGGCTGAGGCAATCAGCACCGGCCTCGTGATCCGGGAGGTGTACGGCGCCGGGGGCAACCCCAACGCGCCGTACAACGCCGACTTCGTGGAGCTCTACAACCCCACGGCGAGCCCGATCTCGCTCAGCGGTCTCGGGCTGCACTACCGCAACGTGACCGGAGCCGTGGGCGGCAACAACGTCGTGGCGCTGGCTGGCACCGTCCCCGCCGGTAAGCCGTTCCTGGTCCAGATGGATGACGCCGGGGCCGTCGGAGCCGATCTGCCCGAGCCCGATCAGGTCGCGGCCGTCGCGATCAACATGTCGAGCACCAACGGCCAGGTGCTCCTGCTCCCCAACACCACGCCCTTCGCGGCGACTGGCAACCTCGCCGGCAATGCCGGCGTCATCGACATGGTCGGCTACGGCCCGGGCAGCGACCCGAACTTCAACAACTCCTTCGAGACCGCCCCCACTGCGATCTTGTCCAACATCACCTCGGCTGCGCGGACGACGCCGTTCACCGACACCGACGACAACAGCGCTGACTTCGTCGTCGGTGCGCCGACTCCGGAGCACACCGGCGTCATCGTGGCGGCCGACCCCGGCGACCAGACCGGCCAGGTCGGCGAGGCGATCACAGAGTTCGACCTCACCGCGAGCGGGGGAACCCCGCCCTACACGTGGGACGCCGACAACCTTCCGCCCGGGGTCGACGTGGCGAGTGACGGCACGGTGTCCGGAACGCCCACGGCTGCCGGCAGCTTCACGGTGACGGCGACTGCCACGGACTCTGCTGCGCCGACGCCGGCGACGGACGACGTCGAGTTCACCTTCGTCATCGATCCGGCACCGAGCACCGACATCCAGATCCTGGCTACCAACGACTTCCACGGCCGGATTCAGAACGATGCGGCCTCAGCCTCGGCCGGTGCCGCGGTGCTCGCGGGCGCCGTGAAGCAACTGCGGACCGCCAACCCCAACACCGTCTTCGCGGCAGCCGGCGACCTGATCGGCGCCTCGACGTTCGAGTCGTTCATCCAGAACGACAAGCCGACCATCGACGCCCTCAACTCCGCCGGCCTCGAGGTCTCGGCCGTGGGCAACCACGAGCTCGACCAGGGGTACGACGACCTGATCAACAGGGTGATGGCGGTCGAGTCGCCGAGCAATCCCGACGGCGGTGCCGGGTGGCAGTACATCGCCGCCAACCTGAAGATGAAGGCGACCGGTGACCCGGCGGTCCCCGCTACCTGGGTCAAGACGATGGACGGCGTCGAGGTCGGCTTCGTCGGTGCCGTGACCGAGGAGTTGCCCGCGCTGGTCAGCCCGGCCGGCATCGCGGACATCCAGGTCGACGACATCGTCGACTCGGTCAACGAGGCCACCGCGGACCTCAAGGCGGACGGTGCCGACATCGTGATCATGCTGGTCCACGAGGGCTCGCCATCGACCGACTGCGCCACGATGAGCAACCCCAGCACCACCTGGGGCCACATCGTGACCGGCGTCAGCGACGACGTCGACGCGATCGTGTCCGGTCACACCCACCTCGCCTACAACTGCTCGTTCGGAGTGCCCGGCTGGACTGGACGTGCGGTGACCGAGCGACCGGTCGTGTCGGCCGGTCAGTACGGCACCAACCTCAACCAGTTGGTGTTCACCGTCGATGACGCCACCGGTGAGGTGACCAACAAGACGCAGGCGATCCTCGCGCTCAAGACCTGCAGCGTGGCGCCGGCCGCATCCTGTGGCGCCCCACCTTCGACCCCATGGACCAACAACTACCCGACGGACTCCGCCACCGACACGATCGTCCAGGCAGCGGTCACGGCGGCGGGTCCGCTGGGCGACCAGGAGCTCGGCAAGCTGGGCGGCCCGTTCGCCCGGGCGAAGTTCGCGGCCGGTGGCGAGAACCGCGGCGGCGAGTCCACCCTGGGCAACCTCGTCGCCGAGGTCCAGCGTCACGAGACGCCGGCCGCCACCGTGGGCGCAGCCCAGATCGCATTCATGAACCCGGGCGGCCTCCGCGCGGACATGGTCGGCACGGTTGCGGGCAGTGACCGCAACCTCACCTACAAGCAGGCCGCCAACGTGCAGCCCTTCGCGAACACCCTGGTGAATATGGATCTGACCGGGGCGCAGATCAAGAAGGTGCTCGAGCAGCAGTGGCAGCGGACCTCCGCGGGTGCGGTGCCGACGCGGGCGTTCCTGCGGCTCGGGGTGTCCAAGGGGTTCACCTACACCTACACGCAGCAGAACGACCCCGTGATCGCCGGCGCGAAGCTGGGCACGGTGACCGGGATGTGGCTCAACGGCGTGCCGATCAACCCGGCGACGTCGTACTCCGTGACGGTGAACTCCTTCCTCGCGGCGGGTGGTGACAACTTCCGAGAACTTGCCAATGGCACGACGAAGCAGGACACCGGCGTGACCGACCTGCAGGCAATGGTCGACTACATGGCCGAGTTCGGCACCGGGACCGGCCTGCCTGTCGACTCGGCGCAACGTGCGGTCGGGGTCGCCTTCCCGGCCGGCGCGCCTGCGTCGTACCGGCCCGGTGACCACGTGGTGCTCGACCTGTCATCGCTCTCGATGACTGACCCCGGTGACGTGAAGGACACCCAGGTCTCGGTCAGCCTCGGCGGGACCAACCTCGGCACTGCGGCGGTCACCACGACGGTGAGTTCCTCACCCGACAACAGCGCCAACAGCAACGACGACGCCGGCACCGCCCACGTCGACGTGCTCGTACCGGCCGGCACGCCGGCCGGAGCGGCGACGTTGACGATCACCGGCCCGACCACCGGCACTCAGGTGCTGGTGCCGATCACGGTGGCCGCTCCGCCTCCGCCGCCGGCTCCGTCGAAGTCGACGACCACGGCGAAGGTCCAGCCGCAGAACCCGAAGGCCGGCCAGAAGGTCACGCTCAAGGTGACGGTCAAGGCCAAGGACGGCTCGGCGGTGACCGGCAAGGTCAAGATCAAGGTCGACGGCAAGACCAAGACGGTGACCCTGAAGAACGGCAAGGCCACCGTCAACCTCGGCAAGTTCTCGGCCGGCAGCTACAAGGTGACCGTCAGCTACCTCGGCAGTGACACCGTCCTGGAGAGCAAGGACACCGTGAAGTTCACGGTCAAGAAGAAGAAAAAGTAGGCGATCACACGAGGGCCGGGAGCAGTGCAAGCCGCTCCCGGCCCTCGGTGTCTGTCTCCTGCTCGGCTATCCCTGCCGGGACCGCTCGTCGGCGTCGGCCAGATGGAACGCCGCCTGCACCAATGCCAGGTGGCTGAAGGCCTGCGGGAAGTTGCCGACCATCCGCTTGCGGACCGGGTCGTACTCCTCCGAAAGCAGCCCGACGTCGTTCAGCAGCCCCACCAGTCGGTCGAACAGCGTGTGCGCCTCGTCGACCCGCCCGGCGGCGGCGTACGCCGAAACCAGCCAGAACGAGCAGGCCACGAACGGGTGCTCGTCGCCCGCCAGGCCGTCGACGCCGCTCTCGGTGCGATAGCGGAGCACCAGTCCCTCGTGCAGCAAGTCCTCCTCGACAGCGCGGATGGTGCCGAGCATCCGTGGGTCGTCGCCGTCGATGAAGCCGACCAGTGGCAGGACCAGCAGCGAGGCGTCGACCTCAGTGGTGTCGTAGTGCTGGACGAAGGTGCCGCGGTCTGCGTGGTACCCGTGCTGCAGGACGTCGGCGCGTACCTCGTCGCGCAGCGCGCGCCACTCCTCCAGCGGGCCGGGTAGGTCGTAGACCTCCATCGCGCGGACCGCGCGGTCGAGCGCGACCCAGATCATCACCCGGGAGTGGGTGAAGGTCCGCGGCTCGCCGCGGATCTCCCACAGCCCGTTGTCCGGATCGCGCCAACGCTCGGCGAGTTCGGCGACCAGGGCGCGCTGCAAGGGCCACGCCGCCGAGCTCGGCATGCCCTCGCTGTCGCGGACCGCGGCCAGCGCGTCCATCACCCAGCCGAGGATGTCGTGCTGGGTCTGGACGACCGCCCCGTTGCCGATCCGGACCGGCCGGGAGTCGGCGTACCCGGGTAGGTGGCCGAGCTCCATCTCGGGCAGCCGTGGTGATCCGTCGACGCTGTAGAGCACCTGCATCGAGCCGGGGTCGCCGGCGATGGTGCGCAGCAGCCAGGCCCGCCACAGATCCGCCTCTTCGGTGTAGCCGGCCCGCACCAGCGAGCTGAGGGTCAGCGCGGCGTCGCGGAGCCAGCAGTAGCGGTAGTCCCAGTTGCGCTCGCCGCCGAAGTCCTCGGGGAGCGAGGTCGTGGGCGCGGCCACGATGCCGCCGGTGACCTCGTCGGTCATCAGGCGGAGTGTCAGCAGCGAGCGGCGTACCACGTCGAGGTGGGGGACGGCGGCGGTGCAGCGCTCCGCCCAGGCCTCGTCCTCGCGGACAGTGCGCTCGATCCGGTCGTGCTGAGTCTCGAGGCCGGACGGCTCGACGTACGAGGGGAACCACGCCATCGTGAAAACCAGTTCGTCGCCCTCGGCCACGTCGAACTCGTCGTTGTGCGAGCCGTCGGAGGCCACCGGCAGCCGCGGTCCGTGCAGCACCAGCTGGTCCGGCCCACCGATCGCGGTGATGACGTCCTCGCCGTCGACCCTGCTGCGCTGTACCCACGGCCGGACCCGGCCGTAGTCGAGCCGGATCCGCCACTCGTGCCGCATCCGCACCGTGCCCCGGACACCCTTGAGCTTGCGCACCACGTCGGCGCGGTCGTCGTTGCGGGGCATCAGGTCGGTGAGGGTGACCACGCCGTCGGCGGTCGTGAACGTGGTCTCCAGCACCGCCGAGCTGCCGACGTAGCGCCGGGTGGTGGTGTAGCGGGCGTCGGGTTCGAACTGCCAGTGACCGTGGTCGTCGGTGCCGAGCAGCCCGGCCAGGCAGGCCGCGGAGTCGAACCGCGGCAGGCACAGCCAGTCCACGGAGCCGTTGGTCCCGACCAGCGCCGCCGTACGGCGGTCGCCGATCACGGCGTAGTCCTCGATCGGCAGCGCCATGGCTCGACCCTAGAGTGAAGGGTGTGGACATCGCCGCACGCGTGCATCGATTGCTGCAGGAGCGCGGCGAGAGCGTGGCCACGGCCGAGTCGCTCACCGGGGGCCGGCTCGCGGCGGCTCTCACCGCCGTACCAGGCGCCTCACGGAGCTATCTGGGAGGTGTCGTCGCCTACGCCACGTCGGTCAAGGAGGAGCTGCTCGGCGTCCCGGAGGCGCTCGTCGCCGCGCACGGGGTGATCTCCGCGGAGTGTGCCCTGGCCATGGCGCGAGGCGCCGCGGCCGCGACAGGAGCCACCTGGGGAATCGGTACGACGGGCGTCGCCGGCCCGGACCGCCAGGAGGGGCACCCGCCGGGGACCGTGCACGTGGGGCTGGTGGGGCCTGGCGTGGCCACGGCGGTCGCCTTGGAGCTGGTCGGCGGCCGCGAGGCGATCCAGGACCGCACCTGCTCGGAGGCGCTGTCGGCGCTGGCGGGCATGCTTTCCACCGACGACACGCGTTGAGCGGCGGGAAGAAGGACCGCTCAGGTAGCGTTGCACCACACGAAGGAGAGAGGAGACGCGCATGGTGCTGTTCCGCCGATTGCTCGGTGACGTGCTCCGCGCCCAGCGGATGCGCCGCGGGATGACCCTGCGCGAGGTCTCCGCGGAGGCCCGGGTCAGCCTTGGATACATCTCCGAGATCGAGCGTGGCCAGAAGGAAGCCTCCTCCGAGCTGCTCTTCTCGCTCTGCTCCGCCCTCGAGCTGCCGCTCTCCGCGGTGCTCCGCGAGGTCTCCGACCTGGTGGCTCTCGAGGAGTCGCTGCTGGAGGTCCCGGCGTCGAGCGACGTGGTCGCCAGCGCGGCTTAGCTCTACTCAGCGCACTTAGTCCCGCAGCGGCTGGCAGGCGGGGCACCAGTACGACGCCCGCTCGCGGCCGGCCGGCCCCTGCATGTCCACGAGGATCGGCGTCCCGCAGCGGCGGCACGGTGACCGGTCGCGTCGGTAGACCCACATCCGCTCCCGCTCGCGTAGGTCTCCGGTGGTCGACTGGACCCAGCGCTCCTTGTTGAGCGTCAACATCTGGTGCGCTCGGCGGACCAGCCGGGGCAGCTCGGGCACGGCCCCGACCGGCGTCTCGGGGTGGACACCGGAGGTGAAGCAGAGCTCGGCGGCGTACATGTTGCCGACGCCGGCCAGGTTGGTCTGGTCGAGCAACGCCTCGCGGAGCGGGCGAGCAGGCTCGTGCAGGAGGTTGGCCAGCGCCACTGCCTCGTCCCAGTCGGGGCCGAGGAGATCGGGCCCGAGGTGTCCGACCACGTCGTCCTCGCGGGCGCGGTCGACCAGTTCGACGATGCCCAGCGAGAAGCCGATCGCGGTGTGCCGCGCGGTCTCGAGGACCACCCGGGCGTTGGTCGCGGAGCGGGGCCAACGCTGGCGGGGCCGAACGACCTTCCAGCTGCCCTCCATCTTGAGGTGGGTGTGCAGCGTCCACTGTTCGGCGCCGCGGTCGACGCGAGTGAGCAGGTGTTTGCCCCGCGAGACCGTTTCCGCGACCGTGCCGCCGACCAGGTCGGCGGTGGCGTGCTGCGGCACCCGGAAGTCGGTGCGGGTGAGCTGTTCGCCACGCAACTGGTCGAGGAGCCGAGCAGTGCGGTAGACGGTGTCGCCCTCAGGCACCGCTGGACGCCCTGAGCCGGAGCCCCCGTGGAGTGGCGACGAAGCCGGCGGCGTCGAGCGCCTCGCGCAACGGCGTCGAACCGCCGCCGAGCAGCGCCGCGCCGTCGGCCCGCTCGACCGTCAGCCGGCCCAACGAGCCGCGCCGGGCCGCCTCAGCCAGGGACGCTGTGGCAGGACGCAGCCGGTCGACGTCCTCGGTCCAGGTGAGCAGGGTGCGACCGCCTCGCTCGACGTAGAGGGTGAGCTCGCCGTCGACGAGCACCACCAGGGCGCCGGCCTTGCGTCCTGGTCTATGCCCGTTCGGGCCGGTGGTCGAGCCTGTCGAGACCGGCCACGGGAGGGCCGCACCGTAGGGGTTGGCCGGGTCGGTGGCGGCCAGGCAGACCGCGTCGGGCTTGTCCTGCTCGTCGACGTCGGAGAACGTCCGCAGCCGGTCGATGGCGCCCGCGGTGCCGAACTGGGCCGCGCCGAGCCCCTCCACGAAGTAGCCGCGCCGGCAGCGACCGGACTCTTCGAACGCCGAGAGCACCTTGTAGACGGCGGCGAAGCCGCCGGGCTGACGTTCGCTGACCACGGCGCCGCGGATCACCACGCCGTGCCGGTCGAGGAGTCGCTCGGCGGCCGCGTGCGCGCGGCGGGTCGGATCGGTGTCGAGGTCAGGGAGCAGGGCCCAGCGTCCGGCCGTCTCGGGCGGGCCGCTGCGCAGCGCGGTGCCGCCCCGGCCGGTGGTCGAGGCCATCCGAGGCCGGGCGGGCGGCCGTCTGGTGCGATGGGCGGGCGTCCCGGAGCGGGTCAGCGCGCGCAGCGGGGTGAGGGTGTCGTTGCTGATCCGCCCGGCCCAGACCAGCTCCCAGAGCGTGGCGGACAGAGCCTTGTCGTCCACGGGACTGGCGATCGCGGAGCCGACCTGCTGTGCGAGTTGTCGGAAGAACCATGCGCCGCCCGGTGCGAGGGCGTCGAGCACCGCCTGGTGGAGTTCACTGTGTTCGAAGGGCTGGTGCTCGGGGAGCGTCAGCGCCGCCTGATCGGCGAGGTGGAGGCTGACCCAACCGTCGGCGCCGGGCAGTGATCCGTGGCCGGCCCACAGCACCTCACCGGAGGCAGTGAGCTCGTCGAGGTAGGACGGCTCGTAGTCGCGCACCCGCGCGGCCAGCACCAGCGGCTCGAGCGCGCTCGCGGGCACCGGCGCCCCGGACAGCTGGTCGATGACCGACACCACGCCGTCGACCCCGCGGAGCTTGCCGTCCACGTGCTGCCAGGCTCCGAGGAACCGACCGAGCGCGGCGGGCGGCACCGGCTCGACCTCCTTGCGGAGCCGGGCGAGCGAGCGGCGGCGCAGCGACCGCAGCACCTCGGCGTCGCACCACTCCAGCCCGGATGCGCCTGGGCGGAACTCTCCGTCGAGCACCCGGCCCCGTGCCGCTAGCCGCTGGAGGGTCAGCCGGACGACGGCCGGCCCGAGGCCGAGCCGGGTGGCGACGTCGTCGGTGGTGAACGGTCCATGGGTGCGCGCGTAGCGGTTGACCAGATCGGCGAGGGGATCCTCGACGGGGTCGGTGAACGCCTCGGGGGTGCCCGGTGGCACGGCCACCCCGAGCGCGTCGCGCAGCCGGCCGACGTCCTCGATCGCCGTCCAGCGCGCCTGCCCGGCCACTCGGACCTCGACCGCGCGTCGAGCCGTCGCCAGGCTGGCCAGCGCCTCGCTCGCCTCCACGCCCTCGGCGCACCTTTCGGCGATCTCCTCGGTCGAGAGCGGTCCGAGCAGCCGGAGCAGGTCGGCCACGCCCTCGGCCCCGCGGGCCTGGCGCTCCGGTGTGAGTCGTTGGAGCTCCGCTTCGACCTCGGTGAGGACCTCCGGGTCGAGAAGTTCGCGCAGCTCGGCCCGGCCGAGCAGTTCGGCGAGCAGCCCCTGGTCGAGGGCGAGGGCGGCCGCTCGTCGCTCGGCGATGGGGGAGTCGCCCTCGTAGACGAACTGCGCGACGTACCCGAACAGCAGGCTGCGAGCGAACGGGCTCGGCGCGGGGGTCGAGACATCGGTGACCTGCACGCTGCGCTGCTCGACCGCGCGCATCAGCGCGACCAGCGCTGGGAGGTCGTAGACGTCCTGGAGGCACTCGCGGACCGCCTCGAGGACGATTGGGAACGAGGGGTATTTGCTGGCCACCTCGAGCAGGGCCGCACTGCGCTGGCGCTGCTGCCACAGCGGGCTCCGGCGACCGGGGTCGCGACGCGGCAACAGCAGCGCGCGGGCAGCGCACTCGCGGAACCGCGACGCGAACAGTGCCGATCCGCCGACTTCCTGGGTGACCAGCTCCTCGATCTCGTCGGGCGCGAAGACCACGATCTCGCCGCCGGGGGGCTCGGCGTCGGTGTCGGGCACCCGGATGACGATGCCGTCGTCGGAGGCGACCGCCTGGCCGTCGATGCCGTAGCGCTCGCGCAGCCGGGCGTTGATGGCCAGCGCCCACGGTGCGTGGACGGGGGTGCCGTAGGGCGAGTGCACGACCAGCCGCCAGTCGCCGAGCTCGTCGCGGAACCTCTCGACCAGCAGGGTCTGGTCGCTGGGCAGCACCTGGGTGGCCTCGACCTGCTCGTGGAGGTAGGCGACGAGGTTGCCGGCGGCATAGGCGTCCAACCCCTCCGCCCGAGCGCGGGCCTCGGCCTTGGCGCGAGGCAGGGCACCGAGCTCGCGGGTGAACGCCCCGACCGCCTGACCGAGCTCGGCCGGTCGACCGAGGGAGTCGCCCTTCCAGAACGGCAGTCGGCCCGGGACGCCCGGCGCCGGAGTGACCAGGACGCGGTCGTGGGTGATGTCCTCGATCCGCCAACTGGTGGCGCCGAGTGCGAACACGTCGCCGACCCGGGACTCGTAGACCATCTCCTCGTCGAGTTCGCCGACCCGCTTGCCCGGCCCACTCTGCTCGTTGCTGGCACCCACCAGGAAGACACCGAACAGCCCACGATCGGGGATGGTGCCGCCGCTGGTCACCGCCAAGCGCTGGGCGCCCGGCCGGCCGCTGAGGAGGCCGGTGACCCGGTCCCAGACGATGCGAGGGCGGAGCTCGGCGAACTCGTCGCTGGGATACCGGCCGCTGAGCAGGTCGAGCACGGCGTCGTACGCCGAGCGCGGGAGCCTGTCGAAGCCGGCGGTGCGCCGGACCAGGGCGTAGAGGTCGTCGACCGGCCAACTGTCGAGGGCGGTGGCCGCCACGATCTGCTGGGCGAGTACGTCGAGCGGGTTGGTGGGCACTCGGAGTGACTCGATCGCTCCGGTGCGCATCCGCTGCACCGCCACCGCGGTCTGCGCGAGGTCGCCGCGGTGCTTGGGGAACAGCACGCCCCGGCTCACCTCGCCGACCTGGTGGCCGGCCCGGCCGACGCGCTGCAGCGCGCTGGCCACACTGGGCGGGGACTCGATCTGGACGACCAGGTCGACCGCGCCCATGTCGATGCCGAGCTCGAGGCTGCTGGTGGCCACGACCGCCGGGAGCCGGCCCCGTTTGAGGTCGTCCTCGATCAGGGCGCGTTGCTCCTTGGAGACCGAGCCGTGGTGGGCCTTGGCGATGACCGCCTCCACGCCTCGGCTCGAGCCGGACTGGGCGATGATCTCGGCTGGGATCGGGTGTGGCTCGGTAAGCTCTCCGGTCGCGCGCTCGGTGGCGATCTCGTTGAGCCGGGCGGTCAGCCGCTCGGAGAGCCGCCGGCTGTTGGCGAAGACGATCGTGCTGGTGTGTTGCTCGATGAGGTCGACGACGTGCTCCTCGACGTGCGGCCAGATCGACTGCGCTCGCGTCGGCTCGTCGGATTGTTCGTCGTACGCCTCCGGCTGGGTCATGTCCTCGACCGGCACGACGACGCGGAGGTCCCACTCCTTGGTGCTCGGCGGGGCGACGATCTCGACCGGCGCCGCGCCCCCGAGGAAGCGAGCGACCTCCTCCAGCGGCCGCACGGTGGCGCTCAGCCCGATCCGCTGCGCCGGCCGGTCGAGCAGCGCGTCGAGGCGCTCGAGCGTCACCGCGAGATGGGCGCCGCGCTTGGTGCCGGCCACCGCGTGCACCTCGTCGATGATCACCGTCTCGACGCCGCGCAGGCTCTCCCGAGCTTGGCTGGTCAGCATCAGGAACAGCGACTCCGGCGTCGTGATCATGATGTCGGGTGGCCGGGTGACGAGCTTGCGCCGGTCGGCCGCCGGGGTATCGCCGCTGCGCACCCCCACCGTCACCTCGGGGACCGTGGTGCCGAGCCGCTCGGCGGTGTGCCGGATGCCGGTCAGCGGACTGCGGAGGTTGCGCTCGACATCGACGGCCAGCGCTTTGAGCGGGCTGACGTAGAGGACCCGGGTGCGCTTGGCGCGATCGTCGGGCCTGTCCTCGGTGAGCAGCCGGTCGAGGCTCCACAGGAAGGCGCTCAGGGTCTTGCCGGAGCCGGTCGGAGCGACCACCAATGCGTGCCGACCCGCGCCGATCGCCTCCCAGGCGCCCACCTGGGCCGCGGTCGGTGCCGCGAACGCGGCCTCGAACCACGAGCGAGTGGGCGCGCTGAAGCGGGCGAGCGCGTCAGCGGAGGTGGTCATGCGGCAAGTCTGGCTCACGCCACCGACAATGGGTCTCGGCCTGTAGTTGGATGGCCGCATGAGCGACCTGAGCGGCATGAGCGGCTTGGCCGACCAGCTGATCGCGGAGCTCGACGAGCGGCTGGCGGCGGCCGACGCCGCGCTGGCGGCGGGCTACCCCGGGGAGCGACCGGGGCGCCAGCCGGTGCACACGGTCTACGTCCCGGCGGATCGGTACGACGCCGGCCTGGTGCCGGCGTACGGCGCGGCCGCGCTCTCGGTGCTCGATGCGCACGCGTCGGCGTTCGCCGCGCTCGTCGCCGACGACCACGTGGTCGCCCGCGTGCGGTCCAAGCTGGCCACCGAGCCGGTCGAGGACCTGCGTGTGGACTTCGAGGACGGGTACGTCGGCAAGAGCGACGCCGACGAGGACGCCGATGTGGAGCGGGCCGCGACGGCCTTGGCAGAGAGCCAGGCGCTCGGCACGGCGGCGCCGTTCGGCGGCATCCGGATCAAGTGCTTCGAGGCACCCACGCGTTCTCGGGCGCTGCGGACGCTCACGTCGTACGTCTCGACGCTCGCCTCCGCGGGCGGGTCGCGCGAGGGCTGGGTGGTGACTTTGCCGAAGGTGACCAGCGTCGACCAGGTCGAGGCGATGGTGCACGTCTGCTCCCGGCTCGACCTGAACTTCGAGGTGCAGGTAGAGACGCCGCAATCGATCCTCGGGCCGGACGGCACCGCACTGGTGGCGCGCATGGTGCATGCCGGAGGCGCGCGGCTGACCGGGCTCCACTACGGGACCTACGACTACTCGGCGTTCTGCGGCATCGCCGCCGAGCAGCAGTCGCTCGAGCACCCCGTCGCCGACCACGCCAAGCTGGTCATGCAGGCCGCCGCCGCCGGCACCGGCGTCCGGCTCTCCGACGGCTCGACCAACGTGCTCCCCGTCGGCTCTCCACGCGAGATCACCGACGCGTGGGCGCTCCACCTTCGGCTGGTCCGCCGTTCCCTCGAACGCGGCTACTACCAGGGCTGGGACCTACACCCGGCCCAGCTCCCGACGCGGTACGCCGCGACCTACGCCTTCTACCGCTCCGGCCTGCCCAGCGCATTGCGCCGGCTCGCCGACTACACCGGCCACGGCCGCCACAGCACGGGTGGCATCGCCGACGAGCCCGCCACCGCCCGCGCCCTCGCGGCGTACCTGCTCCGCGGGCTCGACTGCGGTGCCGTCGACGCGGCCGAAGTGGTCGGCGGTTGTGGTCTGTCGGAGGATCAGTTGCGGGCTCTCGCGCGACCGCGGGGGTGAGGGCTGCTGGGCTCGGAATTTCGTCGACTGTCTACCTTTTCCGAGCCCAGACGCGGAGGCTGGCGGTTTGCCGAGGATCGTCGGCACCACGTGCCGAAATTGCTCAGCAGATCAGCGGGTGTGCCCGGCACCGCACGGAAAAAGGTAGACAGTTGACCTTTTCCCGAGACCGCGCGCCCGAGGCTAGGGTCGCTCCATGGCCACGGTCCTCGGAGCGAACCAGTACGGCAAGGCGGAGAACCGCGTCGTCCGCATCGTGCGAGACACCCCGCGCCACGAGATCCGCGACCTCAACGTGTCGACGTCGCTGCGCGGCGAGTTCACAGCGGCGCACGCCACCGGCGACCAGTCGCAGGTGTTGCCGACCGATACCCAGAAGAACACTGCGTTCGCCTACGCCAAGCTGCATGGCATCTCCTCGATCGAGGACTACGCGCTGGCCCTCGGGCGGCGGCTGCTCAAGGCGACGCCAGCGGCGACCGCGGCGCAGGTGCGGGTCGAGGAGTACGCCTGGGATCGGCTCGGCCAGCACGCGTTCTCCCGTCGCGGCGGGGACGTCCGCACCTGCGTGGTCACCGTCGGTCGCGACGAAGACGGCACGCATGTGCTCTCGGGACTGCAGGACCTCGTGCTGCTCAAGTCGACCGACTCGGAGTTCAAGGGTTTCCTCAAGGACGAGTTCACCACGCTGGCCGAGACCGACGACCGGATCCTGGCCACGTCCCTCATCGCGAAGTGGCGGCACACCCGCACCGACGTCGACTGGAACGCGTCGTACGCCGATGCCCGCGAGTGCCTGCTGTCGACCTTCGCGACCAGCTACTCGCGGGCGCTGCAGGAGACGCTCCACCTGATGGGCAGCGCGGTGCTCGGCGGCCAGCAGGAGCTCGCGGAGATCCGGTTCTCGGCACCCAACAAGCACCACTTCCTCGTCGACTTCAACGGTTTCGACGCGGACGGACTCACCAATGACGGGGAGGTCTTCATCGCTGCCGACCGCCCGTACGGCCTGATCGAGGCCCAGGTGAGCCGCGACGACGCGCCGCCCCCGGGCGACGCGTGGCTGCACGTGCCGGGGTTCGTGTGAGGAGAGCCGGCTGATGGCGAGCGACGACACCACCATCACGCGGGAGCTCCTGCTGGGCTGCCTGTCGGTGCCGCGCTGGGCCGACGACGTCCTTGCGGGCCAGCCGTACGACGACGAGGACGCGCTGGTGGCCGCCGCCGACCGGGCCGCGCGAAACCTCAGCGACGAGGAGCTCGACCAGGCGCTGTCCGGGCACCCGCGGATCGGTGAGCGGGGCGGCACACAGAGCCAGCAGGAGCAGTCCGGCGTCGGCGCCGACGACGAGACGCAGCAGCGATTGCGGGCCGGCAACGCGGCGTACGAGGAGCGGTTCGACCGGGTGTTCCTGATCCGCGCCGCCGGTCGCAACGCCGACCAGATCCTGGCCGAACTCGACCGGCGGCTCCTCAATGACGATGCCACCGAGCGCCACGAGACCGTCGACAACCTTCGGCAGATCGCGCTGCTGCGGCTGGGGGCGGCGCTGTGAGCACGCTGTCCACGCACGTGCTCGACACGGCCGCCGGCCGACCGGCGCAGGGCATCGCAGTCCGGCTCGAGACTAGGTCCGGCGAGCTTCTCGGCGAGGGGGTGACCGACCGCGACGGAAGGATCGGCGCGATAGGCCCCGATCGGCTCGATCGCGGTGCGTATGTGCTGCGGTTCGACACCGGCCTGTACGTCGAGGGGTTCTATCCCGAGGTGGTCGTGGTGTTCACGGTCGCCGATCCCGACCAGCACTACCACGTGCCGGTGCTGCTCAGCCCCTACGGCTACTCCACCTACCGTGGCAGCTGAACCCCCGTGTGATCTCGTCGTCCGGGCTCGGCGGGCGATGATCGACGGGGCCGAGCGCTCCGTGAGCGTGGGGATCGCCGGCGAGCGAATCGCCGTCATCGCGGCGTACGACGACCCGCCCGTGGCCGCGCGGACGATCGAGTTCGCTGCCGACGAGGTCCTGCTTCCAGGCCTGGTCGACACCCACGTGCACGTCAACGAGCCGGGGCGTACCGAGTGGGAAGGGTTCGCGACCGCGACCCGCGCGGCCGCCGCGGGCGGTGTGACCACGATCCTCGACATGCCGCTCAACTCCATCCCGCCGACCACCACCGTCGAGCACCTGCGCACCAAGCAGGACACCGCGGAGGGCCAACTCGCCGTCGACGTGGGGTTCTGGGGTGGTGCGGTGCCGGGCAATGTCCCCGAGCTCGAGGCACTACACGCCGCGGGGGTGTTCGGCTTCAAGTGCTTCCTGCTCGACTCCGGCGTCGAGGAGTTCGGCCACCTCGAGCCCGAGGAGTTCGGCGCCGCCATGGCCGAGACCGCGCGGCTCGGCGCGCTGATGATCGTGCACGCCGAGGACGGCAATCTGCTCAATGAGACGGCGCTCGACGGCGGCCACTACGCAGGATTCCTGGCGTCCCGACCCCGGGCCGCTGAGGAGGCAGCGATCGCGATGGTGATCGATCAGGCTCGCACGACAGGTGGCCGGGCGCACATCGTGCATCTGAGCGACGCCGACGCGGTGCCGGCGCTGCGGGCGGCTCGCGTCGCGGGGGTGGACGTGAGCGTGGAGACCTGCCCGCACTACCTCACCTTCGACGCCGAGCACATCGCCGACGGGGCGACCGAACTCAAGTGCTGCCCGCCGATCCGTGAGGCGGACAATCGCGAAGCCCTGTGGGCGGCGCTCGGATCGGGAGACATCGACTTCGTCGTCTCCGACCACTCGCCCTGCACCCCGGAGCTCAAGGCGCGTGGTGGCGGCGACTTCGGCGCCGCTTGGGGCGGGGTCGCGTCGGTACAGCTCGGCCTCTCCGCCGTGTGGACCGGCGCCCGCGATCGTGGCCACGGGCTCGCCGACGTGGTCCGCTGGATGGCCACCGCACCGGCTGACCGGGTCGGGCTCGCGCACAAGGGGCGGATCGCCGTTGGCGCGGACGCCGACCTGGTGCGGTTCGCCCCCGACGAGGAGTACACCGTCGACGTGACCAAACTGCACCACCGCAACCCGGTCTCGGCGTACGCCGGTCGCCGGCTGGCCGGCGTGGTCCGCGAGACCTGGCTGCGCGGCGTACCCGTCGACCCGGCCGTGCCCCATGGCCGTCTGCTTCAGAAAAAGCTCGACAGTCGACCAAATTCCGAGGCCACGGGAGCATCGCGATGACCTACCACGTACCGAAGGGCGGGCTGCCGCCCCAGACCGCGCTGACCACCGACCGGGCGCGGTTCACCGAGGCGTACGCCGTGATCCCGGCCCGCACGCTCAGCGACATCACCGCGTCGTACCTCCCGGGGTGGACCGGCATGCGGATGTGGGTGCTGGCCCGGCCGTTGAGCGGCTTCGCCGAGACCTTCAGCCAGTACGTCGTCGAGGTGTCACCCGGGGGAGGCTCGGACCACCCCGAGGTCGATCCGGCGGCCGAGGCGGTGCTGTTCGTCGTCGACGGCAGTCTCACACTGACGATCGAGGGGGACGAGCACGTGCTGGAGGCCGGGGGCTATGCGTTCCTCCCGCCCGGCACGCACTGGACGCTGCACAACCGTGGCGAGGCGACCGCGACGTTCCACTGGATCCGCAAGGCGTACCACCGCCTCGAGGGGCTGGAGGTCCCTGACCCGTTCGTCACCAACGAACGTGACGTCGCGCCGATCGAGATGCCCGGCACCGACGGCGCCTGGTCGACGACCCGTTTCGTCGACATCGCCGACCTGCGCCACGACATGCACGTCAACATCGTGAACTTCCAGCCCGGTGGCGCGATCCCGTTCCCGGAGACGCACGTCATGGAGCACGGGCTCTACGTACTGGAGGGCAAGGCGGTCTACCTGCTCAACCAGGAGTGGGTCGAGGTCGAGGCGGGCGACTTCATGTGGCTGCGCGC
>DOWL01000187.1:0-276 GCA_003519585.1 Nocardioides sp. | reverse complement strand
TCTACAAGGACGTCAACCGCCACGTCGGCCTCACGCTCTGATCCTCGCGCTGAGCCTCGATTCGTCTGCCGATCGACAGGCATTTCCCCGCGCGTGACCTCAGACGACTCGGCGACGGCACTACTATTTGCTACTTGCGACGGGAGGTGCGGATGGCCGGCATCGTGGTCAACGGCGAGCCGCGTGACCTGCATGGCGTGCCGCTGCACACCAACACCCTCGACTTCCTGCGCGGTTGTGGACTCACCGGCGCCAAGGAGGGGTGCGCCGAGGGCG
>DOWL01000226.1:8023-14614 GCA_003519585.1 Nocardioides sp. | reverse complement strand
GCAGACCCAGCCCAACCCAACCCCCACACAAGCCCCGGCGTCACCCCACGTCAGCGTCCCTGGCTTGTTCGATGTGCAACGTCATCTTCTTCAGGAGGCGGTTGAGGCTGGTCAGCTCCTTGGCGGTCAGGACGTGGGCCACGTCGTCCTCGGCGCTGCCGCGTAGGGCCATGGCCTCACGCCAGAGGCGCAACCCTTCGCGGGTGGCCTCCACTTCGACGCGGCGGCGGTCGTCCGCACCTGGCATCCGTTTGAGCCAGCCCTTCTTCTCCATGCTGTCGAGCCGGCCGGTGACACCGGCACCGGAGACGCCCATCTCCTGGGCGAGCTGGCCTGGCGACGCGCGGCCGGGGGTGTCGCGGATCATCAGCGCGTGCAGGGTCTCGTACTCGAAGTCCTGCAGCCCCACTCGGGCCACTGCCTCCTTGGTCGTGGCCTTGAAGAACTTCTGGATGGCGCCGATCCGGACCGTCATCGCCTCGATGTCGTCGTCGAAAGCCTGGTCGAGGACCCAGTGGTCCCGCCAGCGCTCGACGTGGAGGTCGGCTTCGTCCTTGGTCACGGATCGCATTCTACGAGTCCTTCGTTGACGAATATTTCGCTACCGAATAATCTGGGAATATGAACGCGGCCTCGGAGGACCACCCGCTGCGGCACGCCCCCTTCCGCTGGCTGCTCAGCGGTACGACGGTGAACCTGCTGGGCGGCGGCATCGCGCCGGTCGCCCTCGCCTTCGCGGTGCTCGATCTGGGCGGCGGCGCATCCGAGCTGGGCCTGGTGGTCGGTCTGTACGCACTGGCCGATGTGGGCGCGGTGCTGTTCGGGGGTGTGCTCGGCGACCGGCTCCCCCGCACCGTGATGCTTCAGGGCTCAGCGGCCGCTGCCGCCGTCGTACAGGGGCTGGTCGCTGCTTCGCTGATCGGCGGCTGGTCGAGCATCCCGCTGCTCGCCGTACTCGGCATGGCCAACGGCTGCCTCAGCGCCCTCGGCGGCCCCAGTTCCTCGGCGATCACCCAGCAGACGGTGCCGGCCGCGTTGCTCCAGCGCGCGATCTCCTGGCGCCGGATCGCCCAGAACGTCGCGCTGATCATCGGCAGCGGGGTGGCTGGGCTGCTGGTGGTCGGGGTCGGTAGCGGGTGGGCGCTGGCCTTCGACGCACTCACCTTCGCGCTGGCGGCACTGCTGTTCAGCCGGATCCGGGTGGCTCCCGCCCCCGTCCCGGCGCGTGAGGGGCTCTGGGGCGACGTCGCGGAAGGTTTCCGGGAGGTGCTGCGGCACACCTGGCTGTGGCTGCTCATCCTGCAGGCGTTGCTCTACCACCTGTTCTACGGGGGTGCGCAGAGCGTGCTCGGTCCGATCGTCGTGGGCGACTCGCTCGGCCGCCCGGCGTGGGGCTGGGCGCTGTCGGCGATGATGCTCGGCTTCGTGATCGGCGGCGTGGTCACGTTGCGTTGGCGCCCCCGGCACGCGCTGTTCGTCGGCACCTGCTTCTTGAGCCTCACCGCGGCGTTCCCGCTGGCCATGGCGTGGTCGGATTCGCTCCTGGTGGTGCTGATCGGTGCCTGGCTGCACGGCTTCGGCCTCGAGATCTTCAGCGTCGGCTGGGACCTCTCGATCCAGGAGCAGGTGGCGCCCGACAAGCTCGCACGCGTCTACTCCTTCGACATGATCGGCTCATTCATCGCCCGGCCAGTGGGACTGAGCCTCACCGGGCCGCTCGCCGTCCTCGTCGGCCCGCGAACGTGGCTCACGATCGTCGGTGTGGTGATCCTCGCCAGCGTGCTGGTCGCCCTCACGTCGACCGACGTACGCCGGCTCCAGCGGCGCGACGAGGCGACGGACAGCCCTGAGGCGGTCGTCGCGACGGTCGCGTAGCTGTCAGGTGGCCGGCGAGCCCTCGGCGCCTTCCGGTGCGCTGTCGCGGTCGTCGCGCTCGGAGTCGACGTCTTTGGCCAGGGTGCCGAGGTAGAGCGCGATCACCTTGGGGTCGTTGGCCAGCTCGCGACCGGTGCCGGTGTAGGCGTCCTTACCCTGGTCGAGGACGTAGCCACGGTCGCAGATCTGCAGGCAGCGCCGGGCGTTCTGCTCGACCATGACGACGCACACGCCGGACTTGTTGATCCGACGGGTCCGGATGAACGTCTCGTCCTGGCGGACCGGCGACAGGCCGGCGGAGGGCTCGTCGAGCAGCAGCACCGAAGGCTCCATCATCAGCGCCCGGGCCATGGCGAGCGACTGCCGCTCGCCGCCGGAGAGGGCGCCCGCGGAGCGGCTGCGACGCTCGTGCAGGTTGGGGAACAGGTCCCACATCGCATCGAGCCGCTCCCGCACCTTCTTGGGGCGCAGGAACAGTCCCATCTGGAGGTTCTCCTCGATGGTCAGCGACGGGAAGACGTTGTTGGTCTGCGGAACGAAGCCCACCCCCATCTCGACCAGGGTGTTGGCCTTGAGGTTGGTGATGTCCTGACCACCGAGGTGGACGTTGCCGGAGCGGATCTTGACCAACCCGAACATCGCCTTGAGCAGGGTCGACTTGCCCGCGCCGTTGGGGCCGATGATGCCGATCATCTCGCCGGGGTAGGCGACCAGGGAGCAGCCGTTGAGGATGTTGACGCCGGGCAGGTAGCCCGCAACGACGTCCTTCGCCTCGATGACCGCGCTCTGCTGCTGGCCCGCGGGGCTGCCGGCCGGTTGGGTGTCAGTGGTCATGCCCGCTCCTCCTCGCCATGGGCCGCACCGTCGGCATGGCGCTCCTCTTCGCGGTGGGCGTCCTCCTCGGCGACTTCCTTCTCGAGTTGCTCGAGCGTTTCGTCGGAGAGCAGGGCGTCGTCGCCCAGGTCGGTGTCGTGGTGGGCGCCGAGGTAGGCGTCGATCACTGCCTGGTTGGACATCACGGTGTCGGCAGGGCCTTCGGCGACCAGCCGACCCTCGGCCATCACGACCACCCAGTCGGAGATGTGGCGCACCACGTGCATGTCGTGCTCCACGAACAACACCGTGGTGCCCTCGTCGCGCAGGCTCTGGATGTGGCCGAGCAGCGACTGGGTCAGCGCGGGGTTCACGCCGGCCATCGGCTCGTCGAGCATGATCATCTTCGGGTCGCTCATCAGGGCCCGAGCCATCTCGAGGAGTTTGCGCTGCCCACCGGAGAGCGAGCCGGCGTAGTCGGTGCGCTTCTCCAGGAGCTTGAACCGTTCCAGCAGGCCGAGCGCCTTCTGCTCGACGTCCTTCTCCTGTGCGGTCCAGAACGGGCGGAACAGGCACTTGGCGAGGTTCTCCCCCGCCTGGCCCTGCGCACCGAGCATCATGTTGTCCATCACCGTCATCCGGCTCAAGGCCTTGGTGAGCTGGAAGGTGCGGACCATCCCCGACCGAGCAACCCTCGAGGCCGAGGTCTTGTCGAGGGTGGCGCCGTCGAAGCTCCAGTGCGCCCCCTGCCCGGCGCTGGTCGGCCGGTCGAAGCCGGTGATGAGGTTGAAGAAGGTGGTCTTGCCTGCGCCGTTGGGACCGATCAGGGCGGTGATGATGCCGCGCTGGACCTCGAGGTGCTCGACATCGACCGCCGTGATGCCGCCGAACTGGCGGGTGATGTTGTCGACCTTGAGGATCGCGTCGGGCTTGCCCGAGCCCGGCTCGGGCGCGACCTTCGACATCAGGTCCCGTCGCACGGCCGGATCGGCCAGCGCACCGATCCTGCTCTTGGTCGTGGGTGTGGTCTCAGACATTGAACCGTAGCTCTCTCTTGTCACCCAGGATGCCTTGTGGTCTGAATATCACCAGCAGCATGAGCGAGACACCGACCACGATGAAGGCGAACTGAGCGGTCTGCTGACCGTTCATGATGTTGAGGTACTTGTCGGAGGACAGGTAGGTGTTGGCGATCGCGATGATGCCGATCCGGCCGACGAAGAAGATCAGCGAACCGAGCACCGGCCCCCAGATCGTCGCCGCCCCGCCGAGCAGCAGCGCGGTGTAGCAGAAGAACGTGATGTTGCGGCCCAGCGCGTCGGGCTGCACCGAGCCCGGCAGGACGTACATCATGCCGCCGATCGCGCCGAACAGACCGCCGATGACCAGCGCCTGCATCTTGATGGCGAAGACGTTCTTGCCGAGGCTGCGCATCGCGTCCTCGTCCTCGCGGACCCCCTTGAGCGCACGGCCCCACGGGCTGCGGGTCAGGCCGAGCACCAGCAGCAGACCGATCGCCACGATCAGCCAGGCCACCACCGTGAACCACCAGCCGTTGACGCCGGTGTTGCGCTGGTTGACCGGCGTCAGGAAGAAGACCAGCAAGACGGTGACCAGTCCCAGCACGCTCAGGACGACGCTACGCGCGATGCCGTCCATGCCCATCTTGCCCCGGCCGATGCGCACGGCGGTCCAGATCAGGCCGACCACGATCGCCCATCCTGCGATCCGCAGGATCGGCGACTCGGTCACATCGAGGTAGTTGAAGGGCAGCAGCGTGGTGTTGCCGTTGCCGAAGAAGGACAGGTTCGTGAACGGGTCGCGGTAGTCGCTGCCCGGGATGCCCTGGGCACCACCGGTGAGGTTGAACAGGCGCTCGTAGCCGACGGATCTACCGACGTATCTGACGATCTCGGCTGCGGAGATCGTCACGATCGCTAGATAGTCGCCGCGGAGTTTCAGCGTGGGTACGCCGAGCACGAGCGCGAACACGAACGCGATGAGCAGGCCGACCAGGATCGCGATCAGCAGGGGCCAGCCCTGCGTGATCGAGATCGCGAAGCCGTAGGCGCCCAGCAGCATGAACGCCGACTGACCGATGTTGAGCAGACCGGTGTAGCCGAAGTGGATGTTGAGGCCGATGACCGCGATCGCGACCGCAGCCGTCGTCGGGTCGACCGCGACGCGCATCATCGCCTGGAGGATGCCCTGGATGTCGTCCATCCCGATTCCGTCCCTTCTACCCGACCCGCTGAGCCCGGCCGAGCAGACCCTGAGGTCGCACGAGCAGGAGCAGGATCAGGATGAGCAGTGCCGCGGCGTACTTGAAGTCGCCGGGGATGACCAGTGGCGAGAGCTCGACGACGAGCCCGATGACGAGCGAACCGAGCAAGGCACCGAACGCCGTACCGAGACCACCCAAGGTCACGGCCGCGAAGAGCAGCAGCAGGATCTGCAGGCCGGTGTCCCATTTGATGCCGTTGACGACCAGTGCGTAGAGCATGCCGGAGAGGCCCGCAAGCCCCATGGCCACCGTCCAGACCAGCCGGATCACCTTGTCGGTGTCGATGCCGGAGGCCTGGGCCAGGGCGGGGTTGTCAGAGACCGCCCGGGTCGCTCGGCCGATCCGGGTGCGGAGCAGGGCGAAGCCCACGATCACCAGCACGATGGCCGAGATCGCCATCGCGGCCAGCGACCGGTCGGTGATCACGATCGGTCCGAACTCGCGGACCGTCGGGCTTGCGACCACGACCCGCTTGGTGTCAGCGCCGACGAAGAACTGGAAGGAGTACTGCATCGCCAGCGACAGACCGATGGTGACGATCATCATCTGGGTCAGTCCCAGCCCTCGCCGTCGTAGCGGTTGCCACATGACGCGATCTTGGAACCAGCCGGTGAACGCGCAGATGATCACCACGAGGACGCCGCCGATCCACAGGCCCATGCCGAGCACGTTGATCAGGCCGTAGGCGACCATGCCGCCGAGCGTGACCTGCTCGGCGTGCGCGAAGTTCGACAGGCCGGTGGTGCCGTAGATCAGGCTCAGCCCGATGCTGGCCAGGGCGAGCAGGAGACCGAGCCGGATGCCGTTGACACTCGACTGGAGGAACTCGTCCCACTTGCTGCTGCTGTCGTCGAAGTCGGCGGCCCGGACAGTGAGGACGGGCCCGTAGCTCTGGCCGAGCTGCACGCCGCTGACCTTGATGGTGCCGTCGGGACCGCGCAGGTTGGCCTCGACCGGAGGCCGTAGCTCGGAACCGTCGGGCAGCGTGTCGGCGTCGACGCCCACGAGGTAGTCACCCGCCTCGGTGACCGAGAAGGCGAACTTGCCGTCCTTCTCGGTCGTCTGTGTCTCCGTCGAGCCGTCCGGCTTGGTGAGGATGACGTCCACGCCCTCGATCGGGTCGGCCCGGCTGCCCATCGTGCCCGCGATGCAGGCGTTCTGGTCCTTCTGAGGCAAGCAGAGCGTGACCGCATCGGCGGACCTGCCGGAAACCAGCAGGAGGAGCGGCGCCACCAGCATGAACAGTCCGAGGAAGGCGATCACCCTGGCGGTGACACCTCGCTCCAGGACGCTGGTTCGAGACAACAAGTGGGTCCTCCTCCCCCGGCACCCGGCCGGATGCTGCCCGGCAGCCTAGGGGCGGGGTGCGTGAATTGCGCCACCCCCCGATCCGCGGGTCGCCGCAGGCAATCAAACATTGACCGGGCTGTCACATCCGTGCGCTGGCGTACCACGGGTGCGCTCTGGGCTCACCCGGTGCCCACTCAAGGCAGACTCAGGACTGCTGGAGACCCGGCCCGTGCTCGACCACACCGTCGGCGACCTGACGCATCGACAGGCGCAGGTCCATCGCGGTCTTCTGGATCCAGCGGAACGCCTCGGGCTCGGTGAGGCTCAAC
>DOWL01000226.1:2103-7889 GCA_003519585.1 Nocardioides sp. | reverse complement strand
TGATCAGCAGGCTCTTGGCGCGTTCGACGGCCTTGCGGGTCTCCAGCCGCTCGGTGAGGTCGGCGACCTCCGCCTCGAGCATGCTCAGCTCGCTGAACCGGCTGACTGCCATCTCGATCGCAGGCACCAGATCCTGCTGGGTGAACGGCTTGACGAGATAGGCCATCGCGCCGGCGTCGCGCGCTCGCTCGACCAGATCGCGCTGGCTGAACGCCGTCAGGATCACCACCGGCGCGATCCGCTGGCTGGCGATCTGCTCGGCCGCGGCGATGCCGTCGAGGACCGGCATCTTGACGTCGAGGATCACCAGGTCGGGGCGGAGCCGCTCGGCAAGCTCAACCGCCGTGCCTCCATCGCCGGCCTGCCCGACGACGTCGTACCCCTCCTCGGTGAGCATCTCGGCGAGGTCCATCCGGATGAGCACCTCGTCCTCGGCCACAACGACCCTGCGGGCCGCGACGCTCGGAGGTTGGGTCACGAGCGACAAGGCTAACGGCCCGCCGCCACCGCCCTGGCCGCCGCCTGCGCCGTGGACGTCACCGAGTCGACGGCGTACGCCGCGAGGAACTGCTCGACCTCGGCACGTTCCACCCGGATCCGGGAACACTCCGTCGCAGCCGCCCGGGCGTTCGCCACCGCCCGCTCGTTGCTGACCGCCGCCCAGCGCCACAGGCCTCGTACCGAGATCACCTATGAAACTGTAGTGAGTCACTCGACTTTTGCCAAGGCGGAGTGGAGAGGGTCACTCAGGTAACCTCTGCGAGCCGGCCGGGTTGGTGGAATGGCAGACACGGCGCACTCAAAATGCGTTGCCCTCACGGGCGTGTGGGTTCGACTCCCACACCCGGCACGAAGTGTCGGCGCCGCCGGACATGATTCATCGACATGTCACGCATCCGGCCCGATCACACGGTGGAGAGTGCCCTGGACCACCAAGATCGTCGCCGGAGAGCGCAAGCGGTATGACTATCCGCGCTGGCAGTTCACCAACCATTCCGCCGACATCCGCGAGCTGTGTTGCTGGGCGCTCGACCTGGTCGGAATACCCTGGCGCCAGTCGAACACCTACGTCATCAGCGTGTCGACACGCGCGGGCGTGGCTCGCCTCGACGAGTTGATCGGCGCGAAGTGCTAGACGGCGTGTCCCGTAGACACGTCCTAGTGCCGCCGGTACGCCGGCGCGACGCCGTCGACCGCGTCGCCCATGCGGTGCACGCGCAGCGCGTTGGTGGAGCCGGGGATGCCGGGGGGCGAGCCGGCGATGATGACGACGTAATCGCCCCTCTCGACCCGGCCGATGTTGAGCAGTTGCTCGTCGACCTGGGCGACCATCTCGTCGGTGTGCTCGACGGCCGCGGTCTTGAACGTCTCGACGCCCCAACTCAGGGCGAGCTGGGAGCGAGTGCGCGCATCGGGCGTGAACGCCAGCACTGGCACCGGCCCCCGGAACCGCGACATCCGCCGGGCCGAGTCGCCGGACTGGGTGAAGGCGACGACGTACTTCGCGCCGACCCGCTCGGCGACCTCACCGGCGGCCTTGGCGATGATGCCCGACTTGGTGTGCGGGTCCCACGGGAGCACGCGCAGGGTGCCGACCTCGTGCTGTTCGAGCGCGTGCAACTCGGTGGCCGACACGATCCGGGCCATCGTCTCGACCGTGACCACGGGATACTCGCCCACGCCGGTCTCGCCGGACAGCATCACCGCGTCGGCCCCATCGAGGATCGCGTTGGCGACGTCGGAGACCTCCGCACGGGTCGGTGAGGGGCTGGAGATCATCGACTCCAGCATCTGAGTCGCCACGATGACCGGCTTGGCGTTGAGCCGGGCCTGGTCGATGATCTTCTTCTGCAGGAACGGCACCTCCTCGGCGGCGCACTCCACGCCGAGGTCGCCGCGAGCCACCATGAAGCCGTCGAAGGCGGCGATCACTTCGTCGAGGTTGTCGATCGCCTGCGGCTTCTCGATCTTCGCGATGACCGGGATCTCGATGCCCTCCTCGCGCATCACCTTCCGCACGTCCTCCGCATCGGCAGCGCTGCGCACGAAGCTGAGCGCGATGAAGTCCACGGTCAGGTGCAGCGCGAACCGGAGATCCTCGATGTCCTTCTCGGACAGCGCCGGGACCGAGACCGCGACGCCGGGCAGGTTGATGCCCTTGTGATTGCTGACCTTGCCGCCGACCAGCACCTCGCAGATCACGTCTGTGCCGTCGCGCACCTCGGTGACCCGGAGCCGGACCTTGCCGTCGTCGATGAGGATCGGGTCGCCGGCCTTCACGTCTCCAGCGAGGCCGGGGTAGGTCGTGCCGCAGATCTCGCCGTTGCCGTCGACCTCACGCGTGGTGATCGTCCACGAGGTGCCGCGGGCGAGCTTGACCGGGCCACCGGAGAAGGTGCCGAGCCGGATCTTCGGGCCCTGCAGGTCGGCCAGGATCGCCACGCCACGGCCACTCGAATCGGCCGCCTCGCGGACCAGTCGGTAGCTCTCCGCATGGTCCTCCTGCGTGCCGTGGCTCATGTTGAGCCGGGCCACGTCCATGCCGGCGTACACCAACTCTTTGATCCGGCGCTCACTCGCCGTCGCGGGACCCAGGGTGCAGACGATCTTCGCTCTTCTCACGTGACGACACCCTATCGAGCTTTGGAACGATCAAACAGGAGGAGCGCGCATACGAATTCGTCCCGACCCGGACCAGATGGGCACCAGGAGTCGACCATTGCCGGTGACCCGTCGTTACTCGGCATGAGTAACGACGGGTGGGCGTCAGACGACGAGGGGGCGCTCGGTGGGTTTGATGGGGTAGGGCAGGGTCGTGGAGCCGGTGAGGTAGCGGTCGACGGCAGAGGCCGCGGCTCGGCCCTCGGCGATCGCCCAGACGATCAGGGACTGGCCGCGGCCCGCGTCGCCGGCGACGAAGACTCCCGGCACCGACGTGGTGTACGCCGCGTTTCGGGCGATGTTGCCGCGCTCGTCGAGCTCGACACCGAGCTGTTCGACCAGACCGGGCCGCTCCGGGCCGACGAACCCCATCGCGAACAGCACCAGCTGTGCCGGGATCTCGCGCTCGGAGCCCGCGATCTCGGAGAACCGGCCGTCCTTCAGCTCCACCTCGACCAGGCGCAACGCCCGGACCCGCCCGGACTCATCGCCGAGGAACTCCTGGGTCGAGACCGAGTAGACCCGGTCGCCCGCCTCCTCGTGGGCCGAGGAGACCCGGAAGACCATCGGGTACGTCGGCCAGGGCTGGCCCGCGGGCCGCGCCTGGGGCGGCTCGGGCAGGATCTCCAGTTGCGTGATCGAGCGGGCACCCTGACGGGTGGCGGTGCCGAGGCAGTCGGCCCCCGTGTCGCCCCCACCGATGATCACGACGTCCTTGCCGGTCGCCAGGATCTGGTCGTCGACCGACTCCCCCAGCGACACCCGGTTGGACTGCGGAAGGTAGTCCATCGCCTGGTGGATGCCGTCGAGCTCGCGCCCCGGGGCCGGCAGGTCCCGGGCGGCGGTGGCTCCCATGGCGAGCACCACCGCGTCGTAGCGGTCACGGAGCGACTCGGCGGTGAGGTCGGAGCCGACGTCGACTCCAGCCCGGAAGACAGTCCCCTCGCGGCGCATCTGGTCGAGCCGCCGGTCGAGGTGCTTCTTCTCCATCTTGAACTCGGGGATGCCGTAGCGCAGCAGCCCGCCGATCTTGTCGGCGCGCTCGTAGACCGCGACCGTGTGCCCGGCTCGCGTCAACTGCTGCGCGGCGGCGAGGCCGGCCGGGCCCGACCCGATCACGGCGACCGTACGGCCCGAGAGCCATTCCGGCGGCTGCGGGCGGACATAGCCACGTTCCCAGGCCCGGTCGATGATCGAGACCTCGACGTTCTTGATCGTCACCGGATCCTGGTTGATCCCGAGCACACACGCGGTCTCGCACGGCGCCGGGCAGAGCCGGCCGGTGAACTCCGGGAAGTTGTTGGTCGCGTGCAGCCGCTCGATCGCCCCCTCCCAGTCGTCTCGCCAGACCAGGTCGTTCCACTCCGGGATGATGTTGCCCAGCGGGCAGCCCTGGTGGCAGAACGGGATGCCGCAGTCCATGCAGCGGCCGGCCTGGGTCGAGATGATCGGCAGCAACGCGCGCCCGATGCCGTCGGGGTAGACCTCGTCCCAGTCCTGCACCCGTTCGTCGACGGGCCGGCGGGTCGCGACCTCGCGGCCGTTCTTGAGGAAGCCCTTCGGGTCAGCCATGGGACAGCGCCTCCATCATCGCGTTGGCAGTGTCGGCCTCGGACAGGCCCGCCGCTTCGGCCTTCGCCTTGGCTTCGAGCACCACGCGATAGTCGGTGGGCATCACCTCGGTGAAGCGAGCCAGCGACGACGGCCAGTCCTCGAGCAGCGCGGCGGCCACCTCCGATCCGGTCTCCTCGGCATGGTCTCGGACCAGTTGCTCCAGCTCGGTCGCGGCGACGCCTTCGACCGGCCCTAGCTCCACCAGCTCGGTGTTGACCCGGTGCGCCTTGAGGTCGAGCACCCAGGCGACGCCACCGGACATGCCGGCGGCGAAGTTGCGCCCGGTCGGGCCGAGCACCACGACCCGGCCACCGGTCATGTACTCGCACGCGTGGTCGCCCACACCCTCGGTGACCGCCCACGCGCCGGAGTTGCGTACGCCGAACCGCTCACCCACGCCCCCGCGGATGTGGATCCGGCCCGACGTCGCGCCGTAGGCGATGACGTTGCCGGCGATGATCTGCTCCTCGGCCCGGAACGTCGCCGCCCGGTCGGGGCGTACGACGATGCGCCCGCCCGAAAGCCCCTTGCCGAGGTAGTCGTTGGCGTCACCCTCGAGCCGCAGCGTGATGCCGCGCGGCACGAACGCGCCGAACGACTGGCCCGCCGACCCGGTGAAGGTCAGGTCGATGGTGCCCTCGGGCAACCCCTCCCCGGCGTACCGCTTGGTCACCTCGTGACCCAGGATCGTGCCGACGGTGCGGTTGACGTTGCGGATCGCCACCTGGGCACGCACCGGTTCGCCGCTCTCGATGGCCGGCCGGCACAGCGGCACCAGCTCGGTGACGTCGAGCGACCGCTCCAGCCCATGCTCCTGCTGCTTGGTCTGGCGGAGGTCCTGCTCGGGGAACGCCGTGCGATCCGGTGAGTGCAGGATCGGTGTGAGGTCGAGTCCGGCCGCCTTCCAGTGGTCGACGGCCGCGACGGTGTCGAGCGAGCCGACCTGGCCGATCGCCTCGTCGAGGGTGCGGAAGCCCAGCTCGGCGAGGTGTTCGCGGACCTCCTCGGCGATGAACTCGAAGAAGTTCACGACGTGGTCGGCCTGGCCGGCGTAGCGCTCGCGCAGCACGGGGTTCTGCGTGGCCACGCCCACCGGACAGGTGTCGAGGTGGCAGACCCGCATCATGATGCAGCCGGAGACCACCAGCGGCGCGGTGGCGAAGCCGAACTCTTCAGCGCCCAGCAGCGCAGCGATCACGACGTCGCGACCGGTCTTGAGCTGTCCGTCGGTCTGGACGACGATGCGGTCCCGCAACCCGTTGAGCAGCAGCGTCTGCTGCGTCTCGGCCAGGCCGAGCTCCCACGGGCCGCCGGCGTGCTTGAGCGAGGTCAGCGGCGAGGCGCCGGTGCCGCCCTCGAAGCCGGCGATCACGATGCAGCCGGCGCGCGCCTTGGCCACGCCGGCGGCGATCGTGCCGACGCCGACCTCGCTCACCAGCTTCACGCTGATGCGCGCCTCCGGGTTCACGACCTGGAGGTCGTAGATGAGCTGCGCCAGATCCTCGATCGAG
>DOWL01000226.1:0-1835 GCA_003519585.1 Nocardioides sp. | reverse complement strand
GGCTTGGCGCCCTGCGCCATCTTGATCTGGAGATCGTCGGCGTTGACCAGGTAGTGGGCGGTGACGCCGAAGCGGCCCGACGCGATCTGCTTGATCGCGCTGCGCCGCCAGTCGCCGTTCTCGTCGCGCTCGAAGCGGTGCGGCTCCTCGCCGCCCTCGCCCGAGTTCGACTTGCCGCCGAGCTGGTTCATCGCGATGGCCAGGGTCTCGTGGGCCTCGGCGCTGATGGAGCCGAACGACATCGCGCCGGTGACGAAGCGCTTGACGATCTCGGAGGCGGGCTCGACCTCGTCGATCGAGACCGCCGCGGCCGCCGGCGGCAGGAAGTCGAAGAGGCCGCGCAGGGTGGTCAGCGCCTCGTCCTCGGCGTCGCAGAGCCGCTCGTACTCCTCGAACCGGGCGCGATCGTCGTGCGCCACCGCGTGCTGGAGCGCGGCGATCGTCGCCGGGTTCCACTTGTGGCGCTCGCCGCGGCGGCGCCATTGATAGAGTCCGCCGACCGGGAGCTCGTCGGCGATCGCCAGCGCCTGCCGGCCGAAGCCGCGGTCGTGGCGGTCGAGCGCCTCGCGCGCCAGCTCGCGCACGCCCACGCCGCCCAGGCGCGACGGCGTGCCGCCGAACCCGCGGGCGATCAGCTCGGGCGCCAGGCCGACGGCCTCGAAGATCTGGGCGCCGCGGTAGCTCTGCACCGTCGAGATGCCCATCTTGGACATCACCTTGAGCAGGCCCTCCTCGACGGCGTGCAGGTACCGGGCGGTCGCCTCGTCGACGGTGCCGGGGAGCTGGCCGCTCTCGACCAGCGAGCGCACGGCGTCGATCGCGAGGTAGGGGTTCACCGCCGCGGCGCCGTAGCCGATGAGCAGCGCGAAGTCGTGGACCTCACGCGCTTCGCCGGTCTCGACGACGAGGCCGGCCTGCATGCGGATGCCTTCCTTCACCAGGTGCTGGTTGACGGCGGCGAGCGCGAGCAAGGACGGGATCGGCACGCGGCGCGAGTCGACGCCGCGGTCGGACAGGATGAGGATGTTGCAGCCGTCGTCGATCGCCTGCGCCGCGTCGTGGCACAGGCGATCGAGCGCCGCCGCCAGCCCGTCCTCGCCCGCCGCCGCCGGGAACAGCATCGACAGCCGGCGGGGCTCGAACGCGCCCTCGGTGGTGTTGGCGATGCGCGCCAGCTGGGTGTTGTCGAGGAACGGCCCGGGCATGCGGATCTGGTGACAGCTCTCGGGCGTCTCGTCGAAGGTGTTGCCGTCGGGACCGATGTTGGTCTCGAGCGTCATCACCAGGTTCTCGCGGATCGGATCGATGGGCGGGTTGGTGACCTGGGCGAAGAGCTGGTGGAAGTACTGGAAGAGCGTCGGCGATTGATCGGACAGGACCGCGAGCGGCGTGTCGGTGCCCATCGAGCCGACCGGCTCCTTGCCGTCCCGGGCCATCGGCTCGACCAGGATCGACAGATCCTCGTCGGTGTAACCGAACGCGCGCAGCTGCCGGTTCAGCTCGTCACCGGTGACCGGCGCCGCCGGTGGTGACGGCTCGAGCTCGTGCAGATCGAAGACGTTCTTGTCGAGCCACTTGCCGTAGGGGAACCGACCCGAGACGTCGTGCTTGATCTCGTCGTCGGCGACGATGCGGCCCTCGACGGTGTCGACCACGAACATACGGCCGGGCTGGAGCCGCCCCTTGGCCGCGATCCGGTCGCTGGGCACGTCGAAGACGCCGGTCTCCGAGGCCAGCACGACGCGATCGTCGACGGTCTGGATCCAGCGCGCCGGGCGCAGGCCGTTGC
Source organism: Nocardioides sp. (assembly GCA_003519585.1). Classification (GTDB taxonomy): domain Bacteria; phylum Actinomycetota; class Actinomycetes; order Propionibacteriales; family Nocardioidaceae; genus Nocardioides. The sequence continues at coordinate 46 of DOWL01000226.1, read as the reverse complement.
GGTCCAGCGTGGCGCCGATCTGCTTGCCGTCGGTGAAGACCATCGC
>DOWL01000038.1:5568-5783 GCA_003519585.1 Nocardioides sp. | reverse complement strand
GCGAAGATCGCCGACCAGCGGTAGGAGAACAGGCCGTTGCGGATGACCAGGCAGCGACGTCCGGTCGCCAGCTGGCGCGCCACCGCCTCCATGGCGTAGGTCCCGCCGCCCGGGACCACCGCGACCGTCTCCGCGGCGTACGTCGTGCGCAGGACGTCGACGATGTCCTGCATGACGCCGACGAACCGCTTCGACATGTGGTTCAGCGAGCGGTC
>DOWL01000038.1:4960-5424 GCA_003519585.1 Nocardioides sp. | reverse complement strand
CATGTGGTTCAGCGAGCGGTCGGTGAAGACCACGGAGTATTCGAGCAGGCCGTCCGGGTCGACCTCGGGGCGCGGAAGGGTCACGCCCGCAGCGTGCCACAGGTTCCGGGATGGGGTGGCCCTCGCCTCTTTCCCTCGGTCTGCAGCAGCAGACTCGGCGCGTGCCGGACGCAACCGTGGTTACGCTGTCGAATGCTGGACTGGGCAAGACCGGGACTGGGGGAGTCGATGTTCCTGACCTATGCGCTTCCGCGCGATCCCCCGGCACCGTGACCATCAAGCCCTCCGCGACCACCAGGCGCCGCGACGTCATCCCGCTCGGCGAGGCCACCCGGGCCTGGTTCGGGATCTCCCTGCAGACCTTCGGAGGCCCCGCGGGTCAGATCGCGGTGATGCAGCACACGTTGGTCGACGAGAAGCGCTGGATCGGGCAGCGCCGGTTCCTGCACGCACTGAACTACTGC
>DOWL01000038.1:0-4867 GCA_003519585.1 Nocardioides sp. | reverse complement strand
CACGCACTGAACTACTGCATGCTGTTGCCGGGCCCCGAGGCCCAACAGCTCGCGATCTACACCGGCTGGCTGCTCAACGGCACGCTCGGCGGGCTCATCGCGGGGGTCCTGTTCGTGCTGCCCGGCATGATCGCCCTGCTCGGGCTGACCATCCTCTACCTGGCCGCGGGGGACACGACGCTGGTCATCGGCCTGTTCGCGGGGCTTGCGCCGGCGGTCATCGCGATCGTCGTCCAGGCCGTCTACCGGGTCGGGAGCCGAGCACTCGGCCACCAGGTCCTGGTCGCGCTCGCCGTTGTCGCGTTCCTGGCACTCGCCGTGTTCGGGGTGCCCTTCCCGATCGTCATCCTCACCGCAGGCGCTACCGGCTGGGTCGCCTCTCGGTGGGTGCCCGCGCTGCGCACCCTCAGGGCCCACGGCGCCGACGACGGCCCGGAACCGCTGATCAGCGACGACGCCCTGCACGCCACCCGACCGTCTCTGCGCCGTTCGCTCGGCGTCCTCGCCCTGGGCCTCCTCGTGTGGTTCACCCCGGTCCTGCTCGCTGCCGTGGCGCTGGGTCGAGACAGCGTCTACGTAGACCAGGGCCTGTTCTTCTCCTGGACCGCCGTGATCACCTTCGGCGGCGCGTACGCCGTGCTCGCCTACGTGGCCCAGCAGGCCGTCGAGGTCTACCACTGGCTCGCACCGGGTGAGATGGTCCACGGCCTCGCGCTCGCCGAGTCCACCCCGGGCCCGTTGATCATGGTCACGCAGTGGACCGCCGGTGTCGGCGCCTACCGCGACCCGGGCAGCCTGGACCCGTGGGGCGGCATGCTGGTCGGGTCGCTGCTGACGACCTGGGTCACCTTCGTGCCGTGCTTCCTGTTCATCTTCCTCGGCGCCCCCTACGTCGAGCGACTACGACATAACACGCACCTGACCGCCGCGCTGGCCGGGGTCACCGCCGCCGTCGTCGGGGTCATCGCCAGCCTGGCCGTCTACTTCAGCCTGCACACCCTCTTCGACGACACCACCGCCGTCGACAGCGGCCCGTTCCACCTGGAAGTGCCCGTCTGGAGCTCGTGGGACCCGCTCGCGTTCGCACTCACGGGCGTCGCGCTCGCCTTGCTGTTCTGGCGCAGCTGGACCCCGCTGCGCACCCTTGGCGCGTGCGCCGCATTGGGTCTGGCCGCGACCCTCATCGACACCCTGCTTGCATGACTCACTGCTCAGGCGGCCGCCGCGGCGTGAGCTGCGAGGTGCAGTTGACGACGGCGGTGCCTGGTCGCCTCCACGGTGAACATGGCGAGTGCGATCCAGACCAGCACGAAACCGATCCAGCGTCCGGCTGGCATGTCCTCGTGGAAGTAGAGGACACCGAGCGCGAACTGGATGATCGGGGCCAGGTACTGCAACAACCCCAGGCTCACCAGGGAGATTCGGATCGCAGCGGCGCCGAAGCAGATCAGGGGCACCGCGGTCACGAGCCCGGACGAGGCGAGCAGCAGTGCGTGACCAGCGCCGTGCGAGGCGAAGTTGGAGCCGCCGGTCGCCACCAGGTACGCGATGTAGGCCGCCGCGAACGGCGCCACCAGCGTCGCCTCGAGGGTCGTGCTCTCCAACGCCCCGACGTTGGCGGTCTTCTTCGCCAGCCCGTAGGTGCCGAACGAGAACGCAAGGATCAGGGCAACCCACGGGGGGCTTCCGTAGTCGATGGTGAGCACGACGACCGCCAAGCTGGCGACCCCGATCGCCACCCACTGGAGCCGCCGGAGCCGTTCGCCGAGGATGAAGACGCCCATCAGCACGGTGACCAGCGGGTTGATGAAGTAGCCGAGGGAGGTCTCGACCACCCGGCCGTTGTTGACGCCCCAGATGTAGGTCGCCCAGTTGAAGGTGATCACGAACGCCGCCAAGGCGAGAAGCAGGAACGTCCGACGGCTGTGGAACAGCGCCCGGAACTGCGACGTCCGCCGCAACAGGAGCACGAGGAGCCCCATGGTGATCATCGACCACAGCACTCGATGCGCCAGGATCTCCAGCGCGCCGGCCGGCTCGAGATGCGGCCAATAGAGGGGGAAGGCACCCCACATGACGTAGGCCGCCAGGCCGAGCAGCAGCCCGCGGCGCTGGTCGGTCACCGGCTCAGGTTAGTGTCTCGGGGTTTGTCGGAGCCCGCGGGGGTTAGTCTCATCTGAGACAACCCCAGTACGTCACCCAGGGAGAATGCTGATGCGCCTTGCTCGAATCGTTGGAGCCTTCGTGGCCCTCGTCCTCACGGTCACGATGGGCTCCGCGCTCGTCTCACCGGCGGATGCGGCGGCGAAGCCCAAGCACGATGTGACCGCCCAAGGCGGTGAGAGCAGCTCGAACCACTTCTACGTCAAGGGCAAGGTCACGACCTTCCACGGCAAGGTCAAGCTGCTGCGCAACGTGGCCGGCGGTGGCTTCAAGGTCGTCAAGAAGGTCAAGGTCAAGAAGAGCGGCAAGTTCCGCACGCCGATCTTCCAGGTCGGCAACAAGAAGACCTGCTTCAAGATCCAGGTCCCCGCGCAGGGCGGGTACAAGAAGACGACGACGCCCAACCTGGGCTGCATCGTCACCCGCTGAGGTCCCTCACACACGCGGACGGCCCCCACCGATCGGTGGGGGCCGTCGTACGTCACGGTGAACCGTCAGGCAACCGTCCAGGTGTCGCCGCCGCCGATGAGGGCGGCGAGTCGGTCGATGGGGGTGCCGGTGGCGGCCTCGTGAGCCGTGGCGACCTGGGCGCGGGCCTGGTCGTCGTAGGTCGGTCGTTCGACCTGGCGGAAGATGCCGATCGGGGCCTGGTGGAGGTAGCCGGCGTCGGTGAGTCGGGAGATCGCGAAGGCCAGGGTGGGGTCTGGGTTCCTGGCGTCGTGGATCAGAATTTGGTCCTCGGCTCCCTTGCCTAGGTCGGCGACCAGCGCGACCTTGACCCCGCCCGTCTCGGAGTCGCGGATCAGCCCCTTCGCGCCGTCGCTGCCGAAGCGGATCGGCTGGCCGTGTTCGAGCGGGATGATCGCATCCGCCTTGGTCTCGGCGCCCTTGATGGCGTCGAAGGCGCCGTCGTTGAAGATCGGGCAGTTCTGGTAGATCTCGACCAGCGAGGTGCCGCGGTGTGCGGCCGCAGCCGACAGTACGGCGGTGAGGTGTTTGCGGTCGGAGTCGATGGTGCGGGCCACGAAGGTGGCCTCGGCGCCGAGGGCGAGGGAGACGGGGTTGAAGGGGTGGTCGACCGAGCCCATCGGGGTGGACTTGGTGATCTTGCCGGGCTCGGACGTGGGGGAGTACTGGCCCTTGGTGAGGCCGTAGATCCGGTTGTTGAACAGCAGGATCGTCATGTTCACGTTGCGGCGCAGGGCGTGGATCAGGTGGTTGCCGCCGATGGAGAGCGCGTCCCCGTCGCCGGTGACCACCCACACCGAGAGGTCCTCACGCGCGGTGGCGATCCCGGTGGCGATCGAGGGCGCCCGGCCGTGGATGGAGTGCATGCCGTAGGTGTCGAGGTAGTAAGGGAAGCGGCTGGAGCAGCCGATGCCGGAGACGAACACGATGTTCTCCCGACGCAACCCCAACTGCGGCAGGAAGCCCTGCACCGCCTTGAGTACGGCGTAGTCACCGCACCCGGGGCACCAGCGCACCTCCTGGTCGGAGGTGTACTCCTTACCCGTCTGTTCGCCCTCGAATGTAGGCACTCCCTCGATGCCGGACTTCATGCCCGGCATCCCGATGTCGATGCTGGTCGGGGAGCTCACGCTTCTACCTCCTGCGGGGTCGTCAGGCCGTGGACGCCCAGGTTGACCTCGATGCCCTCTGCTTCGGCGACGAGGTGGCCGATGGCTTGGGCGAGTTCGGTGGCCTTGAGTGGCATGCCGTTGACCTGGTTGTAGCCGATCGCATCGACCAGGTAGCGGCCACGCAGCAGCAGCGCGAGTTGGCCGAGGTTCATCTCGGGGACCAGAACCTTGTCGTAGCGTTTGAGGATCTCGCCGAGGTCCTTGGGGAACGGGTTGAGGTGACGCAGGTGGACCTGGGCGACCTGGTAGCCGGCCTTGCGGACCCGGCGGATGCCGGCGCCGATCGGGCCGTAGGTCGACCCCCACCCGATCACCAGCACCTTCGCGGTCTCACCGTCCGGGCCGGCCGGGTCGTCGACCTGCAAGGGCGGCAGCGAGTCGGCGATCCGGTCCACCTTGGCCTGGCGGGTGCGGACCATGAGGTCGTGGTTGGCCGGGTCGTAGGAGATGTTGCCGGTCTTGTCGGCCTTCTCCAGGCCACCGATCCGGTGCTCCAGTCCCGGGGTGCCGGGGATCGCCCACGGCCGCGCCAGGGTGGCCTCGTCACGCAGGTAGGGCCAGAACTCAGTGTGTTCGGTGCCGTCGTCGTCGACCTTGACCACGTGGTTCTTCTCGGTGGCGAAGCCTGGGTCGATGACCGGGAGCTCGGTGTTGTCCCCGGTGATCTGGGGGATTCGCCAGGGCTCGGAGCCGTTGGCGAGGTAGCCATCGGACAAGAGCATGACGGGGGTGCGGTAGGTGACCGCGATCCGGATCGCCTCGACGGCGGCGTCGAAGCAGTCACCCGGGGATTGCGGGGCCACGATCGGGACCGGTGCCTCGCCGTTGCGGCCGAACATCGCCTGGAGCAGGTCGGCCTGCTCGGTCTTGGTCGGCAGTCCGGTCGAGGGGCCACCGCGCTGGACGTCGACGACGACCAGGGGTAGCTCGGTCATCACCGCGAGCCCGATCGCCTCGGACTTCAACGCGATCCCGGGTCCGGAGGTCGAGGTGATGCCGAGTTTGCCGGCGAACGAGGCGCCGATCGCGGCGCCGATCCCGGCGATCTCGTCCTCGGCCTGGAA
>DOWL01000082.1:29291-30097 GCA_003519585.1 Nocardioides sp. | reverse complement strand
CCGCAGCGGCGCCTCGGTCTGCCACGACCGTGCGGTCAGCTGGGTGCCGTGGGCGGCGTGGATGGGGAGGCGCGGGTTGGTGTCGTTCTCGTGCGATGTCATGCCAGTTCTCCAATGACGGACTCGACTGCGGTGAGGACCGCGCCCGACGCGACCAGCTGGACGGCGGTCTCGATCTCGGGCGCGAGGTGGCGGTCGGGGCCGGGGCCCTCGATGCCGGAGTAGCGGAAGAGGGCGACCACGGCGGCGGTGGCCGAGGCGGGCTGGAGGGGCGCGCGCAGGTCGAGGGCACGAGCCGCGGTGAGCAGCTCGATCGCCACCACTCGAGTGAGGCCGTCGACGGAACGCCGCAGCTTGCGCGCGGCCGACCAGCCCATCGACACGTGGTCCTCCTGCATGGCGCTGGAGGGGATGGAGTCGACCGAGGCGGGTACGGCGAGCCGCTTGAGCTCCGAGACGATCGCGGCCTGGGTGTACTGCGCGATCATGTGGCCGCTGTCCACGCCGGGGTCGCCCGCCAGGAACGGCGGCAGCCCGTGGTTGCGCGCCTTGTCGAGGAACCGGTCAGTCCGCCGTTCGCTGATGCTGGCGACGTCCGCCGCCACGATGGCGAGGAAGTCGAGCACGTAGGCCACGGGCGCGCCGTGGAAGTTGCCGTTGGACTCCACCCGGCCCTCCTCCGCAAGCACCACGGGGTTGTCGACGGCCGCGGCAAGCTCGCGCGCGGCGACGGTCGCGGCGTGCTCGACGGTGTCGCGTGCGGCGCCGTGAACCTGCGGCGAGCAGCGCAGCGAGTAGGCGTCCTG
>DOWL01000082.1:29025-29228 GCA_003519585.1 Nocardioides sp. | reverse complement strand
GCAGCGCAGCGAGTAGGCGTCCTGGACGCGGTTGCAGTCCGGGCCGCGATGGCTCGCCACCACCCCAGAGTCGGCCAGCAGCGCCACCAGGTTGGCCGCCGAGAGAGCCTGGCCCGGGTGCGGCCGGATCGCCTGCAGCTCCGGGGCGAAGACCCGGTCGGTGGCCAGCTGCGCCTCGACCGACATCGCCGCGGCGATGTCGG
>DOWL01000082.1:28415-28896 GCA_003519585.1 Nocardioides sp. | reverse complement strand
CCGACATCGCCGCGGCGATGTCGGCGGTGCGCAACAGCCGGCGCAGGTCGGCGATGGCCATGACCAGCATGCCCAACATCCCGTCGGTGCCGTTGATGAGCGCGAGCCCTTCCTTGGCGGCCAGTTCGACGGGAGTCAGTCCGGCGGCGGCGAGGGCCTCGGCGGCGGGCACCAACGTGCCGGTCGCGTCGCGCACCGTGCCCTCTCCCATCAGCGCGAGCGCGCAGTGGGACAGCGGGGCCAGATCACCGGAGCAGCCGAGCGAACCGTACTCGTGGACCACCGGCGTGATGTCGTGTGAGATCAGCGCCGCCAACAGCTGCGCGGTCTCGCGGCGTACCCCGGTGTGGCCGGTCGCCAGGGTCGAGAGCCGCAGCAGCATCAGCGCGCGGACCACCTCCCGCTCGACCTCCGGGCCGGACCCGGCCGCATGCGAGCGGACCAGCGATCGCTGCAACTGGGCGCGCATCTCGGTGGGGAT
>DOWL01000082.1:27540-28277 GCA_003519585.1 Nocardioides sp. | reverse complement strand
CTGGGCGCGCATCTCGGTGGGGATGTGCCGGGTCGCCAGCGCCCCGAAGCCGGTCGAGATGCCGTACGCCGGCGTGGGCGCCGCCGCCAACTCATCGACCACCGCACGGGCCAGGTCGATCGCCGCCAGCGCGGCCTCGCTGAGCACGACCGGCGCACCGTCGCGCGCAACCGCGACGACGTCTTCGGGAGCCAGCGCCCCGACGTCCACGGTCACGGGAGCGAGGAAGGTCGAGGTCGTCATGGCTCCATCCAACGCCTCGCCTCCGGCCCGCGACCAGAGCCGATGTGGAGGGGTAGTCTCAGATCCGAGATTGCCTGGACCTGTCTCGAAACCGCGGCTGCCGACAGCGACTTCGTCGCCACCGTCGTTCACTAGTTCAGTGATCTCGCTCGCCGATCCCGCGGCCCAGGTCGGCGCACGCCGGCGCTGGGCGATGCTCGCGGCGAGCACCCTCGCGCAGGCGGCGACGGCGGTGATGGTGCACGGCCCGGCGTTCCTGATCCCCGCGCTGCACGACCAGCGAGGCCTGACTCTGGCCGAGGCGGGGCTGGTCGCGGCCGCGCCGATGCTCGGCGTGATGGTCGCCCTGGTGCCGTGGGGGATCGTGACCGACCGCCGGGGCGAGCGGGTGGTGCTGCTCGCGGGACTGGTGGGCGCTGCCCTCTTCGGGACGCTCGCCGCGCTGTCGGGGTCTGTCGTGGCGCTGGGGCTCGGCCTGGGCCTGGCCGGCGTGG
>DOWL01000082.1:26756-27214 GCA_003519585.1 Nocardioides sp. | reverse complement strand
CGGTGGCCGCCTGCGCCCTCGCCGCAGGGCTGGTCGCCATCGTCGTGGTCGACCCGCCGCGGCCTGCCTCCGGACCGACCGCGGCGCCGAACCCCTACCGCGCGGACCGCTACCTGGTCCGGATCCACGGCGTCTCGGTGCTGCTGGTGGTGCCGCAGTTCGTGGTGTGGACCTTCGCGCTGGTCTGGCTGGTGCAGGACCGGGACTGGTCGCCCGCCGCGGCCGGCGCGCTGGTCGCGGTCGCCCAGGTGGCCGGCGCCCTCGGCCGGATCGGCGTGGGGCAGCTCTCCGACGTCGTCGCCAGCCGGATGCGCCCCCTGCGCTGGGTGACGATCACAGCGGCCGTGACGATGGTGCTGCTGGGCGTGACCGCGGGACTCGACCTGATGGTCGCCGTACCGCTCGTGGTGCTCGCGACCGCGGTGACCGTGGCCGACAACGGGCTGGCCTTCACCGCG
>DOWL01000082.1:26351-26627 GCA_003519585.1 Nocardioides sp. | reverse complement strand
CTGGCCTTCACCGCGGTCGCCGAGCGGGCCGGACCGTTCTGGTCCGGCCGCGCCCTCGGCGTGCAGAACACCGCCCAGTTCCTCACCGCGGCCGCCGTCCCGCCTCTCGCGGGCCTGGCCGTGGCCGGGGCTGGCTACCCCGCGACCTTCGCACTGGCCGCGGTGTTCCCGCTGGCCGCACTCGCGCTCGTCCCGGTGCGCGACGAACGCGAACTGTCGTGATCTGACGGGCGGAGCGGGCGCGGTGCCCTTGCTGCGGAGGTTTCGACACCGAAC
>DOWL01000082.1:25779-26055 GCA_003519585.1 Nocardioides sp. | reverse complement strand
GTCGAACCCCCGATGGTCGCCGGGGTATTCAGTCGTCGATGGACGAGGAGCTCCGCGGGGCGGAGAACATCAGCACCACGGCGAGGACGGTGAGCAGGACGCTCAAGCCGACCAGCGCCTTGACACCCATGGGCACGTCGACGAAGAACGCGGGCAGCCCGGTGATCGTGATGAGGATGATCGCGCCGGCCGCGACCCGCAGCGCGACCCGGTTGCCGCGCCAGGCCAGGATCGCCGCGACGATCGCGATCGCGCCGAGCAGCGTGTCGACGACCA
>DOWL01000082.1:18118-25623 GCA_003519585.1 Nocardioides sp. | reverse complement strand
GCCGAGCAGCGTGTCGACGACCAGGATCGCCATCGGCGGGCCGGTCTCGCCGTCGGCGGGCGCGGTGAGGACCGACGGCAGGTTGGCCAGGCCGAAGAGCAGGCAGATCACCAGGCCGGCCTTCTGCTTGCCGCCGATGCCGGTGCTGGACGAGGTGAGCGTGGTGCTGGTCATGAGTGCCTCCAGTGACGTGGGATCGATGGCTCCACATTCGGACCGCGCCCCGTCCTCTCCCCAGAGGATCCACTCCTCCCGCCTTCCCGGCCAGCCCCCGGACGGCGGGAACTTCTTCCCGGGCGCGAGCGGCCCACGGACCGCGATGATGGGGGCATGCCGATCCGGGTGCTGCTCGCCGACGACCACCCCGTCGTACGACGTGGGCTCGCGGCCCTGCTGAGCACACTCGACGACTTCGAGGTCGTGGCCGAGGCCGACGACGGCGAGGCCGCGGTCCGCGAGGCCCAGCTCACCAAGCCCGACGTCGTGCTGATGGACGTGCGGATGCCCGTGCTCGACGGAGTCGAGGCGACCCGGCGGATCCGCAAGGCGGTGCCGGAGACGGCCGTGCTGGTGCTCACGATGTACGACGAGGACGCCACCGTTTTCACCGCGATGCAGGCGGGGGCGCAGGGCTACCTGCTCAAGGGCGCCGAGCAGGACGAGATCGCCGACGCGATCCGCGCCGTGGTCCGCGGGCAGGCGATCTTCGGCGCCGCGATCGCCGCGCGGATGCTCCAACACTTCTCGAACCCACCGGCGGCGCTGGCCGCTGACGACCCCTTCCCCGAGCTCACCACGCGCGAGCGCGACATCCTCGGCCTGCTCGCCGACGGGCGCCGTACCGCCGAGATCGCTTCGGCGCTGCACCTCTCGCCGAAGACGGTGAGCAACAACCTGACCACGATCTTCGCCAAGTTGGAGGTCACCGACCGGACGGCTGCGGTGATCAGGGCCCGCGAACGCGGCCTGGGGAGCTGACGTGGAGGTCCTGCCGGTCACGACGGCCGTGGTCTCGGCGTCGTTCGCGGTCAGCGGGGCTGCGCTGCTGGTACGCCGACGGGCGGTCGTCTCGGCCGCCCTGCTCACGACCGGCGGGGGGCTCGGTGTGGTGGCTGCCGTGTTGCTCGCCCGGGACGCCGGAGCGGCGGCGGACGTCCTGGCGCTGTTCGCCAGCGGCGTCCTGCTGCCACTGAGTCTGGCGACCTACCCCGCGCTGCGGTGGCGGCGACTCCCGGACTTCCTCGGCCTGGTCCTGCTGGGCGGCTGCGGTCTGGTCGCCACGGCGTACGACGACGTCGGCGTGACCGGACTCATGGCCCTCGTGCAGGGCTGCGTGTTCGTGGCGCACACCTGGTGGCGGATCGAGACCTCAGAGGGCGCCGAACGCAGGAGCCTGACCTGGATGTCCCTCGCGGTCACGACGACGGTCCTCGTCTACTTCTTCCTCACCTTCTCCGCGGAGCAGAGCTCGGCCGGGCTCACCGACATCGGACTTCTCGTCTTCGCGCTGATCGGCCCAGCGCTGTACGTCGGCGCGACGTTGCCCGACCTCGTCGACGTGCGCGGCCTGGTCGTGAGCACGGTCGTGACTACCGTCGCGTTGGTCACTGTGATGTCGGTCTTCGTCCTTGCGCTGTCGCTCCTCGACGCCCTGGGAGCGCACGAGCTCAACACCGGCGCGCTCGCGCTGCTCGCCGCACTGTCGGCCGTGACGTTCCAGCCGACCCGGGTCGTGCTGCGCGGCGTGGTCGACCAACTGCTGTTCGGGGAGCGCCCGGACCCGCTGGACGCCGCCTCGGCCGTGGCCGGCCGGATCGGAGAGGACCCGCTCATCGCGCTCCGGGCGATCCGAGAGGCGCTGGTGGTGCCGTACGCCGCGCTCAGCGTCGACGGGGTGACGCTGGCGGCCTCCGGCACAGCGACGACCCACACCCGGTCCCTCGACCTCGACGGCGCCGGGGAGCTGGTCGTGGCGCTGCGCCCCGGTGACCTGACGTTCTCCGCCGGGGACCAGCAGGTGCTTCGGCTCACCGTGCCGCTGCTGGCGCAGACCCTGCGCGCCCGAGCACTGGCCGCGGAGCTCATCGAGTCGCGCGGCGCGACGATCGCGGCCGTCGAGGAGGAGCGACGCCGGCTCCGCCGTGAGCTCCACGACGGCCTCGGACCACGACTGTCCGGGGTGGCGTTCACCTCCGATGCTGCACGCAACCTGATCCGCACCGACCCCGCAGCGGCCGAGCGGATGGTGGCCCAGTTGCGCGCCGACACGGTGATCGCCATCGAGGAGATCCGGAGGATGGTCTATGCCATGCGCCCGCCGGCGCTGGACGAGCTCGGGCTGGTGCCAGCGCTGCGGCAGCAGGCGGTCGGGCTCCGCAACCGCGACGGCGACCCCGTCACGGTCGAGGTCAGTGCGCCCGAAGAGCTCCCGGACCTCCCCGCAGCGGTCGAGGTGGCGGCGTACCGCATCGTCTCCGAGGCCCTGACCAACGTCGCACGGCACAGCTCCAGTGCCCGCGCGGCAGTGCTCATCGACGCCGGCACCGATGGCCTCCGCCTCGAGGTGACCGACCGAGGTCGCAGCGCTGCCTGGCGCCCAGGCGTCGGTCTGTCGTCGATGCGCGAGCGCGCGACCGAACTCGGCGGAACCCTCGAGGCCGGACCGGGACCGGGCGGTGGGGGCCGGGTCGCCGCCCTCCTCCCCCTCTGAACGCCCGCCTGATCCCTGATCCGCATGGTGCCGCACTTGCGGGGTACCGGGAACCGCGGCACGGGGAGGATCGGAGGCAAAGATGTCGGACACCGTTGCGATGATCGTCGTGGTCGTCGTCGTGGTCCTGGTGATCGCGCTGGTGGCATGGCAGCTCGCGCGCACCAAGGGCAAGGAGCACAGGGCCCACGAGGCCGAGGAGCTGCGCCGCCAGGCAGCCGAGCGTTCACACGAGGTGGAGCAGGAGCAGCAGAACGCCGCCGCCGCCCAGGCCGCGGCCGATCAGGCTCGCGAGCAGGCCGAGATCGCCGAGGCGCAGGCCGCGGAGGCGCGCGCTGGGCTGGCCCACTCCGAGGCGCAGCAGGAGGACACCCTGAGGGAGGCCGATCGGCTGGACCCGTCGGTCGATCACCGCAAGCGCTGAACACCCCCGGCGCGAAAGTCCGGTCGCTGCGTAGACAGCCAATCAGGCCGTCGCGATGAGGGTGTACGCCGCGCTGGTCCGGAGGTCGTGCTCGAGGTCGCCGCTGCCGTCGAGGAACTCGATCCGCGCTGATCGATAGCCGCACTCCTTGGCGAGCACGAGGAGTGCCTCCGGGTCGTAAGGCCGGACGTGATCGGGGTCGATCCAGAAGGACTCGAGCCCTCCGGGCGCGTGCGGGTTGACCGCCTCGACCACCAGCAGCCCGTCGGGACGTAGCGCCCGGCGCGCCTCGCCGAGGAGCCGCCGTACGTCGGCAGGCGCGAACTGCTCGATGACCCGGAGGGTCACCACCGCCCCCCACTGACCGGCCGCACTGGCCGCCAGTGCCGAGAGGCCGTCGTCCACCGTGGCGTCGACGCCATGTGCCTTCGCCCGATTGACCTGGTCGGCATCGAGGTCGACGCCGTGCGCCTCGGTCCCGTGCTCGGCGAGCACCCTGAGCAGCTCACCACGGCCGCATCCGACATCGAGCACGGGCCCGTGCGCGGACAGTAGCGACGCGTACGGCGTCACCTGCTCGAGCACCTCCGACTCCGGTCCGCGGACCAGGTCGGCGGTGGCGGGTACGTCGTCTGGGTGGTCGAACCCGAGCCCATCCTCGCCTCGGAGTCGTTGGCCGGCCCCGGCGGCGCTGAAGTCGCGGCGCCGGCCCATGGCGCGAGCCTCGGCCTCGACCCGCTCCCGCAGCTTGGCCACGTCGTCGGCGAGCCCGGCGACTCGGGCCTTCTGGAGGCGCCCGGTCGCGACCCCCGCCTCGAGGCCCTCGAAGCGCTCGGTCAGCCGACGCAGCTCGCGACGGTTCTCGTAGGCGACCCGGAGCGCGCGATCAGCCCGCCGACGCACCATCCCCAGCGCGCGCAGCACCTCGTCGAACCTCGCCTGCTGCCGTTCGTCGAAGCCGCCGAGCCACCTCAGCCGGCCGCCGGCAGCCGGCGCCCGGACGGCCCGACGGGCACGCTTGATCGCCCGCTCGGCCCGGGTTGCCTCGGGGTCCCGCTCTTCCGGAGCGGCCGCGGCGGTGATCAGCGCTGCATCGACTCGCTCGGTCACGAACTCCGCCGTACGGCGGATCGACCCCCGCTGACGCACGCTCGTCGCGGCCCGCGCACCGAGCGTTGCCGCCTCCTCCGGGTGCTGGACCACCCAGCGCAGGTGTGCAGCCGCCCGCTGCAGATCAGGCTCGGCCCACACCGTCGACGACGGGTAGGGACCGCTCCCCGACGGCACCGGGACCAGGTCGTACGGAACGAGCAGCGCGGTGGCGCTGTCCATGAAGTCCATGTTGCCGGAGTAGGCCGTCGCGACCACCGGCCGGCCGCGCGCCATCGCCTCGGCCATCGTGAGGCCGTAGCCCTCGGCGCGGTGCAGCGAGACATAGGCCGTGCACTCGGCCATGAGGGCCCCGAGCTGGTCCTTGTGGAGGTAGTCCTCGAGCAGCGTGATGTCGGGCCGGGCGGCGACGCTGGCGCGGAGTCGTTCGCGGTCGGACCGGAACCGATCGCCGTTCATCGACTTGATCACCAGGGCCGGGCCGTCGCCGTCGGGGAAGGCGCGGCAGAAGGCGTCGACGAGGCCGAGCGGGTTCTTGCGCTCGAAGACGCTGAGGTAGTCGAAGGCGAACAGCAGGTAGGGACCTTCCGGAAGACCGAGCGCCGCGCGGTCCAGGGGCGGCACCGGCTCGGGCTCCCGGATGGGCAGCGGGATGACGTGCACCGGCTTGTCCGTGGCCCGAGCGATGGCCTCGCGCGAGAACGACGAGAGCGTCCAGACCTCGTTTACCAGCTCCAGCGCCTCGTCGTACTCCGGGAACTCTTCGACCTCCCAGGCCCACATCCCCACGGTGTGACCCTCCCGCAGCGCCGGGTCGCTCTCGCGGGCCCAGCGTGGGAACTGGTCGGCGTTGACTGCCGCGACGGTGACGGGGTAGCGGGTCTGGTCCGGAGACGCGTCGAACGGGTGCTGCTGCCGGCTCACGCTGGTGGTGTCGAGGAGCGTCGAACAGGGCAACCCGGCCACGCGCACCGCGTCGACGAGCAGGCGACCCATCTCGCCCACCCCCATCTCCGCAGTGAAGTAGCCAGCCAGGTTGACCCCACGCGCACGGCCGACCACGGCCTGGCTCCCGGGCTCAGGCTCCGGCAGCAGCTCCACCACGAGGTCAGCGTCCACTGGGGCCCACGACCAGGCCCACTCGACGAACGCCGCGCCGTCGCCTCCGAGCGGAGCGACGAAGTGCCTGCGGAGGTCGCCGCGTGCCTGCCAGAGTGCGTAGAGATAGCGGTTCGTCGGACAGTCGTCCCGGACCGGTTCGCGAAACCATGCTCGGACTGCTTCGCCGTCGCGCCACCCGGGTGGGTAGCCCACGCCACTGCCGTCGGAGTCGATCACCGCTTCGCGCATCGCATGCCGCATCACCCGGGTCACTCGAGTGCCGTCGGGCAGCCGGTCGAACCGGTAGCGCATGTCGAGCACCGCTCCGCCCGGTCCGGCACCGATCGCGGGGTCGGTGATCCATGCTGCGTACTCACGGCAGAGATCGGCCACGACCGGCTGCTCGCTCAACACGACGCGGGGCCGATCGAGGTGGTACTTGCTCAGCACCCAAGGCCGGTCGGGCTCGTACCCACTGAAGTGGAAGAACCGCAGCGGCCCGTAGCCCTCGACATGGACGGCACCGTCGACCCGGACCAGCGGGCGGGTGTCGAGGTTCCAATAGGCCACGTTGTACGTCGGGTCCGTGAGCACCGTGTGCCGGAAGTAGCCGGGCACCAGGTCGATCCACCGCTGGTCCGCGAACAGCATCTCGGTCGGAGCGCTCACGGAGTCGCGCAGCAGTCGTTCCTGCCACCATGTCAGCATCGGCCGGGCACCCTGGTCGACGGCGATGAAGCCGAGGTTGTACACCCCGGCGCCCATGATCTGCGCCTCGCTGGGCGCCAGGCCGTCGCGGGGCATCGGCCTGGTCGTGTGGGGTGTCAGCACGATGCCGTGCTCGAGGCTGAGCTCCTCGATCTCGTGCAGTGAGGCGTAGACCGCGATGTCGGGATCGAGGTACGTCGCCACCTCGGCCCCGCCGTCGAGCAGCAGCTCGAGCGCCCACGGCTTGAGTGCGGTCGAGAGCTCGGTGACGTCGTAGATCAGCGCCATCCGCTGGAACTCGTCGGCTGCGAGGTTGAGGTGAGCGGGCGTCAGCACGGCGTAGTCGGCCGTGCCGGCGACCTCATCGGGCTCGGCGTCGACCACGAGGACCGAGAACTGGTCATCAGGGTTGTGGGCGCGATGGGTGCGGGCCAGCACAGCCGCGCGCGGCAAGAAGTTCCTCGCGACGATCGTGACGACGTGCAACTGAGCTGCCTCTTTGTCCAGCGTGAAGATGGGTTGGCCGAGCCCTTGGACCCGCCGAAGTTACCAGTCCCCTACGGTCAGAGCATGCCCCAGGTGCCCGCGGCGACCCGCGCGTTGCGGGTCCTGCGCTACCTGGCCAGCCAGCCCGACCCCGTGCCGCTCGATGCGATCGCCCGCGCCTGCGAGCTGCCGCGCAGCTCGGCGTACCACCTGGTCACCGCGATGGTCGCCGAGGGCTTCGTCGTACACCTCGCCGACGAGCACCGCTACGGCCTCGGAGTGGCCGCGTTTGAGGTCGGCAGCGGGTACGCGCGGCAGGCGCCGCTCCAGCGGATCGCGCGCCGCCCGCTGGCCGAGCTGGTTGACCGCACCCGGCAGAGCGCGCACCTCGCGGTGCTGCACGGGCGCGACGTGCTCTACGTGCTGGAGGAGCGTGCGCCGGGCCGCCCTCCGCTGGTCACCGACGTCGGCGTCCGGCTGCCCGCCGAACTCACCGCCAGCGGGCGTGCGGTGCTCGCCCACCTCCCCGCCGCGCAGGTGCGGGCCCTCTACCCGTCCGCGGCCGCGTTCGTCGACCGCAACGACGCCGGGCCGCGGACCCTGAGCGCACTGCGGTCCCTGCTCACCGAGACCCGCACCCGCGGCTATGCGCTCGAGGCGGGAGAGGTGACCCCCGGGCTGTCCAGCGTCGCAGTGGCGGTCCTCGACCACAACCAGCACCCGCTCGCCGGGGTCGCAGTGACCTATGCCGAAGGTGACGCGGATCCGGCCGCCCTCGCCGACCAGGTCCGCCGTACCGCACGACTGCTCACCACCCGCTTCGGCGGTGCCCTCCGGTAACCGGGCGTCCGTCGTGGGTTGAGTGGGTGCCAACGCTGCTGTTTCGACACCGAACGCGCTGGCGCGCCTTCGGGCTCAACCACCGGTGCCACCGCTGGTTGAGCCGCGAGCGCAGCGAGCGTGTCG
>DOWL01000082.1:564-18034 GCA_003519585.1 Nocardioides sp. | reverse complement strand
GAGCCGCGAGCGCAGCGAGCGTGTCGAAGCCATGCGCGGGCGTTCGATTCCGCGGGTCGTGACCACGGCAGAGTGGAACCGTGGACGGCCGTCAGCACCTCGGGGCCGCCGCCAGACCCGATCTGTCGTTCGTCTGCCCGCCTGCCTGGGACCTGACTCCCACCGAGTACGCAGAGCTCGTGCTGGCGACGGACGGTCCGTGGGCAGCACATCGGGTGGCCGTGGCGAGCGCGCTGTCCGCCGCCGCCATCGGTGCGTACGCCGTCGTTGCCGACTACCTCGAGTGGCTGCCGATCACACTGGCGGTCCTCTGCATCCTCGGGTCACTCTGGGCGACGGTGGCGGCGTTCCGGGTGCGCCGGGAGATGGCGGAGGTGTCCGACGAGGCGACCATCGACCTCTCCCGAGCACCAGCTGACCAGCTCGCGCTCGTCGACGCCGCGGTGAAGTGCCTCCCCACTCGGCGCCAGGCGGCCCGATCGGTGACCGCGGCCGCGGCCCGCGAGCAAGGGCTCACCTCCCTGTGGCAGCTCGCTCGGGACATCGATCACGCGCGGCGGGAAGACCGGGAGGCGGCCACCAGCACGCTGTCGGCTAGGTGGGCGGCCGCCGGCGTTCGGTACGAGAGCGTCATGGCCGAGTGGGGAACCATAGCCTCGGATCCGTTGGCGGCGCTCGAGCATGCCGCCCTCCTCGACGTGACCCGGCCCCGAACGACGTTGTTCATCGAGGCGCTGGGAAAGGCCCAGGACCGACGCGCGATCCTCGGCGAAGCCGTGCCTCTTGATGCTCACGACATCGTCGAATTCGAGGAGCTGACTCAAGCCCTCTCGACGGCCTGGAACGACGCCCGGCACCAGGCGGCGCACCTCGGCTACGCCTGGCTCCCCGAGCCCGACCTGGCTCGAGCCGTACGCGCGGAGCGTCTCCTTCGTCTGGCGTGTGACTCCGGAGCGGCACCGGCCGAGCGAGCCACGGCGGCCGAGCGGGCGGCGAAGCTGTTGCGCGAGATCGGCACGCTCGTCCTCCCCGAGCCCGCACAGGAAATACTGGCCGCAACCATGCGCCGGGAACTGGGATAGCCGGTCGCCCGATTAGCTTGACAGTGCCGGATCATGGTGTGCGGGAGGGTGGGCGCACATGACGGGTGCAGCGGTCGCGAACGGAGATGCCCCCACGCGGGGTGGTGCGCTGCCACACGCGCCCAACGAGCTGGTAGGTCGCGAGGCCGAGGTCACGGACGTGTTGGCGCTGGTGGGGTCGCGTCCGTTGGTGACGCTGACCGGTACGGGCGGTTCGGGCAAGACCCGGCTCGGGCTCGCCGTGGCTTCGGCGGCGGCGCGCGATGCGCAGCGGTTTCCCGATGGTGTGTGGTTCGCCGATCTGGTGCCGGTCAGCGATCGTGCGGGTGTCGAGCAGGCGGTGCTCAGCGCGTTCGAGCTGAGTGACGCCCAGGGCGCCGGACCGGAGTCGGTGCTCGTCCAGCACCTCGCGGAGCAGCGCGCGCTCCTGGTCCTCGACAACTGTGACCAGGTCGCCACGTGGTTCCACGAACATGGCACCTGAGGCGGGGCCGTCACTGCCGGGGGGTGCGCAGGCCCCCGCGAAGCGGTGCCGAAGGCATCCTTGACGGCGAGACGCGATCGGGTGGGCGCGCGGGCACTCGAACACCCGTCCGGCATGTGACTCGCTCGTAGCATCGCCACGTGACAGGGTCACTCGGGAGCGGGTTCCGACTGCGGCCCGTCGTTGTGGAGGAGCAGGGTGTTCTCTCGAGTTGCGATCGTGAACCGCGGCGAGTCGGCGATGCGGCTGATCCACGCCGTCCGCGACCTGAACGCTCAGGGTGAGGGGCCGATCCGCACGATCGCGCTCTACACCGACGAGGAGCGGACGGCGATGTTCGCGCGGGAGGCCGACGAGGCCTATCCGCTCGGCCCGGCCTCCGCGCGCCCGTACATCGACCTCGCGGTCCTCGAGCGGGTGCTGGTCGAGTGCGCTGCCGATGCCGTGTGGGTCGGGTGGGGCTTCGTCGCGGAGGTGCCCGAGTTCGCGGAGCTGTGCGACCGGCTAGGCGTGACTTTCATCGGTCCGAGCGCCCAGGCGATGCGCCGGCTCGGCGACAAGATCGGCTCGAAGCTCCTTGCCGAGGAGGTCGGGGTGCCGGTCGCGCCGTGGAGCGGTCGGGGCGTCGACACCCTGGACGATGCGCTGGCTGCCGCCGAGCGGATCGGCTATCCGCTGATGCTCAAGGCGACCGCCGGTGGAGGTGGCCGGGGCATCCGCAGGGTCGACTCCGCCGCCGAACTCGAAGACGCCTACCAACGCACCCGCGACGAGGCCGAGCGCGCCTTCGGCAGCGGCGTGGTCTTCCTCGAGCGCCTGGTGACCGGCGCCCGCCACGTCGAGGTACAGCTGATCGCCGACGCCCACGGCACGGCCTGGGCGGTCGGCGTCCGTGACTGCACCGTGCAACGACGCAACCAGAAGGTGATCGAGGAGTCGGCTTCGCCGCTGCTGGAGCCCAGCCAGACCGAGGAGCTGAAGAGCTCCGCGGAGCGGCTAGCGGTCGCAGTCGGGTACGTCGGCGCGGGCACGGTCGAGTTCCTCTACCACCCGGAGGAGCGGTCCTTCGCCTTCCTCGAGGTCAACACCCGGCTCCAGGTCGAGCACCCGATCACCGAGGTCACCACCGACCTCGACCTGGTCCGGGCGCAGCTCCACGTGGCGGCGGGCGGGCGGCTCGAGGGGGCCAAGCCGCCGGAGAAGGGACACGCGGTCGAGGCCCGGCTGAACGCCGAGGACCCGGACCGCGACTTCGCCCCGTCGCCAGGCCGGATCGCGCTGCTCGAACTCCCGTCGGGTCCCGGCATCCGGGTCGACACCGGGGTCGGCGAGGGCGACACGATCCCGGCCGACTTCGACTCGATGATCGCCAAGATCATCGCCTACGGGCGCACCCGCGACGAGGCACTGGCGCGGCTCCGGCGCGCGATGGCCGAGACGACCGTGGTGATCGAGGGCGGCGCCACCAACAAGAGCTTCATCCTCGACCTGCTCGACCAGTCCGAAGTGGTCGACGGCAAGAAGGGGTGGGCCGACACCGCGTGGATCGACCGGGTCCGGGGTGAGGGACGGCTCGTCGTCGACGACCACTCCGGGATCGCCGTCGTCGCCGCCGGGATCGAGGCCTACGAGGACGAGGAGCAGGTCGAGATCGCCCGGCTGCTCGAGAGCGCCCGCGGCGGTCGGCCCCAGGTCCAGCACGAGGTCGGCCGAGCCGTCGACTTCAAACTGCGCGGCGCGACGTACAAGGTGACGGTCCTCCAGACCGGCCCGCGTCGGTTCCGGGTCGCGGTCGCGACCGCGGGCGCCACTCACCTGGTCGAGGTGGACGTCGAACGACTCGACGAGTTCCACACCCGGCTGACCGTCGGCGATCACGTCCACCGGCTGGTGACGGCCACCCACGGACCGGTCCACCTCATCGAGGTCGACGGCGTGGCCCACCGGGTCAGCCGCGACGAGGGCGGCGTACTCCGCTCGCCCGCGCCCGCGCTCGTGGTGGCGTCGCCGGTGGCCCCCGGCGACCTGGTCGACGCAGGCGCGCCGGTGCTCGTGCTCGAGAGCATGAAGATGGAGACGGTGCTGCGCGCGCCGTTCGCGGCACGGGTTCGTGAGCTGTTGGCGGCCACCGGCAGTCAGGTCGAGACCGGCGCTCCACTGGTCCGCCTCGAGCCGGTGGCCGACGACGACGCCGAGGCGAGCGCGGAGGCGACGCCGACCGACGACGGCCCCGAACTCGACCTGCCGGAGGGGCGCAACGGGGCGGCGACGGCGCGGCAGCGGGCCGCGCGCGGCCGCGAGGACCTCGCCGCGATCCTCATGGGCTTCGACGTCGACCCTCAGACCAACGGCTCGGTCATCTCCGACTACCTGCTGGCGCGCGACGAGCTGGTCGCGGCGGGCGAGGACGTCGTCCGCGACGAGCTCGCCCTCCTCAGCCGGTTCGCCGACTTCGCCGAGCTGAGCCGCAACCGCCCGGCCGGCGAGGACCTGCAGACCGAGCTCCGGGTGCACAGCTCCAAGGAGCACTTCCACACCTACCTGCAGAGCCTGGACGCCGACCGGGGCGCACTCCCCGAGCTGTTCCGCGATCGGCTGGCGCGGGTCCTGGCCCACTACGGCGTCACCGACTGGGACCGGACGCCCCAGCTGGAGGAGGCGGTGTTCCGCATCTTCCTCGCCCAACAGCGGTCCGCCCCCGAGGTGCAGATGGCGACCGAGCTCCTGCAGCGGTGGATCGCCGAACCCCCTCCCGAGCCGGAGCTAGCGAGCACCGTGCGCGACCTGCTCGAGCGGCTCGTGCGCTCCACGCAGCTGCGCTACCCCGCCGTCGGTGACCTCGCCCGCAGCACCCGCTTCCGCTGGTTCGACCAGCCGCTGGTCGACGCCGAACGCTCCAGCGTCCTCACCGGCGTCCGCGACGAGGTGGCAGCCCTCGCCGCCGCCCCCGACACGCCCGACCGGACCGCTCGGCTGGAGGCACTCGCGGCGATCCCGGAGCAGATCGTCCGGTTCCTCGCCGAGCGGCTCGAGAACGGCGTCCCCGAGCACGAACCGATGCTCGACGTACTCGTGCGCCGGCACTACCGCGAGTACGACCTCCACGGCCTGCGCTCGTTCGTGCGCGAGGGCCGGACCTTCGCGGTCGCCGACTACGTCCTCGACGATCGCCCCACCCACCTGGTCTCGACCGAGGGCACGTTCGCCGAGCTCGGCAGCCCGGACGGCGCGCTGGTCAGCGCCCTCGGCGACGAGGTCGCCGCGCGGCCAGAAGGCCACGACGCGGTGGTGGACCTGTACGTGTCGTGGCCCGAGGTGCCCGAGTCGCCCGAGCGGGCCAGCGCCGAGCTCTCCGACATCGTCGCGGCACTGCCGTTCGCCCACGCCGTACGCCGGGTCGCGGTCGCGGTCTGCCCGGGCCGGGGGCGGCCGGTCACCTACTTCACCTACCGACCCCTCGCCGACGGGGGGATCGTCGAGGACGACCTGGTCCGCGGCGTGCACCCGATGGTGGGGCGCCGGCTCGACCTGTGGCGGCTGCGCGACTTCCACGTCACCCGAATCGAGGCGCCCGAGGACGTGCTCCTCTACGAGTGCGTGGCCCGGGACAACCCGGGCGACCGCCGGTTGGTGGCCCTCGCCCAGGTGCGTCAGCTCGCGGTCGTCCGCGACGAGCACGGGCGGGTCACCGGCCTGCCACACGCCGAACGGGCGGTCGAGAACTGCCTCGAGGCGATCCGCCGGGTCCGCGCCTCCCGTGGTGCGGCCGGCAGCAAGCTCGACACCAACCACGTGTGGGTCCAGGTCTGGCCGATCGTCGAGGCGGACGTCGAGCAGCTGACCGCGCTGCAGGACAAGATCACTCCGCTCAGCGACGGCGCGGGCATCGAGGAGGTGCTCGCGCAGGGCCGCGTGCTCGGCCCCGACGGCACCCCGACCCCCCTCGCGATCCGGTTCCATGCGCGCCCCGGAGCCGGGGTCACCACGTCGATCGAGGGGCCGCCGACCGAGCGGCTCAAGCCGCTCGACGAGTACGCCGGCAAGGTCGTGCGCGCGCGTCGGCGCGGCTTGGTCTACCCCTACGAGCTCGCCGGCGTGCTGACCGGCCCGGAGGGCGGCTTCGTCGAGCACGACCTCGACGACCTGGGTGAGCTGGTGCCTGTGGACCGGTCCCCCGGACACAACAAGGCCGGCATCCTCGTCGCCGTGGTCACGACCCCGACCGCGCTGCACCCGGACGGCGTGACCCGAGTCGTGCTCTGCGGCGACCCGACGATGGCCCTTGGTGCCGTCTCGGAGCCCGAGTGCTCGCGGATCATCGCGGCGATCGACCTCGCCGAGCGGATGCAGGTGCCGGTGGAGTGGTACGCCCTCTCCGCGGGCGCCCGGATCTCGATGGACTCCGGCACGGAGAACATGGACTGGGTCGCGGCCGGGCTCAAGCGCATCATCGAGTTCACCCAGGCCGGTGGAGAGATCAACGTCGTCGTGGCCGGCATCAACGTCGGCGCTCAGCCGTACTGGAACGCCGAGGCGACGATGCTCATGCACACCAAGGGCATCCTGGTGATGACACCGGACAGCGCGATGGTGCTGACCGGCAAGCAGTCGCTCGACTTCTCGGGCGGTGTGTCGGCCGAGGACAACTACGGCATCGGCGGCTACGACCGGGTGATGGGTCCCAACGGCCAGGCTCAGTACTGGGCGCCCAACCTCGCCGGTGCGTTCGGGGTGCTGATGGCCCACTACGACCACACCTACGTCGTACCCGGCGAGACCCGGCCACGCCGAGCGGACACCACCGACCCGAGCGACCGGGACGTCTCGGACTTCCCCCACGACGTACCGGACAGCGACTTCACCACCGTCGGCGAGATCTTCTCAGCGGCAGCCAACCCGGACCGCAAGAAGGCCTTCGACATCCGCACCGTGATGCGGGCACTGGCCGACCAGGACCATCCGACGCTCGAACGCTGGGCGGGCATGGCCGACGCGGAGACCGCGGTCGTGCAGGACGCCCACCTGGGCGGCTATCCCGTCTGCCTGCTCGGCATCGAGTCGCGGCCGGTCCCGCGCCGGGGCTTCCCGCCGACCGACGGCCCGGACGTCTACACCGCCGGCACCCTGTTCCCGCGATCGTCGAAGAAGGCGGCCCGTGCGATCAACGCCGCCAGCGGCAACCGTCCCCTCGTGGTGCTCGCCAACCTCTCGGGCTTCGACGGTTCTCCCGATTCGATGCGCAACCTGCAGCTCGAGTACGGCGCCGAGATCGGCCGGGCGATCGTCAACTTCGACGGCCCGATCGTCTTCTGCGTCATCTCGCGCTACCACGGCGGCGCTTTCGTGGTGTTCTCCAAGGCACTCAACCCGAACATGACGGTGCTCGCTCTGGAGGGCTCGTTCGCCTCGGTCATCGGTGGGGCCCCCGCCGCGGCCGTGGTCTTCGCCGGCGAGGTCGAGAAGCGCACGTCCGCGGACCCGCGCGTCCGGGCCCTCGAGGGCAGCCTGGCCGAGGCCACCGGGCCCGACCGCAGCCGCCTCGTCGTCGAACTCGCCGACCTGCGGGCGCAGGTGCGTCCGGAGAAGATCGGTGAGGTCGCTGCCGAGTTCGACGGCGTCCACGACATCTATCGCGCCGTACAGGTCGGGTCGGTGGACGAGGTCATCTCGATCGCCAGGCTCCGGCCGCGGATCATCGAGGCGATCGCGCACGGACTCGACGGGGGCCACGGGCTCGACGGCTCGGCCGGGTGACGCGGTCCAGCCCTCGATGAAGCGGGTCCGCACCTACGTCGGGCTCGGGTGCTTGCTCGCCGGTCTGGGACTGTTGGGCTGGTTCGCGTGGCAGCTCATCGGTACGACGTACGTCAGCCACCGCGCCCAACGCGACGTCGTCGACGCGCTGGAGCAGCAGTGGGCGGCCGGTGCGGACGCCGCGGAGACCGACCACGGGACGAGCCGCGCGATCGTCCGGATCCCGCAGTTCGGAGACGACTACGAGGTGCCCGTCGTCGAGGGGACCTCCGACGAGGCGCTGGCCTCCGGTATCGGACACTTCGAGGACACCGCCGACGCGGGCGGCGCCGGCAACTACGTGCTGGCCGGCCACCGGATCACCCACGGCGAACCTTTCCGCGACCTGCCGGACCTGGCGCCTGGTGACCAGGTGCTCGTCGAGACCCGGGACACGGTCTACACCTACGAACTCACCACCGGCGGCGAGGACCTCGAGGTGCCGTTCACCGCGAGTTGGGTGCTGGCATCGCACCCCGCCAACCCCGACGCCGACGGGCCGCAACCGCCCGCCGACGACCACCTGCTCACACTCACCACGTGCGCGGAGCTGTTCCACACCGACGAGCGGCTCGTCGTCTTCGGCAAGCTCGTGTCAGCGGAGCCGCGTGGGGCGTAGGTCTCCGGCAGGCTGTGGCTGCGGACGCTCCAACGCCGCGACCGGCAACAGGAACCAGTGTCGTCGTAGACAGCTGATCCTGGCGTGCTCGATCGGCCCGTCCGTGCTCTCCATGACCGCGCGCCACTGGACTTCCGCCAGGGCGCCGCACTCAGGACACAGTGTTGCGTCCATGTCGCCCTCCTCGCACGGTGTGCACTCGATGTGCAAAGAGAGCGTCTCGGTCGACGGCAGATACGCGGCAGAGGTGATCACCCCTACTTCCGGGATCGACTCCCCCTAACTCCTCCAGCTCGCCGCGACGCGTCACCCAGCGCTAGAAGTGCCCGTCGATCCAGAAGATGGATCGTCCTTCCGAGGCGACGATCCCGTCGATCAACTCGGCCAGTGAACGAGCGACCAGGCTTCCTTCGTCCTTGATCCCGAAGGAATCCCAAGGCGAGTCGTAGTAAGAGCCGTAGTCGTCGCCCGCATGAAGATTGAGCGAGACCAGTTGGTCGCGGCACTTGAGAAACGCGTACCACTCGGCGAGTTCCGGATCACTCAGCTCCTCGCCCAACACGATCACGTCAGACCGTCGCATCTCCGAGGGACCTACGATCTCGTAGCTGAACGCTTCCTCTTCGAAGAAGACCGCTCCGCCGAAGTACTCGTAGAAGGCACGGACGTCGTCAGGGAGACGGCCCACCCCAGGCTGACCACACGGCGGAGATACGAGTGCAGGCGAGTCTCGGATGAGCCTTGCGATCTCGTCCGCGGTCGAGCTGCTTCTTCGGGTCACGCTTTCAATCCCCCAGGAACTCCAGGAGTTCTGCCTCCCGTGCGGCCGTTCGCAGGACGCCGATCAGGTCGAGGGTTTCGGCAAAGCCGAGCCCTGCCAGTAGGTCCGCAAACAGGTCACACTGCTCCCCTTGCAGCCGCGCATCGCCGTACAGGTCGAGGTCCACGCCTGTCCGTCGACGAAGCTCGTCGGTCGCGGGCTCGATTCGCTCCAGCAGATCGTCGGAAATCCCGATCAGCCACCGTCCGTCTCTGCCAACGACGTCGAGCACGCTCACGATCGTAGGTTCCAGCCTCGGCGAGGAACCAGGGATGAGCGCGCACGGTCGACCTGCCCACGACGCCTACTGCACCCGTCCCGACACCGAGGTCGCGTCGGTGTTGCCGGCGGCGTCACCGACCACCACGGCCATGTCGAACTGCTTGCCCGCAGGCAGCCGCACGAAGTCGACCTGGAGCTGATCGGTGATCCGGATGGACCGCTCCGACGGCCGGCGCTGGTAGCCGTTGGAGCTGGGCACGAAGACGTACGGCGTCAGCGTGCCGCCCACCTGGAGCGAGACGCCCGCGCTCGAGCCGGTGGTCACGTCGAATGTGGTCACGCTCTCGATGTCGCCGGTGCTGCTGAGCAGGACCCGGACGCCGATGTCGCTCTCGGCGCCGTCCGGGGCGACGTAATGCGCCAGGAAGGTGCCGAGCAGGCCGCCGCTCTGGGCTTGGTACTGCGTCGTCGCCGGCACGGAGGTCCGTCCGTCACTGAGCGCCGTCACGCCGTAGTCCCAGACCCCCTGGACCTGGCCGGGGCCGCCGGCGTCGACGTACGCCGGGAAGATCACCGCGAGCGCCTGCTGTCCGCCGAGCTGGGCGAGCACGTAGGTCTCGGCCCGCGTGAGGTTCTCGCTCGAACCGCCCACCAGCGTGCCCGCGATCTTGATGCCCGAGGCGTCGGCCTGGAGGATCTGCGCCTGTCGGGAGACGAACCGCACGCCGCCACCGCCGTCGTCGGAGCCGCTCGCGCTGTCGACGAAGGCCTGCACGAACTCGCCCCAGCCGGCGGGCTCGGTGCCGTCGGAAAGCACCTCCTGGTTGACGTTGCGGGGGTTGGCCGGGAGGTAGACGTTCATGCCGGTGGCCTGCTGAGTCCCCTTGCCCGTCGATTGCAGAGTGACGGCCCGGTCGAGCGCCGCGCTGACGGCGTCGCGGGCGACGGCGACGTCGTCGGGCACGTTGGTGAGGTGGCGCATGAAGTCGCCGAGGTCGATGAGGTCGTACGACTCGCCCTCCGTGCCAGGGAAGCCGGCGACGTACTCCAGGGCGTCGGCGCGCGCCTTCGCCACCTCGGTGGTGATCTCGGGCAGGTGGGCGATGGCGGCTTGGCTGAACGACTCCATCGCCCGGTCGAGGCCCGAGACCGCGCCGCCGTCGACGACGGACATAGCCAGGAGTTCACGGTAGGCCTGGCCGCCGGGCTGCTCCGCGATCTCGTCGAGCAGGTCGGTGTAGCCCTGCACGAACGCGTTGGCGACCTCCTCGCCGGAGCCGCCCCGGGCCAGCGGCTCGAACGTCGAGACCGCAAGCGGGTGGTAGATCATGATCTCCTCCGAGGCCGCGATCCAGTCGGTCAGCGGCGCCAACGCAGAGGCGGTCTCGTAGTTGGCCATCAGGCAGGCCGCATGGTTGATCACGTCGAACTTCTCGATGCCGGCGGCGTGCATGCCGTCCACCAGCCCCTCACGCATCTCGGGGACCGACAGGCTCTGGCCCACCGGCGGGCCGGTGTCGACGTACCCACCCGTGTTGCCGCCCCCGTGGTCGAAGAAGGTGAAGCCGTAGTGCCGCGCCGGGAATCGGTCGGCCGCCTCCTCGACGAACGACGCCAGGGTGTCGGGCTGCCCCATCGACACCTCGCCCAGGTCGCGGACCTCGGTGAACCGCCCGTCCTCCAGCACCAGCAGCTTCGCGGTGCTGAAGTCGCCGACGCCCGGAAGCGCTTGCAGCGGTGCGTCGTCGTCACCCGCGTCGGGCAGGTCGAGGAGCACCACCACGTTGACGTCGGTGGCGGGCGGGAGCTGGGTGAGCTCAGCGAGGTTCTCGACCATCAGTTGCGGCACCGACGGGGTGTCGCCGACGGCGTAGACCATCATCGTCCACTCGGCCGGGTCGTCCTTCGCCGCAGGACCCGCCGATGTGCCGGCCGCAGCCTGCCCGAGGCCGCCGAGTCCGAGACCGCCGAGCGCAACACCGACCGCCGCACAGGCGGCTGCGAGTACGGCGCCGCGTGGACGTGAGCGGACGGTGGAGTTAAACACCAGATCTCCTTGATACAGACGGCTCAGAACGAGCCGACCAACGTGTTGAGCATCGTGTTGTAGCCCTCGATGATCGGGCTGTCCTCGGTGATCGAGCCCTGTTGGTAGAGCGCGAAGGCGGTGACGCCGGTCCCGTCCTGGGTCAGGAAGTAGTAGGCGAAGCCTTCGACCGGCAGCGCGCCACCTTGCTGCGTCGCGAGCATGCCCTGGTAGCCGAGCATCACGCACTGCACCACGGCGGAGCTGGGGATCTGCACCGCCTCGGGGTCGCTGATCGCCAGGTCCTGGATGCCGAGCCCCTGCAGTCCGGTCAGGTGATCGGTGACCATCGTCTCCATGTCCGCCGGCGGCGGCGTGAGCATCGCGAAGAAGTAGCCTCCGTCGCCGTACACCATCGCGAAGCCGTCGGTCTGCTGCTGGACCTCGTAGCCGTTGGGCAGTTCGAAGCCGTACCCACCGCCGAGATCGACCGTGTTGCTGGAGCCGAGGCCGTCGTCGACGCCGGTCGACGGTCCCTCCGAGAAGTCGAGGCCACCGCCGTCGCCCTCCGAGGCGAGCGTGAACGCCGCGGGGCTCGCGCCCTCGGACGGGTCGGGGGTCGGACCCGGTGGCGTCACCGGCTCGGGCGGCTCGTCGGTCGTCGGCCCCTGACCGAGCTGGGTCTCCAACTGGATCGGGCTGGTCGGCGGGTTCGTGCCCTCCGCGGCCGCGGAGGCCGCCACCTGACCGACGATCCCGGCGACCAGGATCGTGGCCGCGACCGCGGCGACCACCACGGCAGTGCGCTGGGTGTCCTGCGGAGCGACGCCAGGCGGAGTCGGGTCGAGCGCCGGCTTCTCCGGCTCGGCCGCCACGGTGTCGTCCACCCGGTTGCGGGCCCTCGTCACCTTGCTGCCGGCGCGGACCGAGGTGCCGCACGCGACACAGAAGTTGGCACCGACCATGAGCGGCATCTCACAGGTGGGGCAGTACGCCGTCCCGTGGGCGGTGTCCTTGAGCGCGGAGCCCGTGGCCGCAGCCTCGAGGGCTGCCTCGAGCACCGCGAAGTGGAGCAGGTAGCGCAGCCG
The DNA here is from genome assembly GCA_003519585.1 of Nocardioides sp. GTDB lineage: Bacteria > Actinomycetota > Actinomycetes > Propionibacteriales > Nocardioidaceae > Nocardioides. The sequence continues at coordinate 5,900 of DOWL01000082.1, read as the reverse complement.
GATCACCAGGACCGTGGCGATGAGCGCACCCCAGACCAGCCCGACCACCGCACCCGTGGTGCCTTCGAGTCGTGCCGCGAAGAACAGGCCGCCTTGGAAGGCGATGTTGGCCGCGAGTGCCTCGGCGAGGCCGCGGAAGTACGCCGGCTTGAAGCCGTCGTACCCCGCCCCCAGACCGGAGAAGCTCGCCACCGCGATGCCGGTCGCCGCGCCGTACACGATCGGCTTGACGATCGCGGCCGACAGGATCAGCGAGACCCAGAACCCCGCGTTGGGCGAGTCGATCTGCCCGAAGCTGCTGAACAGCCCACGGTTGACCACGATCGTCTCCGCGGCGGCGTACGCCGCGCCGGCCACGACTCCGAAGGTGAGGCCGTCGATCATGTCGTCGAACGCTGGCCGGCCGGCCAGCACCAGCGGCCCGACCTCCTTGAGCACCTCACTCACGATCGGCACCAGCAGCACGAGCACCAGCAAGCTGGTCCACCGCACGCCACTGGTGCCGTGCCCGTCGAAGTCGACCGGCGACACTTCGCCGCCCAGGATCCCGGCGTGCCAGATGAAGGTGAAGCCGACGCCTAGCGCGGCCGCGAGACCGACGGCGCCGAGCACGACACCGAGCGGCTCGTCCTCCCACTGGTTGACGTCGTACATGTAGACCACGTAGATCGCTGGCACGACCACAGCCGCCGCGACGAACGCGAAGGCCAGGAAGCCGAGTGCGCCGGCCACGACCGGGATCAGGATCCCGACGCCGAGCGCCCACCGGTAGGTCTGCGGCGCACGCCCCGACGCCAGTGGCATCAGGGAGGTCACCAGGTTGAACGACGCCACGGGCTCGCCGGGCTGGAGCGCGTAGCTCTGCCTGCGCGCACCGCCCGCGCCCGCGCCGGCACTGTGCTCTGCGCCGGTGACGGGGTCGAACCGGGCTCCGAGCGGAGCCAGGGGGATGCCGCCGTCGGCGGGTGTCTCGGGTGTCTCGGGTGTCGTGGTCACGGTTCCTCCTGCGGACGTCGTCCGGCCCGGGTCAGAGCGTGCTGACCAGCGTGTTGAGCATGGTGTTGTAGCCGCTGACGAGCTTCGACTTCGGCTTGAGGGCGCCCTTGCCGTAGAGCGCGAAGGCGGTGGCTCCGGTGCCGTTGCTGCGGATGAAGTAGTAGGCGAACCCCTCGACCGGGATCGTGCCGCCCTGCTGGGTCGCGAGCACTCCCTGGAAGCGGAGCGTCGATGCGCCCTTCACGCCCGTGACCTGGACCGCCTGCGGCGAGGTGATCTGGAGATCCTGCACGCCCATGTTCGAGATGCCGGTGAGGTTGCTGGTGATCAGCTTGGTGAGCGTGGACTTCTTCGGCGTCAGGTAGGCGAAGAAGTACCCCTTGAAGCCGAAGACCTGCACGAAGCCCGGACCGGGCTCGTCGATGCGGAAGCCCTTGGGCACCAGCATCAGCACGCCGTCGCCGAGGTCGAGGATCTTGTCGGAGCCGGCGGCCTGGACGGTGCGTTCACCAGGACCGAACTGGACGGCCGGTGCGCGGCCGAGCTCGCCGCCTCCGGAGCCGGGATCGAGGGTGATGCCCGTGTCGGCGGGCGGCCGGTCGTCGACGTCGTCGGAGGCACCCACCGCCGCGAGCTGGCCGATCACGCCGCCGAGGAGGATCGCCGCCACCACCGCGCCGACCACGATCGCGGTCGCGCTGTTGTCCCGCGGCGCGACGCCGGGCGGGGTCGGCTCGAGCGCGGGCCGGCCGGGGGGCGGGGCCGCGAGTTCGGTCTCGTCCGCGTACCCCGTGTCCTCGGCGCGGTTGCGGGCCCGAGCCACCTTGTTGCCCGCGCGGACCGACGTACCGCACGCGACGCAGAAGTTGGCGCCCACCAGCAGCGGCATCTCACACGAGGGGCAGTACGCCGTCCCGTGGACGGTGTCCTTGAGCGACGATCCGGTCGCCGATGCCTCCAGCGCGGCCTCGAGCACCGCGTAGTGGAGCAGGTAGCGCAGCCGGACGACGAGTGCCGCGGCGATGAGGGCGCCCCACACCAGGCCGAGTACGGCGCCGGTGGTGCCCTCGACCCGAGCGGTGAAGTAGAGCCCGCCCTGGAAGAGCACGTTCGCGACCAGTGCCTCGGCGAGGCCGCGAAAGTACGCCGGCTTGAAGCCGTCGTACCCCGCCCCGAGGCCGGAGAAGCTGGCGACCGCGATGCCGGTCGCCGCGCCGTACACGATCGGCTTGACCACGGCGGCCGACAGGATCAACGAGACCCAGAACCCCGCGTTGGGCGAGTCCATCTGGCCGAAGCTGCTGAACAGCCCACGGTTGACCACGATCGTCTCCGCGGCCGCGAACGCCGCGCCCGCGGCGACTCCGAAGGTGAGGCCGTCGATCATGTCGTCGAAGGCGGGGCGCCGGGCCAGCAGGATCGGGCCGACCTCCTTGAGCACCTCGCTCACGATCGGCACCAGCAGTACGAGCACCAGGAAGGTGGTCCAGCTGAACCCGCTCCCGTTGCCCTCGAAGTCGACCGGAGAGAGGCTCTCGCGGAGCAGTCCGGCGTGCCAGAGGAACGTGAATCCCACGCCCAGGGCGGCCGCGGCGCCAACGGCTCCGACGACCACGCCGAGCGGCTGGTCCTCCCACTGGTTGACGTCGTACATGTAGACGACGTAGACCGCTGGCACGACCAGCGCTGCGGCGACGAAGGCGAAGGCCAGGAAGCCGAGCGCGCCGGCCACGACCGGGATCAGGATCCCGATGCCGAGCGCCCAGCGGTACGTCTGCGGCGCGGTCCCGGCGGCCAACGGCAGCAGCGAGCTGACCAGGTTGAACGACGCGACGGGCTCGCCGGGCTGGAGCGCGAAGCTCTGCCGGCGTGCGCCGCTGCCGGCACCGACGAGCTCGGCTCCGGTGACCGGATCGAACCGGGCACCCATCGGCAGCTCGGGTGCCACGGCGGGGTCGTGCGGGAGCTCGGTCATGGCGGGTCACAGCACTTTCTGGCGGTCCGGGGGGCCGAGTCCCCAGGTGGTACGCCGGACCGGGCCGACGCGGATCTGAGTCTGCATTCGCGCCGGGTCACCGTAAAGGATCCGGCGCCGAGATCGTGCGCGATGCCTCGTCCCGGATCGCAGAGACAGGTGTCCCGAACCGGTCGGGACGTTCGTTGCCCTCCGGCCGACGTCGGGTTACCGAAAAGTAGGATTCGTCTCACTGTCCGGGAGATGTCCGCAGGTGCCCGTAGGCTGCCGCGAGGCAGGCGCCACGCGGGTGCGCCACCGTCGAGAAGAGGAGCCACGTGGAACCCTGGGTGCTGGTCGTGGGGTTGGTGATGCTGCTGGTGGCGGTCCCGGTGGCCGGCCGGCGGGTGTGGTTCCTCTACCGGTTGATCACCAGCGGTCAGCCGGCCCCGGATCGCGTGGCCGGCGTGACCGGCCGGCTGGGCCGGGCGGTGCAGTCCCAGGTGGTTGAGGTCTTCGCCCAGCGGAAGCTGTTGAAGTGGTCGGTGCCCGGCGCCGCGCACTTCTTCGTCTTCTGGGCGTTCGTGATCCTCGGGTCGGTCTACGTCGAGGCGTTCGGCATCCTGTTCACCCGCAACCCGGAGTGGGCGATCCCGGTGGTGGGCCACTGGGAGGTGCTCGGCTTCCTCCAGGACTTCATCGCGGTGATGTGCCTGGTCGGGTTGGCGACGTTCGCGATGATCCGGCTGCGCAACAACCCGCACACCTTGGGCCGCAAGTCCCGGTTCTCCGGCTCCCACCTCGGTGGGGCCTGGCTGATCCTCTTCATGATCGTCAACGTCATCTGGACGATGTTCCTGTTCCGGGGTGCGGCCTCGGCAGCGGGCAACCTGCCCTACGACAGCGGTGCGTTCGTCTCCAACGCGATCGGCTCCGCGTTGGACGGGCTGTCCCACGACGCGTTGGACGTGCTCGAGGGCGTGGGGCTGCTGCTCCACATCGGGGTGATGCTGGCCTTCCTCGTGATCGTGCTCAACTCCAAGCACCTGCACATCTTCGTGGCCCCGCTCAACGTGCTGTTCAAGCGTCAGCCCAAGGCCTTGGGCGCCGTCAAGCCGCTGACCTCGGCCGGGGCACCGGTGACCCTCGACGACATCGAGGATCTCGACGAGGACACCCGGTTGGGGATCGGATCGATCGAGGACTTCTCCTGGAAGGGGATGCTCGACTTCGCGACCTGCACCGAGTGTGGCCGCTGCCAGTCGCAGTGTCCGGCTTGGAACACCGAGAAGCCGCTGTCTCCCAAGATGCTGATCATGAACCTCCGCGACCACGCGTTCGCGAAGGCGCCCTACCTGCTGACCGACGAGAGTGGCCGCGGCTCCCTGGACTCCGGGGTGTTGGCGGAGGCCGAGCGGCCATTGGTGGGCGAGACCGAGGGGCCTGCCTGGGAGCCGACCGGTGGCGCCGTGATCGACACCGATGTGCTGTGGTCGTGCGTGACCTGCGGTGCGTGTGTGGAGCAGTGCCCGGTGGACATCGAGCATGTCGACCACGTGGTCGACATGCGTCGCTACCAGGTGTTGGTCGAGTCCAACTTCCCCGCCGAGCTCAACCAGCTCTTCAAGGGGATGGAAAACAAGGGCAACCCGTGGAACATGTCGCCCACCGCCCGGATGGATTGGGCCCAGGGGCTGGACTTCCCGGTCAACGTGGTCGGCGAGGACGTCGAGTCCCTCGATGAGGTGGAGTGGCTGTTCTGGGTCGGCTGCGCCGGGGCGTACGAAGACCGGCAGAAGAAGACCACCCGCGCGGTCGCCGAGCTGCTGCACACCGCTGGCGTCTCCTTCGCGGTGCTCGGCAACGGCGAGACCTGCAACGGTGACCAGGCCAGGCGGGCGGGCAACGAGTTCGTCTTCCAGGGGCTTGCCCAGCAGAACATCGAGACCTTCAAGGAATACAAGGTCAAGAAGGTCGTCTCCACCTGCGCACACTGCTTCAACACGCTCAAGAACGAATACAAGGAGTTCGGGATCGAGCTGGAGGTGGTCCACCACACCCAGCTCCTCAACCGGCTGGTCCGCGAGGGCAAGCTCACCCCGCTCCCGTCCGGCGCCGGGGCGCACCAGCGGAAGATCACCTACCACGACCCCTGCTACATCGGCCGGCACAACGGCGTCTACGCGCCACCCCGCGAGCTGCTCCAGGTGCTGCCGGGAGCGGAGTTCGTCGAGATGCCCCGCAACTCCGAACGCTCCTTCTGCTGTGGCGCCGGCGGTGCCCGGATGTGGATGGAGGAGAACCTCGGCGAGCGGATCAACCTCAACCGCACCACCGAGGCCGTCGGCACCGGTGCCGACCAGATCGCGGTCGGCTGCCCCTTCTG
>DOWL01000082.1:0-490 GCA_003519585.1 Nocardioides sp. | reverse complement strand
CGCGGTCGGCTGCCCCTTCTGCCGGGTGATGCTCTCCGACGGGCTGACCGCCGCCATCGACCAGGGCGAGGCCCGCCAAGAGGTCGAGGTCCTCGACGTGGCGCAGATGCTGCTCGCCTCGGTCAAGGGCGAGATGGCCACCCGCTACGCCCCGGGCTCGGGCGGCTCGGCGAGCCCCGAAGGGACGGCCGCCGCGGCGGCGTCTGCCGGTGGCGGTACGGCGCTCAAGGAGCGCCCGGCCGAGACCCCGCAGCCGGACACCGCTGTCGAGACGGTCGAGACCCCCGAGTCCAGCCCGGTGGCCAAGGCGACCGGAGGCGGCTCGTCCCTGTTCGACACCCCGACTGACGACGAGCCCGCCCCGGCTGCTCCCCCGCCCAGCGGCGGCTCGCTGTTCGACCCCCCCGCCGACGACGAGCCGGCAGCGCCGGTGAAGCCCGCATCCACGTCGGGTGGCTCGCTGTTCGACGTCGAGCCCGAGGCAGAGCCG
>DOWL01000124.1:1250-8420 GCA_003519585.1 Nocardioides sp. | reverse complement strand
CACGAATACGGCAACGGCACCGCGGTGTTCACCAACGACGGCGGGGCGGCTCGCCGCTTCGAGGCCGACGTCCACGTCGGGATGATCGGCGTCAACGTGCCGGTGCCGGTCCCGGTGGCGTACTACTCGTTCGGCGGCTGGAAGAAGTCGCTGCTCGGTGACACCCACGCGCACGGCGTCGAGGGCGTGCACTTCTTCACCCGCGGCAAGGTGGTCACCACCCGCTGGGTCGACCCGGCCGACCGGTCCACCGGTGGCCTCGAACTGGGGTTCCCGCGCAATGTCTGATCTCGTTGAACTGACCGCCGAGGAGACCTTCGCCCTCGACCGTCGGCACGTCTTCCACTCCTGGTCGGCCCAGGGCTCGCTCAACCCCATGGTGATCACCCGCGCCGAGGGCTCCCACGTGTGGGACGGCGACGGCAACCGGCTGCTCGACTTCAGCTCGCAGCTGGTCTTCACCAACCTCGGCCACCAGCACCCACGGGTGGTCGCCGCGATCCAGCAGCAGGCGGCCGAGCTCTGCACCGTCGCGCCACAGCACGCCAACGCCGCGCGCTCCGAGGCGGCCCGGCTGATCGCCAGCCACACCCCGGGCGACCTGGACAAGGTGTTCTTCACCAACGGCGGCGCCGACGCCAACGAGCATGCGATCCGGATGGCCAGGCTGCACACCGGCCGGCCCAAGGTGCTCTCGACGTACCGCTCCTACCACGGCGGCACCCATCTGGCCATCAACGTCACCGGCGACCCGCGCCGTTGGCAGAACGACAGCGCCAGCGCGGGGACGGTGCACTTCTTCGGGCCGTTCCTCTACCGCAGCCCGTTCCACGCGACCACGACCGAGGAGGAGTGCGAGCGCGCTCTGGCTCATCTCGCGCAGTTGATCGAGTTCGAGGGGCCGCAGACGATCGCGGCGATCATCCTCGAGTCGATCCCCGGCACCGCGGGCATCATGGTCCCGCCGCCCGGCTACCTCGCCGGCGTCCGCGAGCTCTGCGACCGGCATGGCATCGTGCTGATCGCCGACGAGGTGATGAGCGGCTTCGGTCGCGCCGGGCAGTGGTTCGCGATCGACCGCGACGGCGTCGTCCCCGACCTGCTGACCTTCGCCAAGGGCGTCAACTCCGGCTACGTCCCGCTCGGTGGCGTCGCTATCAGCCCCGAGATCGCGGCGACCTTCGACGAGCGCGTCTACCCCGGCGGCCTCACCTACTCCGGTCACCCGCTCGCTTGCGCCGCGGCGATCGCCACGATCCGGGCCATGGAGGACGAGCGGGTCGTCGAGCACGCCGACGCGTTGGGCCGCGAGGTGTTCGCTCCCGAGCTCGACGCGCTGCGCGACCGGCACCCGTGGGTGGGCGAGGTCCGAGGCGTCGGCGCCTTCTGGGCCGTGGAGCTGGTCTCCGACCGCGAGACGCGGACCCCGCTGGCGCCGTACGGCGGCAGCAGTCCGGCCATGAACGACGTCGTCGCCGCGTGCAAGCGGCGCGGTCTGCTCCCGATGGTCAACTTCAACCGGGTGCACCTCGTGCCGCCGCTCAACACGGCCGCGGCCGAGGTCAAGGAGGCCATCGGGATCCTCGACGAGGCCCTCGCGGAGTCAACCCGGTAGCGGGAGAGTGGCGAGGACGCACCCCCCGGTCGGGGTGCGCCCGGACGTCAGCGTGCCGCCCAGCTCGCTGGCCCGCTCCCGCATCGAGGTCAGCCCGATCCCGGGCGACCAGTCCCCGACACCGGTGCCGTTGTCCGAGACCCTGACGGTGAGCCGGTCCGGCGCCGGGTCCAGTTCGACCGTCGCGCGGGTTGCGCCGCTGTGTCGCGCGACGTTGGTGAGCGCCTCGATAGCGATGCGGTACGCCGCGACCTCGACGGCCGCGGGCAACTCCGGGACGTCGGCTGCCTCGATCGTCGTCGATAGCCCGGGGTACGACTCCGCCTTCGCCGAGATGGCACCCACCAGCCCGAGCTCGTCAAGGGCCGGCGGCCGCAGCCCCGAGACCAGTTCGCGGATCTCGTTGATGGCCGTCTCCGCCTCGCGACGGATCCGATCAAGGATCGGGTCCGTGGCTCCCCCCTGGCCAGCCAGCTTCGCCGCGTCTGCGGCGAAGGCGATCCCCGTCAGGCGGGGGCCGAGTCCGTCGTGGATGTCGCGCCGGAGCCGCCGGCGTTCTTCCTCGCGCGCCGAGGCGCTGGCCTCCCGGGCGCGTTGCAGACTCGCCGTCTGGGACCGGGCCTTGATCGTCTGCACCAGGATCGGCACCGCCAGGGTCAGCACCCGCTCGTCGTCGCCGGAGAGGTCGAGGTCGCCCGGGCGGACGCCGACGGCGAGGTCGCCGATGTGATCGTCGCCGGCGGCGATCGGAAAGGTACGCCGATGCTCGGTGGGCGTGCCGGCCTCGATCGGTGTCTCGCCGTCCAGCGCGAGCACGGCGTAGGGGAGCGCCAAGCCCTCCTGGATCGCTCGGACCGACGCCGCTGGGTCGTCCCCGACACTGACCGCCACGCGGTGCGCGGCCGACAGCGCGTCGGGCCGGTAGCCGAACAAGGCGCCGTCGGACAGGGTCTGCACCGACCCGAGCAACGGGCGCCAGAGGATGCCGCAACCGACAGCGGCAAGCGTCAGCGCGACGATGCCGGGCGAATCGGAACCCAACGTGATCAGGGTGAGCACCAGCGTGGCGATCGCGAGCTCGCAGGCGACGGCCACCGCAAAGGCTGTCGCGCGCGATGCGAACCAGCGCCCGTCGATGCGGAGCGTCGGGCTGACACCGACCAGCGCCGCCACCCCGACCAGCCCCACCGCGCCGAACGCGACGGGGGTGAAGATCGGTGGGTACCCAGAGATCGCGGCGACACCGAGGAGTCCCAGGACGACGCAGCTCGTGCTCAGCACCCACAGCAACGGCCCCTGTGTCTCCGGGCGAGCGTTCTCCAGGCGCCACCACAGGTAGGTCAGCGTGACGCAGCCGACGGCGAAGGCGACACCGGCGAGCTCGACTCTCCAGGCGAGGGCCGGGCCACCGATGATTGCGCCCGCGAGCGCGAGCGCCGTCGCGAGATCGGGGACGAACCGCGGGTAGGCGACGATCGCCGTGGCGAGCAGGGCGATCACGACCACTCCCAGGTCCGCCTCCGCGACGAGGGTGAGGCCGACGAGGATGCCGGCGAGGCTGAACAGGACGCCTGCGGTGTAGATCTTGGTCTGGACGCAGAGGCAGAGCCCGGAGCCGACGAGGAGCAGTCCCGCGACCAGCCACCCCACGGACTCCGGGTCCCACGTCATCGGAGTGGTAACCCGCGGTCGTGAGCGAGGACGATCGCCTCGGTCCGGTCGGCCACGCCCAGCTTCTTGTAGATCGAGGTCAGCTGGTTGCTCACCGTCTTGCGGGCGACGAACATCGACGCCGCGATCTCGTTGGTCCGTTGGCCTGTTGCCAGCCGATCTAGCACCTCGCGTTCGCGGTCGGAGAGCTCTGGGAACGGGTAGTCCGGCACGCTCTCAGACGCCGAGATCGTCGCGAGCAGGGCGTCGGCGACGCCAGGCCCGAACGTCGCCTGCCCGGAGACCACGGCCCGCAGTGCCGCGGCCACCTCATCGTGACCGGCGCCCTTGAGCAGATAGCCACGCGCGCCGGCTCGCACGGCGCCCACGGCAGCCGCCTCGTCGTCGTACATCGAGAGCATCAGGACGGCCGATCCTGGGACCAGCCGGGCGATCTGGCGAGTGGCCTCGATGCCGTCCATCCCCGGCATCTGGATGTCCATCAGGATCGCGTCCGGCTTGAGGATCACGGCCTGCCGGACGGCCGCCTCGCCGTCCGCGGCTTCACCCACCACCTCGAAGCCGTCCAACTGGGTGAGCACCAGCGCGAGCCCGTCGCGGACCACGGCGTGGTCGTCGGCGATGAGGACGCGGATCGGCACGCTCGCCATGGTTCCGCACCTGGTTTCCTGGTGCCATAGGAACGCGACGCACTCGTGGGGGACCGATCCCGATTCCGCCGGGACCTGCACCGACGCGACGTTGATGGTGCCCATCTCGACACTGAAAGGAAACCGTCATGACCATCACCGCCGTACCCAAGCCCACGTTCTCGGTCGCCAACCACGTTGGCCACGCCCTCGGCATCCTGCTGTCGCTCTCCAACGTCCTGCTGGGGATCTCACCCGAAGCCCGTGAGGGCGATGGCTATCAGGGCAATGCCTGGGTCGCCTTCGTCGTCTTCGGCGCGATCGGGGTCGTCGCTCTGCTGGTCTCGTGGATCACCAGGGCGCCCGCCGCCCGACGGATCGGCGCCGCCGCCCTGATCCTGGTCGCTGTTGCGAGCCTCGGCTTCCTGTTCGTCCCCGAGGTCGGCACGCCCGGCCGAGTGTTCAACTCCATCGGCGCGCTGGTGCAGATCGGCGTCGCTGCCCTGGTCCTGCGTCCCTCACGCAAGGCCGCGCCCGCAGAGCGGGTTTAGCCCGAACCGGCCATGGTCACGGCGGCCCCGAGCCAGGTCGGTCTCGCGTCCACGTCGTAGAGTCCGACGGGTGGGCGAGACCATCCAGATCGAGGCTGCGGACGGCAACGCCGAGGCCTACCTCACCGGGCGGGCCGGCGACCCGGGCGTGCTGTTCTACGTCGACGCCATCGGGCTGCGCCCGCAGATCGAGGAGATGGCCGACCGGATCGCCTCGTGGGGGTACGTCGTGCTCGCGCCCCACGTCTTCTACCGCGACGGATCCGCCGCGGAGTTGGCGCCGCAGGGCGACCTCCGCGAGGACGGGGCCCGCGAGGCGTTCTTCGCCGGTGGCCTGATGGACCGGGTACAGGGCTACACGCCTGACCGCGCGCTGCCGGATGCCGACGCGTGGGTGCGCACGCTGCTCGAGTACGCCGGCGACGGTCCGATCGGAGTGACCGGCTACTGCATGGGCGCCCGGCTCGCCGTACGCACGGCCGGGCGGTTCCCCGGGACGGTCGGCGCCGTAGGTGGCTTCCACGGCGGCGGCCTGGTGACCGATGCCGACGACAGCCCGCACCTGGCGATCGCGGGCAGCACCGCGGAGTACGTCTTCGGCAACGCCGACCAGGACCGCTCGATGACCCTCGACCAGGTCGCCCAGCTCGAGGAGACCCTGCAGGCCGCCGAACGTCCGCACCTCAACGAGATCTACGAGGGCGCCGCCCACGGCTACACGATGGCGGACACCTCGATGTACGACGAGGCGGGGGCCGAGCGGCACTTCAAGGAGCTCGAGGCGCTGCTGTCGCGCACGCTCCGCTGACCCGCGTCAGAAGATCTCGGGGAGTTCCGAGGCCCGGCCGGTGAACCGCGCCGGCCGCTTCTCGAGGAACGCCGCCACGCCCTCTTTGCCGTCGGCGATCGACGTCCAGTAGACCGCCAACGAGTCCGACAGGTGCGCCTCGAGCGGCTCGGCCGAACCGGAGTGCCGGTAGAGCAACTGCTTGGCCAGTCCCAGCGCGACCGCCGAGCGGCCACGGACGAAGGACCGCGCCAGCTCCTGCGCCGCGGGGAGCAACTCCTCCGGCGGATGCACCGAGCGCACCAGGCGGCCGGCCAGCGCCTGGTCGGCGGTGAGGATGTCGGCGGCGTAGATCCACTCGAGTGCCTGGGGCAGACCCACGATGCGCGGCAGGAACCACGACGACGCCGCCTCCGGGGTGATGCCGATCCGGCCGAAGACGAAGCCGATCCGGGCATCGGTCGAGGCGAGCCGCAGGTCCATCGCGAGCGTCATCGTCGCGCCGATGCCGACGGCGGCGCCGTTGATGGCGGCGATGACCGGCTTGGGGAGCGCGTGGATCGCCAGCGTCACCCGACCGCCGGTGTCGCGCACCCCGTCGCGGTACGGCGGCTCGTCGTACGCCGCCCGGAACTCCTCAGGCGTGGGTTCGAGCGACTCGTCGAGGCCGAAGACGTTGCCTTCGGCCGAGAGGTCCATGCCCGCGCAGAACGCCCGGCCGGCGCCGGTGACCACCACCGCGCGGACCGCGTCGTCGCGCGCGTCGGTGAGGAAGAACCGCTCGAGCTCACCGGCCATCGTCAGGTCGAAGGCGTTGAGCTGTGCGGGTCGGTCGAGCGTCAGGGTGGCGACGCCGTCCTCGTCGAGCGAGACCGAGAGCGTCTCGTAGAGCGAAGGTTGGAACGAGGCGGTCATCCGATCCCCCCGGTGGGTGAGCACAGGTCCTTGCCGATGGACGCCGTGTCGTCCTCGATGATCTTCTGGAACATCTGCGGCGCCTTCTCGGGGTCCCAGTTGACCGCCAAGTCCTGCAGGGGGACCACGCAGGTCAGCCCCTTGTCGCCGTTGACCCGGGTCATCGCGATCGCCCACATGGCACTGCGCACCGGGCCCATGCCGTCGCCGAAGGCGAAGAAGTCCGGAATCGCATTGTTGAGCCGCCAGTACCTCACCGGGTTGATCACGTTCCACGGCGAGACCACCGCCGCGCCCACCGCGGAGACCACCTCCCGCTGACGACGGACCCGGTCGATGTCGCCGGTCGCCGAGGCGTGGCGCGACCGGGCGTAGGCGAGGGCGGTCGTCCCGTCGACCTCCTGGCAGCCCTTCTTGATGTTCAGACCCGCGAGCTTGTCCTTCATGTTCTGCTTCGGGCACACCTCGATCCCGCCCACGGCATCGACGATGCCGGCCACACCGCCCATGCCGATCTCGACGTAGTCGTCGATCTTCACGCCGGTGTCCTGCTCGATGGTCTGCACGAGGAGCTGCGGCCCGCCGTATGCGTAGGCGGCATTGATCTTGGTGGTGCCGTGGCCGGGGATGTCGACGATCGAGTCGCGCGGGATCGACAGCAGCAGGTTGGGGCCCGAACCGGTGTGCAACAGCATGATCGTGTCGGTGCGGCCCCCGCCGGCGTTGCCCGTGCTGAGCTCCTTGCGCTGCTCCTTGGAGAGGCCGGCGCGGGAGTCGCTGCCGACCAGCAGGTACGTCGTACCGGGCTGGTCCGCGGGCCGGTCACCCTCCGGCTGCCACTCGACCTTGTCGACCTTGTTCCAGGCCATCACCGGCACGATGACCAGATAGGCCGCCCAGAGCAGCAGGAGCACGAGGAGGTAGCGGAACCGGAACCGGAGCCGCCGTCGCGGACCCGCCGGTTCACGGTCGACCGGGGGTGCCACCGGCGGCGGGGTGGGC
>DOWL01000124.1:643-1154 GCA_003519585.1 Nocardioides sp. | reverse complement strand
GGGGTGGGCCGGCTCGGGCGGGGCTGGGCGCGCATGACGCGGGTCTCCTCGGGTCGTGGCGCGTCGGGCCGCTGCTGGCGCGGGACCGGGCGAGTGGCCTGCGGATCCTGGGGCTGGCCACCCTGTCCGTAGAGCCATTGGTAGTCGGGTCCGTCCTCGGGACCGCCGTTCCGGGGACGATCAGGCATGGCTACGACGCTACCGTGCAGGTCGTGACTGATCGGGATCGTGCGCCGGCCGCGCGAGCCCATTTTCGCGGTCTCCCAGCCTCAGCACGCGGGGATCGGCATGACCAAGCGTGAGGTAGATCTCGTCGGCAACCCCTGGCTGCACACCACCACCGACCGGCTCCGGCTGGACCTGCCGACCGCCGCAGACGTCGACGACCTGCACGCGATCCATGCCGACCCGGAGTCGTGGCGGCACTTCCCGGTCGGGCGCCATACCTCGCGAGACCAGTCGGTCGAGATGGTCGCCCAGTCCGAGAAGCAGTTCGCGCAGCACGGCCTCG
>DOWL01000124.1:0-497 GCA_003519585.1 Nocardioides sp. | reverse complement strand
GCAGTTCGCGCAGCACGGCCTCGGATATTGGTCTGTGCGCGAGAAGGCCGACGGCCCGGTCGTGGGCCGCGGTGGGTGCACGATCCCGACCGGTCGGCCCTGGTGGAACCTCTACTACCGGTTCGCGACGTCGGTGCACGGTCGCGGCTACGCCGGCGAGATGGGGCAGCGGGCGCTGGAGGCCGCGCGCGACATCGAGCCGTCCCGCCCGGTGGTGGCCTACCTGCTTGAGCACAACCAAGCCTCGCGGCGCACCGCGGAACGGCTCGGCATGACGCTGGCCTGGCGCGGTCCGGACCGCCCCAACCCCGACCACGACGCGATCCGGCTGGTGTACGTCGACCGAGAGCCGACCGACGAACTGATCGCCGCGATCGAGGCTCACGCGCTCGGCTGAGCCGCAAGCGTTGGCACCCACTCGGCCACCGCTGGTCGAGCCTGTCCAGACCTCCGCCGAGCTGTGGCTGCGGTCGTCCGGTGGTTGAGCCCGGAGGCGC
>DOWL01000207.1 GCA_003519585.1 Nocardioides sp. | reverse complement strand
ACCGCTGCCTGTCGAACCGTTCAGCGCGGTGTAGACCTTGCCCTCGGTCTGCTGCGAGTACGACTCCCGCATCGCGGCCATCGCGATCGCGTCGATCGCCGGGTTCGAGGAGTCGATGATCTCGCGGGTGATCCGGAACCGGCCCGAGACAGCCCCCGGGGTCACGGTGACCGACCCGAGGGTCAGGGTGCCGTCCGCGGGGTTGGTGCCCTCGACGTGGTCGGCGGTGGCGCCGGACGCCGAACCGAACTTGGGGATCGTGAACGGCGTCGCGTCCGTCAGCGTGCCCTTGGAGAGCATGTCGAACAGCGGGCGGCCTTGGAAGAGCTGCGGCACGTACAGGTCGGGCCGGTACCCGGGCGGGATCACGTTCGCGCCCACGGTCCGGTTCACGGTCGCGAACTTGGCGATCTCGGCCTGCTGCGCGGCGAACTTCCGCAGACGGTCGGTGGCCTCCGGGTCACCGTTCGCCCGGGCGTTGAACGTGTCCCGCACGATGCTGTGCGGCGACCCCGGCTCGAAGTGGTACACGGGCGGCTCGGTCACGGTGAACCCCGTGGCGCGGCCGGCAGGCACCACCTCGCGGCCCTGCGGGGCGGCCAGGCGCTCCACGACCGACTCGAACGCGGTCGTGATGGCGTCACCGATGGACGCGGTGAACTCGGTCAGGTCAGGGGCGGTCGCGGTTGCGGTCCCGCCCTGGTCGATCTCGGGCACGGTGGCCCCCTTCTGGTCGGTGGTGCGGGACAGCGCGACGTCCGTCAACCGGGCGTCGTCGAATGCGGGCTCGGCGGTCAGGGTCGCCCTGACCAGCCGCGCCGCCGTGACGAGGGTTCCGCCCTCGTGCACGGGGTCAGGGATGGCGTCGGTGATGGCCACGACAGCCGACAGGCCGTCCAGTGCGCCGTCAGCGGCCAGCGCGAGCGCCTCGTCACCGGCCGGCGTCCGAGCGACCTTGAACGCCGCGGACACGCCGTGCTCGGACGAGCTGACCTTCGTGGCCGACCCGAGCAGCTCACGCAGGTCATGCTCACGGTCGAGCTTGACCCGGGACACCGCGGCCTTCTGCCACGACACGGACCCCGGCGAGAACCGGATCTGCCGGCCGTCCGTGGTCTGCACGTTGTACGGCAGCAGCATCCCGGACACGGTCCGCTTCTCCGGGTCGGCGCGGAACTCCTCGACGTCGGACGGCGCGAACGACAACGTGACCGTCTCGCCCTCGGCGGTGAACTGGCCGAGGACCCCTTGCCTGGTCGACTGCATCGGCTGCGGCTCCTGTTCGGTGACGGCAGGCGCCGGCGGGGCCTGCGGCTTCGGCTTCTGCGCCGCGGTGAGTGCTGGCTTGTCCTCCAACTCGCGGATCTCGGACTCGCCCAGCGCGCCGACCCGCAAGCCCACCTCATAGGCCGCGTACCGGGACGCCGTGTCGGTGCGCAGGAACGCATCCCACGCCGTCCGGGCGTAGTAGCCGCGTGGGGTCACGTCACCCATCGACAGGCGTTCCTCGACGGCGGTCGAGTAGTGGTTCAACGTCTGCGCCCGGAACTTCTGCTGGTCCAGCTCCAGGTTCGAGTAGCTGCGCGACGTGGTGGAGACGCCCAACTCCTCCGGGTCGATCCCGGCCGCCCGGGCGATCTCGAGGACCGCGTGCTGGCGGGCGTCGGCGAGCTGCAACTGCTCCGGCGACCACTGCACGGTCGTGTACGTGACCGACGCTGGGATGTAGGCCGTGGCCCGGGTGTTCCGGGCCTGCCCCCAGTCATCGAGCAACTCCTGCACGGTGTCGTCGTCGGCCGGGTCGGCACCTTCACGCGGCTCGAAGTAGCCCGACGGCATCGGCTCCGCCGCATACCTCGCGGCGGCCTGGTCGAGCAGCAGACACGTCCGGATCGCCCGAGCCGCCACCGTCAACAAGCCCGGGTGCGGGCTGTCGAACCGGATCAAGATCTTGTCGGCGTCGGGCTCCAAGCGCCCATCAACCGTGATCTGCCCCGTCGGCAGGACCGCTACCCGGGACGGTTCGAGTCGCTCCACCCGCTCCGGGTAGGTCGTCCATGCGAACTTCGTGATCCGCCACCAGGAGATGCCCTCCAGGAGCAGATCCTCATACAACGACGCCATCGTGACCGACCTGGGCGCGGCGGCCTCGGGCTGGTCGAGCAGGTTCGACGGGACCACGGCACGGTCAGGGCCGTGCAGGTGCACCGGCAACGCGCCGAGAGTGCCAGCGATCAGGTTCCGGGCCCGGAGCACCGCCGGGACGGACAGCGCGTCAGCGCGGGACACCTTGCCGACCCCGGACACCGACGACCACATGCCCGACAGCTCGGGCGGCACGGTCACGGTGAACGCTGCACGCGACGCCGCGGGTTCGTCGGTGGCCACGAGGTCGGCCTGGGCGGCGAGGGCAGCCTGAACCGCTGGACGACTCCACGGCCACAACCTCACGACCCGAAGTATCGCATACCCCATAGGGGTAGGGGGTATTAGACCCGCGACACCAGAATCCGGGGCCTGCCAGGGCCCGGCCGCGTCGACCGCGCCAAATGCACCGCCCCCGCCACCGCGTACACGGCATCGCAGGTGCCCGACCCGCGCCGGGAGAACACCCACCGGTCACCCGTCCGCAGAGCTGACGCGCCGTCCACCTGCGCATCGAGCAACGGGTCACCGGGATGCAACACCTCCCCCGCCTTGACGAGGTCAGCGAACCCCATGCACGCGGCGCTCGTGTCCCCCTTGATCTCCTCGACCTTGACACCCTTCGGTGGCCAACCGAGGGCCGTCGACCGGGCCCGGAGATCAGCCGCCAGCGCGGCAGCAGGGCCACCCGGGAACCACCCGAACACCAACGGGTTCACCCGCGCCACGAGGGCCGGCAGCTCGCGGCGAGCGGACGCCGTTGCGTCGAGGCCATCCCACGCCTTCACGATCTCCACCCGGTACGCCTCGCCCGTGAACGCGCCCACGGCGAGGGTCGCGTGCCCACCGTCCGGGGACACGTCGAACACGCACGCCAGCCGGTCCCGCAAGTCGTCCATCGGCGCCGGTTGCCTGCCGGCCGCCCACGCGGTCAAGTCGATGGCGCTCGCCAGCGTCGCGACCTTCTCGCAGCGCACCTCCGTCCGGAACCCGGCCTCGGCCTCCAGGTCGCCCGACGCGATGATCCGCCGCGCCGTCCCCAGCAGCGTGTCCCAGTCAATCCGGCGGCCCGCGTTCGGGTTCGCCTGCGCCAGGCCCTCCACGTCATCGATCGGCTTGCCCGGCTCGGCCGAGTACTCGAACAGCCCGGTCCGCTCGTCACCCTGCCCCGTGTCCAGGAACGCCAACGCGCCATCACGCAACGAGTCCAGGACAACGGCCCGGTGATCGCCCTGATTGCTGATGCACCAGACCTGCGCGTTCGGCCGGGCGTTCGTCGCCGGGACAGCAGCGTTCCACGCATCCCAGGACCGTTGCTCGCGCAGCTCGTCCTGCACCAACCGGTCGATGCTCAACGACCGGCCACCGCGGGCGTTGCTCGCAGCGATCTCATACCGGCACCCCTCGGCCGTCGTGAGCCGTTGCTCACCGTTGACCCGGCGGACACCCTTCACGCCCGGGGGCATCAGCTTGTGGAGCGGCAGCAGCTTGTCGGTGGCGAGTGCTACGGCCTTCTCCCACGGCTCCTGCGCGTACCGGATGTTCGTTGACGTGCCAAGCACGAGCGGCCGTGCCTCGACGAACAACCAGAACAGGGTCAGCACGGTCAGCAGCCACGACTTGCCGTTCTGGCGGCCAACGATCACCAGCAGCACCCGGAACCGTGGCCGGCCGTCCGGGAGCAACTCCCCACCATGGATCGCCACCCACCACTCCCACGGATCGAGCGGCAACCGACACACGCTCGGGGCGAACGCGCGC
>DOWL01000152.1:1045-3179 GCA_003519585.1 Nocardioides sp. | reverse complement strand
GAACTCGCCCACCCCGGCGCACTCGACGACGCCATCGACCGGGTCGAGGCAACGTCTGGCTAAATCGCCGATCCCGCGACCACGGACCGCGGTGACCCGCGGAACGTCTCGCGGTAAGCCCGCGGGGTGGTGCCGGTCCGGGCGACGAAGTGGCGCCGCATCGACTCGGTGGAGCCGAAGCCGACGGCGTGGGCGACCTCGCTGACGGTGAGCGGCGACTCCTCGAGCAGCGCCTGGGCTCGCTCGACGCGGCGACGGGCGATCCAGCCGGCCAGGCTCTCGTCGAACTCACCCCGGAACCGGCGGACGAGGGTGCGTTCGCTCATATGGGTGCCGGCCGCGACCGATTGCAGGGACAGCGGCTCGGTGAGGTGCGCGTCGATCCATTCCAGCACCGGCCCGAGCGAACTGGCGACCGGGCGCTGGGACGGCTTGGCGTACTGCGCCTGGCCTCCGGTGCGGTGCGGGGGGCTGATCAGGACCCGCGAGACGTCGTTGGCATAGGACTGGCCCTGGTCCTGCTGCAACAGGTAGAGGCACAGATCGGCGGACGCGAGCATGCCGCCAGAGGAGAGGACCTGGCCGTCGTCGACGAACATCGCGTGCTCGGCGAGATGGACGGCCGGGAAGGCGGCGCGGAACTCCTCGGCCAGCGCCCAGTGCGTGGTCACCGTCCGACCGTCGAGTACCCCGGCCTGGCCGAGCACGAAGGCGCCGGCACACAACGACACCATCCGGGCGCCCTCGGCCGCGGCGTCGGCGATAGCCTCGAGCACCCGCGGATCCTGTGGCGCCCACGGCGCTTCCAACCCCGGTACGACGACGGTGTCGGCCCCCTTGAGCCACTCGATGGGCTTGAGGTCGGCGATCGTGAACCCGAGCGACGTCGGCGTCGGGGCCTGACCGCACACGCCCACGTCGTACGGCGCCACGGCCTCGTCGCGGATCTTCGCGAACACCGACGGCCGGCGGCCGAACGCCTGGACCGCCACCGCGAGGTCGAGTACGAAGGTCCCCTCGAGCACGACCATCGCCACGCGATGCGTCACCGCTGCCTCCCGTGGCCGGATCCGAGGGAACTTTGGCGCTCAGCGTAGTGCCGGGCACGGGCGGCTCGACCACGATCGGAGCATGGAACCCGACACGATCGTCCTGGTCCACGGCTTCTGGGTCACCCCGCGCAGTTGGGAGCACTGGGTGACCCACTACGAGGCGAAGGGCTACCGCGTGATCGCCCCGGGCTACCCGGGCTTCGAGGTGGAGGTCGAGGAGCTGCGCGCGAACCCGCAGATCATCGTGGACGTCACTGTCCCGGCGATCATCGACAAGATCGAGGCGATCATCAAGGAGCTCGACCGCCCGCCGATCATCATGGGCCACTCCGCAGGCGGTGCGTTCACGCAGGTCCTTCTCGACCACGGCTTCGGAGCCTCCGGTGTGGCGCTGAACTCCGCGCCCACCGAGGGCGTGAAAGTCGTCCCGCTCTCCCAGGTGAAGTCGACCTTTCCCGTGCTCAAGAGCCCGGCCAACCGGCACAAGGCGGTTGGGCTCAGCCTCGAGCAGTGGAGCTACGCCTTCACCAACACCTTCAGCGCGGAGGACTCGGAGGCGCTCTACGAGCGCTACCACATCCCTGCCAACGGCGGCATCCTGTGGGGGAGCGTACTGGCCAACTTCCAGCCCGGACCCCAGGAGACCTGGGTGGACTATCACAACGACGACCGCGCACCGCTGCTGTTCGTCTCCGGCAGCGAGGACCACATCATGCCGCCGGCGATCCAGAAGTCGAACCTCAAGCACTACAAGTCGGCGCAGACAGTGACCGAGATCCGGGAGTACGACGGCTACGCGCACCTGTTGCCGGCCCAGGAGGGCTGGGAGCAGATCGCCGACGACGTGCTCGCGTGGGCCGTGGAGCACGCCCGTTGATCCTCACCCATATCGGCGGGCCCANNTCCTGATCGAGATCGACGGGTGGCGGCTGCTCACCGACCCCACGTTCGACCCGGCCGGCGGCCACTACGACTTCGGATGGGGTACGTCGTCGGACAAGCTCACCGGGCCGGCGATGGCCGTCGGGGACCTGCCGCCGATCGATGCGGTGCTGCTCACCCACGACCATCACGGCGACAAC
>DOWL01000152.1:270-924 GCA_003519585.1 Nocardioides sp. | reverse complement strand
ACCATCACGGCGACAACCTCGACGCCGCCGGGCGGACGCTCCTGGCCTCGGTCCGGACCGTCGTCACCACGATGGCCGGCAAACGCCGGCTGAGCGGTGACGACGTACGCGGGCTCGCGTCCAACGAGGTCACCCAGCTCAGCGCGCCGGACCGACCCACGCTGGAGGTCCGGGCGACTCCGGCCCGGCACGGACCGCCACTGTCGCGGCTCGTCGTCGGCGACGTGGTGGGGTTCGCGGTACGCCGACCCGACGCAGACCGGGTGGCCCTCTGGGTCACCGGCGACACCGTGCTGCACGCTCCGCTGCGGGCGGCTGCAGCCGCGATGTCGGTCGACGTCCTGCTGGTGCACGTCGGCGGCGTCCGGTTCCCCGTCACCGGGCCGGTCCGCTACACGATGACCGGCGCTCGGGCCACGGAGCTGATCGATCTGGTCCGGCCCCGGGTCGCCGTGCCTGCGCACTACGAGGGGTGGGCACACTTCAAGGACGGCCGCCGCGAGATCGAACGGGCGCTCGCGGACGCGCCCGAGCCGGTGCGCGACTCGCTCCGCTGGCTGGAGCCTGGAGTACCGACCGACCTCGGCTGAGCTCAAGCCAGGGTGAGCACCACGTCGCCGAGCACGGGAGCGCCCGCGCGCTCGCCGTCGGCGA
>DOWL01000152.1:0-164 GCA_003519585.1 Nocardioides sp. | reverse complement strand
CGCCCGCGCGCTCGCCGTCGGCGACGACGACCTCGCCGAGGATCCGACCGCCCTCGCGCCAGCCGCGGACCCGCACCGACTCACCGGGGAAGACCACGCCGGTGAACCGCACCGCGAAACCTGCGACCCGGGTGGCGTCGGCGCCTAGCAGTGCCGTGGTCAAC
>DOWL01000115.1:998-3316 GCA_003519585.1 Nocardioides sp. | reverse complement strand
GCGCGCTGCCAGTGCTTGACGCAACAAGCGGCACGGGGGCCGCGCCTTCCACAACGGCCAGCGGTCCACCGCCGACGACGCCTGGAAGAGCATCCAGCGCGTTGCCGCCCCGGGCAAGCCGTTGTCGGGCGGGGGACAGCTCTCCACGATCATCGACTTCCAGTCGACCAAGGTCGTCGACGACGCCACTCTCGAACTGGTGCTGCTGACCCCCTACGCCATCCTCGACTCGCTGCTGGCTGAGTACACCGTGGGCATTATCCCGGGCGGCGAGTTCGATCCCGCCAACCCGATCGGCACCGGCGCCTTCGCCTACAAGTCGTTCGAACCCGGCAAGACCAGCACCTTCACCAAGTACGCCGACTACTGGGGTGACGCGGCGTTCGTCGACGAGCTCCAGATCCAGGACTTCGCCGACGACAACGCGAAGGTCAACGCCCTCCAGGCCGGCCAGATCCAGACCCTCGACAATCTGCCGTACAACCTGGTCGACACGATCAAGAGCTCCGGTGGCGGCGTGCTGATCGCCGATGCCGGTGCGTGGGTGCCGTTCACGATGCGCGTCGACACGGCGCCGTTCAACGACGTCAAGGTCCGTCAGGCGATGCGGCTGATCGTCGACCGCCAGGCGATGATCGACCAGACGCTGAGCGGCTACGGCTCGTTGGGCAACGACCTCTACGCGCCGTTCGACGTCAACTACGCCAGCGACCTGCCCCAGCGCGAGCAGGACATCGACCAGGCCAAGTCGCTGCTCGCCTCGGCGGGCCAGGACGGGCTGCAGGTCGAGCTGTTCACCGGCGACGGCATCGGTTCGGTGGCGGTCCCCGCGGCGAACCTGTTCGCCGAGCAGGCCAAGGCGGCCGGCGTCGAGGTCAAGGTCACCAAGAAGACCGAGTTCTACGACGACGACTACCTGTCCTACCCGTTCGCCCAGGACTTCTGGAACACCCGCAACTACATCCCGCAGGCCGTGGTCGGCACCTTCCCGCCCGACCTCGGCGGCACCTACAACGAGACCCACTGGGACAACCAGCAGCACCGCGACCTGGTCAACCAGGCGGCCACCGAGCTCGACGAGGCCAAGCGCAAGGACCTCCTGCACCAGGCCCAGCAGATCGAGTACGACGAGGGCGGCCTGATCATCTGGGGCTTCCGCCAGCAGGTCGACGGGTACGGCGCAAACGTGCAGGGCCTCGAACCGAGCAAGTACCTCCCACTCGGCAACTACAAGTTCAACAAGGTGTCGATCTGAGATGACCCAGGTCGCGACTCTCCAAGACCCGTTCGAGGAGGTCGCACCTCCGCGGGGCCGTTCGGGTGGTGCCGCGTGGGCGGTCTGGCTCTCGCGCCGGATCGGCCTCGCGGTCCTGAGCCTGTGGCTGGTCTCGGTGCTGGTGTTCCTCGCCACGGTCGCGCTCGGCGACCCGGTGCGCGCGATCCTCGGCCGTGACTACAACTCCAACCCCGGCCGGGTGGCCCAGCTCGAGGCGCAGCTCAACGCCGACCAGGGCATCGTCTCGCGGTACTTCAGCTGGCTCGGCGGACTGCTCACCGGTGACCCTGGCACCTCGCTCGCCAACCAGCAGCCGGTCTGGGGGCAGATCTCCGCCAACGTGGTGAACACGCTGGTGCTGGTCTTCCTCTCCGCCATCGTGATGATCCCGCTGGCCTTCGGGATCGCGATGATCTCCGCCCACTACCGCCGGCGCCGGCCCGACACGGTGATCCAGACCGTGCTCCTGGCGCTGGCCGGCGTCCCCGAGTTCGTGATCGGCATCCTGCTCGTCGCGACCTTCTCGACCACGGTGTTCCACATCTTCCCGGCGGTCACGATCGCCACGCCGACCGGCCATCCGTGGGACACCCCGAAGGGCATGGTGCTGCCGGTCCTCACCCTGGTCATCGCCGTGACGCCGTACGTCTCCCGGATCGTGCGCGCCACTCTGCTCGAGGTGCTCGACAGCGACTATGTCGAGCTGGCCCGGCTCAAGGGCATCCCCGAACCCGTGGTGATGCGCAAACACGCCCTGCTCAATGCCATCGTGCCCGCCATCCAGGTGATCGGGCTCCAGTTGGCGTGGCTGGCCGGGGGCGTCGTCCTGGTCGAGACGCTGTTCGCCTATCCCGGGGTCGGACGTCAGCTGGTCGACTCGGTCCGCAACCACGACGTGCCGATGGTGCAGGCGCTGGCGATGATCATCGCGGCGTTCTACATCGTGGTGAACCTGGTCGCCGACATCCTCTCCATCCTGATGACCCCCCGAGCGAGGACGGCGATCTCCGGATGAGTGCCACCAGCACCAGCAGTTCGGCGG
>DOWL01000115.1:0-854 GCA_003519585.1 Nocardioides sp. | reverse complement strand
CCAGCACCAGCAGTTCGGCGGCGCCGTCGTTCTTCCGCCGCGCCCTGAAGCAGAAGCGGTTCATGTTCGGCCTGACCGTGACGGTGCTGGTCATGCTGTTCGCGATCTTCGCGCCGTTCTTCGCGCCCTACGGCGAGAACGAGATCTCCGGCCCGCCCTACTCCAAGGTGGGCGTGCTCGGCACCGACTACCTCGGCCAGGACGTGCTGAGCCGCGTGATGTACGGCGGCCTCGGCATCCTGGTGATCTCGGTGCTCGCCACCGTGCTGGGCATGGTCGTCGGCGTCGCCGTCGGTGTGATCGCGGCCTACAGCGGGGGCTGGCTGGACGAGGTGATCATGCGGCTCAACGACGTGCTGCTCGCCTTCCCGCAGATCCTGCTGGCCTTGGTCGTGCTCACCGCACTCCAGGATCCGGCCCCCTGGGCGATCATCATCCTGGTCGGCGCCTCCCATGCCCCACGCGTGGCACGCGTCGCGCGCGGGGTCGCGCTCGGCATCGTCTCCCGCGACTTCGTGGTCGCGGCCGAGGCGTTGGGGGAGCGACGGTCCCGGATCATCCTCGCCGAGGTCCTGCCCAACATGACCGGGCCGCTGCTCGCGGAGGCCGGCCTGCGGTTGACCTACTCGATCGGCCTGGTCGCCGCCCTGGGCTTCCTGGGCTTCGCCTCCGACCCAGGTGCGGCCAACTGGGGCCAGATGCTCAACGAGAACCGCTTGGGCCTGGCCACCCAGCCGTGGTCGGTGCTCGCGCCGGTGATCATGATCGGTATCTTCACGATCGGCACCAACCTGATGGCCGACGGTCTTGCCCAGGTCACCCAGAGGGGCGATAACTGATGGCCACCACCAGCC
>DOWL01000214.1:25475-30701 GCA_003519585.1 Nocardioides sp. | reverse complement strand
GGCCCGCGCCGCGGCGCGGCAGGGGGGGGATCTGGCCCCTGGCCCCCGCGGGGGGGTCGACGCGGGCGGCGCGGGCGGGGGCGGCGACGTCGTCGGGGACCGGTGCCGAGCCGCGGCCGACGACGTGGACGCCGAGCACCTCCTCGGTGGCGCGGAGACGGCCCTCGACCCAGAGCTCGTGCCAGATCCACAGCAGCTTGCCGGTCGCGCCGATCACCGAGGAGCGCACTTCGAGATCGGCGCCGGCCGAGACCTCGTCGAGGTAGCGGACGTGCGCCTCGACGGTGTAGAGCGAGGCGTCGTTGGCCTCGCGGTACTCCGGGCCGAGGCCGACAGCGTCCATGACCGCATCGGTGGCGTGGCCGAAGACGAGCACGTAGTAGGGCTCGGACAGGTGACCGTTGTAGTCGATCCACTCGTCGAGGACCGGCTCCCGCCAGACGACAGGGTCAGGCACGGCCGGTCGCTCGCAGGATCGCGATCACGCCACGGTCCCGCTCCGCCACCAGGTCATCGATCGAGCGGCCGTCCGCCTCGCGCTCGCACCCTTCGACCACCGCGTCGCGGAGTTCCGGGGTGAGCTCGGGCGCGTCGAGGCGGGTCCACGGGGAGAGCAGCGAGGGCCCGAAGTGGTCGAGCATGTGGGCCATCCCGCCCTGGCCGCCGGCCAGGTGGAAGGTGAGCATCGGCCCCTGGAGCGCCCAGCGCAGGCCGGGGCCGTCGGTGATGGAGAGGTCGATCTCCTCGACCGTCGCCTCGCCGTTCTCGACCATGTGCAGCGCCTCGCGCCAGAGCGCCTCCTGGAGCCGGTTGGCCACGAAGCCGGGCACCTCGCGGCTCATCTTGATGACCGATTTGCCGGCGAGCGTGAAGAACTCCGAGGTCCATTCCACGACGTCGGTCGAGGTGTCCTCGCCGCCGACGACCTCGACGAGCGGGATGAGGTACGGCGGGTTGAAGGGGTGGCCGACGACGAGCCGGTCGGCGTGGTCCGCCTTGGTCGCCATCTCGCTCATGCCGTAACCGGACGTGGAGGAGGAGATCACGACACCCTCGGGCGTCACCGCACTGATGTCGGCGAGCAGCGTGCGCTTGAGGTCGAGATCCTCCGGCGCGCTCTCCTGCACGAAGTCGGCCCCGGCGCACGCCTCGGCGAGCGTCGGCGCCACCGTGAGGTTGTCGATGCTCGCGCCCTCGGCCAGGCCGAGCTCGGTGAGCGCCGGCCACGCGGCGTTGACCAGATGCCGCAGCCGCTCCTCGGCGTTGGGAGCCGGGTCCCAGGCGACGACGCGGTAGCCGCGCGCCAGGAAGTAGGACACCCAACCGCCGCCGATGACGCCGGCGCCGATGCAGGTGACCTGCTCGACGTCGGCGGGCGAGACCCGGCTCATCGGGCCTTGAGCGCGAGGATCTCGCGCCCCTCGGCGGGGGTGGCCACGTGGGCACCCATGCTCTCGACGATGGTCTTGGCCCGCTCCACCAGCTGCGCGTTGGTCGCCTTCACGCCCTTGGCGAGGTAGAGGTTGTCCTCGAGGCCGACGCGCACGTGGCCACCGAGCAGCACCGACTGCGCGACCCACGGCATCTGCATCGGGCCCAGCGCGAACGACGCCCAGACGGCGTCCTCCGGAAGCTGGTTGACCATCGCCTGCAGGGTCAGCGGGTCCGCCGGGGCGCCGTACGGGATGCCCATGCAGAGCTGGTACATCGCCGGGGCGTCGATGAGGCCCTCCTCGACCAGGGTCTTGGCGAACCACAGATGACCGGTGTCGAAGATCTCCATCTCGCAGCGGACGCCGAGCTCCTGGATCCGCTTCGCGCCGTCCCGCAGGATGTCGGGCGTCGAGACGTAGACCAGCGAGCCCTCGCCGAAGTTGAGCGACCCGCAGTCGAGCGTGCAGATCTCGGGGAGGATCTCCTCGACGTGCTTGAGCCGCTCGACCCCGCTGACCAGATCGGTGCCCTCCATGATGGTGGTCGGCTCCTGCGGATCGAGGTAGAGGTCGCCGCCCATCCCCGCCGTCGTGTTGATGATGACGTCGACGTCCGACTCGCGGATCCGCTCGACCACCTCGCGGTAGTACGCCACCTCACGCGAGCCCTTGCCGGTCTCGGGATCGCGCACGTGGATGTGCACGATGGTCGCTCCGGCGCGCGCCGCGGCGATGCCGGACTCGGCGATCTGCTCGGGGGTCACCGGCACATGCTCGGAGCGGCCGACGGTGTCGCCCGCGCCGGTGAGAGCGCAGGTGATCATGACGTTGCGGTTCACGAGGAACTCCTCTTCATCTCGACAAACATGGTGGTTCAGCGGCCCTTCCAGACCGGCGCGCGCTTCTCGGCGAACGCCTTGAAGCCCTCGATCCCGTCCTCGGAGGAGTAGAGCGTTGCGACTGTGGGGAGCGAACTGGCGGTGACCAGGTCGAGGGCGTCCTGGAACCGTAGCGACTCCGCCGCCCGCGCCGTCTCCTTGATCGCCGCGAAGACCAGCGGCGGACCCGCGGCGAGCAGCCGAGCGGTCTCCCAGGCCCGGGCCCGGACCGCCTCCTCGTCGGCGAGCACCTCGTTGACCACTCCCCAGCGAGCCGCCTCCTCCGCCGGCATCCAGCGTCCGGTGAGCAGCAGCTCCATCGCCACGTGGTACGGCATCCGCTTGGGCAGCTTGATGGTCGCCGCGTCGGCGAGCGTGCCGGCGTTGATCTCCGGCAGGCCGAACCGGGTGGCCTCGGAGGCATAGATCAGGTCGCACGAGAGCGCCAGCTCGAAGCCACCGCCGACCGCCATGCCGTGCACCGCAGCGAGCACCGGCTTGTTGAGGTCGGGGAGCTCCTGCAGGCCACCGAAGCCGCCGACGCCGTACTCGCCCTGCACCGCCGCACCGTCGGCCGCAGCCTTGAGGTCCCAGCCGGCGCAGAAGAACTTGTCGCCCTCGGTGCGCACGATCGCCACCCGGAGCTCGGGGTCGTCGCGGAAGCCGGCGAAGACCTCGCCCATCGCCTGGCTGGTCGGCAGGTCGATCGCGTTGGCGGGCGGCCGGTCGAGCGTCACCTCGAGGACGCGGTCCTCGACCCGGGTGCGCAGGACGGGGCTTGCGGACGTGACCATCGGCTCAGGCTCCCAGTGGGCGCAGCAGCGACCGGCTGACGATGTGCCGCTGGATCTCCGAGGTACCGTCCCAGATCCGCTCGATGCGCGCATCGCGCCAGATCCGCTCCAGCGGCAGCTCGTCCATCAGACCCATCCCGCCGTGGATCTGGATCGCCTCGTCTGCGACCAGCGCGAGCATCTCGGTCGCCTTGAGCTTGGCCATCGCGATGTCGGCATCGGTCGCCGTGCCCTGGTCGTACTTCCACGCCGCGTGCAAGGTCATCAGCTCGGCGGCCCGCAGCTCGGTAGCCATGTCGGCCAGCTTGAAGCCGACCCCCTGGAACCGGCCGATGGGCTGACCGAACTGCTCACGGGTGGCGGCGTGCTGGATGGAGAGATCGAGCGCCCGCTCGGCGCGGCCCAGGCAGGTGGCCGCGACCTGCAGCCGGGTCGAGCCCAGCCACTCACCGGCCAACTCGAACCCCTTGCCCTCCTCGCCCAGCAGCGCGTCCGGGCCGACGTACACGTCGTCGAAGTCGATGATGGAGTTGGTGTAGCCGCGGTGGGAGACGTTGCGGTAGCCGTCGTGCAGCGCGACACCGGGTGCGTCCAGATCGACGAGGAACGTCGACATCTGGGACCGGCCGGCGTCGTCGATGCCGGTCACCGCGACCAGGATCACGAAGTCCGCCTCGTCGGCGTGGCTGATGAAGTGCTTGGACCCCTTGATCCGCCAACCACCACCCTCGCCGCCCTCGCGAGTGGCCTTGGTGCGCATGCCGCGCATGTCGGAGCCGGCGCCCGGCTCGGTCATCGCGATCGCGGCCAGCCATTCGCCGCTGGCCAGCTTGGGCAGCCAGCGCTGCTTCTGCGCCTCGCTGCCGGCGCGCAAGATGGCCTCGGCTGCCAGATAGAAGCTGGACGAGAGGGGCACGGCGGCGAGGTGGCGGCCGGCTTCCTCGGCAACCAGGCACAGTTCCAGGTAGCCCAGTCCGGCACCGCCGTATTGCTCGGGGATGGCGGCGGCGGCCGCCCCCATCTCGATCAGGTTGCGCCAGACGGCTTCGGAATGGCTCGCCCGGCCCTCGAGCACCTCGCGCACCGCCTGCGAGGTGCTGGTGTCGGCGAGCATGGTGCGCACTGCGTCCTGCAGCAGGCGCTGNNGCCGGCGCCCGGCTCGGTCATCGCCAGACAGTCGATCTTCTCCCCGTTCACGCACGGGTAGAGGTACTTCTCGCGTTGCGCCTCGGTGCCGGCGAGCAGGATGTTGGAAGGCCGCGGCACACCGCAGTAGTGCAGCGCGTAGTTGGCCTTGCCGAGCTCCTTCTCGTAGAGCACCCACGTGACCGTGTCGAGGCCGGCACCGCCGACCTCCTCGGGCATGTTGGCGGCGTAGAGGCCCGCGGCCAACGCCTTCTGGCGGATCTGGGCGGCGAGTTCGGGGCGGAGTACGCCGGTGCGCTCGACCTCCTCCTCGTGGGGGTAGAGCTCACGCTCGACGAACGCGCGCGTCACCTCCACGATGCTGCGCTGCTCGTCGGTCAGGCCGAAGTCCATGCTGTTCCTCTTTACCGGTGGGGCTTGCGATCCTCTGTGCTGTGCGTCAGCCGCGTGCGAGGGCTGCGGCCGCGGCGCCTCGGCCGGTGCGGACCGCGCCCTCCATGTAGCCCGCCACCCATTGATCGGAGCCGCACACATAGAACGGCGGCTCGTGGGTGCCGTGCAGCGGACCGACCGCCTCAACGTCGCCGGGACGCCAGTTGGTGACATAGCCCTGCGTCCAGGGGTCGGTGCCCCACAGTCGAGTCCAGGTCTGGAGCGGCGCGGTCGCCTCGGGTCCGTAGAGCTCGGCGATCTGGTCGAGCGCCTCGCTGGTTCTGGTCGCGACGTCGGTCGAGACGAACGCAGCGTAGCGCTCGGGCGGCACCAGCGCGGAGAGTACGCCGGACTGCTGCGGCCAGGTCGAGCCCAGCACGCCCTCGCTCTCGGCCAGGGCGTTCTGTCCGCGCGCGCGCCAGAACGGCTCGTCGTACGCCGCGACGAACTTGGCGGCCCAGGCGTGCCGCTGCCGGCGAAGCGAGGTCAGCCGCTCATCGCTCACGCCGTCGATCTCGATGTCCCGCGCAGGCCCGGACGGCA
>DOWL01000214.1:20416-25356 GCA_003519585.1 Nocardioides sp. | reverse complement strand
GCTCGATGCCCCGCGCAGGCCCGGACGGCAGCGCGAGCACGACGGCGGCGGCCTCGAGGCGCTGGCCGTCGTGGGTCGTGACCGTGCTGTCGCCAGCGCCGATCGAGATGCTGCGCACCGGCGTGGAGAGTCGTACGTCGCGCAGGCCTGCGGCCATCGTCAGCGCGACCGTCGCCGAGCCCTCGGCGACGCGGAGGTTCTCCCACTGTTCGACGTCGTAGGCGCCGGTCGTCCCACCGACCCGCTGCTTGCGGGCGTAGGCGAACATGCTCTGCCGCTCGGTCGAGCCGTCGGCCAGGCCGAGGTGCATCAGCTCGTGGAGCCGCAGCACGTTGGGCGTCGCGCCGGCCTCTCGCAGCCAGTCGGCCACGCTCATCCGGTCGAGCCGACCGAGGTCGGGGCAGGACCAGGGGTCGTCCGGGTCGATGGACGAGAGCACCTTGTCGAGCGCCGCCTCCACCT
Organism: Nocardioides sp.; assembly: GCA_003519585.1. GTDB lineage: Bacteria > Actinomycetota > Actinomycetes > Propionibacteriales > Nocardioidaceae > Nocardioides. Next base: position 24,894 of record DOWL01000214.1, on the reverse strand, counting down.
CGTCGTACGACGCCTGGTCGGCCGGCGTGCACCACGACGGCCAGTCGCCGACGTCGATCGACCGGCCCGCCGGTCCGGCGGTCTGCCGGGTGATCTCTCCGGGTTCCGCGACGTACGACGCGGTGAGGGTGAGGCCGAGCTCCTCGACCAGGCCGAGGTAGCTGGTGTGCGCGTTGCCGACCACCTCGCCGCCGAGTTGGACGCGCCGACCGTCGGGCAGCTCGACCTGCTCGACCCGGCCGCCGACCCGGTCGCGGGCCTCGAGCACCGTGACTCGCGCTCCGGCTGCTTCGAGGTCGCGGGCCGCGGACAGCCCGGCGAGCCCGGCGCCCACGACGAGCACGTCGGCGCGGTCGTCGATACCGGTCATCGGAGCACCACCGTGTGCTCGGGCAGCCAGCCCATCTCGACCTGGTCGCCCGGGTTCCAGCGATCCTCGGCCCGCATCCGGGGGAGGTTCTGCTCCAGGACGGTGACGGTCAGGTCGGGGCCGATCGAGACGACGTACTGGGTGGTCGCGCCGTGGTAGCTCGTCTCGACGATGGTGCCGGGCAGCCGGAACATCTGGGGCGTGAGATCACCCAGCCACACCTTCTCGGGGCGGACGGTGATGCTGAGGGTGTCGCCCTCGGCCGAGCCCTGGTGTCCGGGCGCGGGGATGCGCAGTGTCGGAGTGACGCAGACGCAGCCGTCGGACCAGGTGCCGGTCATCAGGTTGCTGGTGCCGATGAAGCCGGCCGCGAAGACCGAGGTCGGATGCTCGTAGACGTCTTCGGGTGTGCCGCACTGCTCGATGACGCCCTGGTTCATGATCGCCACCCGGTCGCTCATGCTGAGCGCCTCGTCCTGATCGTGGGTGACGAACAGGAAGGTGATGCCGACCTCGCGCTGGATCTGCTTGAGCTCGGCCTGCATCTGATGGCGCAGCTTGAGGTCGAGGGCAGCGAGCGGCTCGTCGAGCAGCAGCACCTTGGGCTGGTTGATGAGGGCCCGGGCGAGCGCGACCCGCTGGCGCTGGCCGCCAGAGAGCCGGCTCGGCCGCTCCTTGCCACGGTCGCCGAGCTCCACCAGCTCGAGCATCTCCGAGACGCGCTGGTCGATGGTGCGCTTGTCGAGACCCTTGCGTCGCAGCCCGAACCCGACGTTGCCGCGGACATCGAGGTGCTCGAAGAGCGCATAGCTCTGGAAGACCGTATTGACATCGCGCTTGTGCGGAGGGGTGCTGGTGACGTCCTCGCCGTCGACCAGGATCGTCCCGGCCGTCGGGTCGCTGAAGCCCGCGATCATCCGCAGCGTCGTGGTCTTGCCGCAGCCCGAGGGGCCGAGCAGGGAGAAGAACTCACCACTGGTCAGGTCGAGGCTGAGGTCGTCGACCACGGTGGTGCCGCCGAAGACCTTGGTGAGGCCGCGCAGCGACACCGACGGTGTGGTGCCGGTTGTTGCGATCTTCTCTGTCGGGTCGGTCGAGGTGCTCATCGGACATCGCCTCCGGTGATCAGGTCCAGGCTGGAGGATCCGCGAGCCAGCACGCGGGGAATGACGAGGGCGGCCACGATGAGCAGCCCCGAGGCGAGCAGCATCAGGGTGCCGATCGCGTTGATGGCCGGCGAGACCCCGAAGCGGATCGAGGAGTAGACCCGCACCGGGAGCGGCTGCGGATCGACACCGGTGGTGAAGAAGGCGAGCACGAAGTCGTCGAAGACCAGCGCGAAAACCAGTAGCCCGGCCCCGATCAGAGCCGGGAGGAGCGTCGGCAGGATGACCAGACGCACCGCCTGGAACGGCGTACAGCCCAGGTCTCGCGCCGCCTCCTCGACCTCGAGTGCGATGCCGGCCAGCCGGCCGCGCACGATCACCGTCACGTAGGCGATCGAGAAGGTGATCTCGGCCAGGATGACCGTGGTCGTCGAGAGTTTGAGCCCGATGCCGGTGAACAGCAGCAAGGCGGCCACACCGGTGACGATCTCGGGGGTGACCAGCGGCAGCAGGGTCACCGCACCGATCACGCGACCCCGGCGGGACCGGACCCGCTCGAGCCCGAGGGCCAGCATGGTGCCGAGCACCAGCGAGCCGAGGGTGGCGATGGTGGCGATCCGGAGGCTGGCGGCGAGCGAGTCGATCAGCGCGCTGTCGTGGATGAGCGCGTCGTACCAGCGCAGGCTGAATCCGGAGAACGACGACAGCGACTTCTTGTCGTTGAAGCTGAACAGGGCCACCGCCAGGATCGGCAGGTAGAGCCAGGCGAAGAAGATCACCGTCACCACGACGGGGATCAGCGGCTTGCGCTCCAACTTCCCGCGCGCCATGCCTATAGCTCCCGGGTCCGGGTCGCGGTGGCGCGGAGGTAGATCACCATGAGCACGGTCAGCGCCGCCATCATGCCGACGGTGAGCGCCGAGCCGAGCGGCCAGTTCTGGCCCTCGGCGAACTGTTGCTGCACGAGGTTGCCCATCATGTAGGTGCTCGCCCCACCGAGCAGCTGGGCGCTGACGAAGTCGCCCAACGCCGGGAGGAAGACCAGCAGCACGCCGCCGTAGAGACCGGCCCTCGTGGCGGGCAGCGTCACGCTGAAGAACGTGCGCACCGGGCTGTGGTAGAGGTCCTTGCCGGCCTCGATGAGCGACACGTCCAGCCGCTCCAGCGATGCGTAGACGGGCAGGATCATAAAGACCACGAAGCCGTAGACGAGCCCACCCACGACGGCCCACCGGGTGTTGAGGAAGGTGACCCCGTCGGTGAGCCCCATCCCGCGCAGGGCGCTGTTGACCAGGCCGTCGTCGGAGAGCAGCGCCTTCCAGGCATACATCCGGATCAGGTAGCTGGCGAAGAACGGCACCACGATCGCGGCGATCAGGGCGTTCTTGTAGCGGCCGCCGTGCAGGGCGATGACGTAGGCGACCGGATAGGCGATCAGCGCCGAGATGACGACCGTCGCGAGGGCGTAGAGGAGGGAGCGCAGGAACAGCTCGAGGTAGACCTGGTTCCAGATCGCCCGGTAGTTGGCGGTGCTCGTGGCGAAGACCGGATAGCCGTCGTTGGTGGTGCGGCCGAACGACAGCAACACGATGATCGCCATACTGCTGACGAAGAACGCCACCATCCACGCGGTGGGCAGCGCGAGCAGCCAGCCCCACAGCGAGGTCTTCTGGGCTGACCGCGGGGACTTCCGGGCCTTCGGAGCCTCCACCGCCGTGGCCACTACGAGGCCTTCACTTCGGTCCAGACCGCAGCGCGGCGCTGGGTCTCGTCGGCCCCCAGGAGGCGGAAGACGTTCTCGTTCTCCAGGTCGGAGACCTCGACGTTGCACGCCGGGACATCCGCTGCCAGCTCCGCGAACGCCGGCAGCGCGTCCTTCACCGGGAACGGGTAGTAGAGGTACTTCATGTTCTTGATGGCGTTCTCGGGCCGCAGCAGGTAGTCGATGAAGAGCATCGCGGTGCCCGGGTGCTTGGCGTTGGTGGGGATCACGTAAGCATCGGAGTTGATCGGGACCCCCTCGCTCGGCGACTGGAAGTCGAACTGCGTGGGGTCGTCGGCCAGGCCCTGGCGGAGGTAGAGGAAGTCGCCGCTCCACATGTGGTGGATCCAGGCGTCGCCGCCCATCATGTTGTTGATGTCGTCGGAGGAGTACGCGCGGAGGTACTCCTTCTGGCTGATCAGGAGCTTCTTGATCTCCTCCAGCTCCGACGGCTTGGCGGTGTTGACGTCGTAGCCGAGGATCAGGGCGGCCATCGCCAGCGCCTCGTCCTGATCGTCGAGGGTGAAGATGTGGCCACGGGCCTCGTCGTTCCAGAGGTCCTCCCAGCTGTTGGTCATGGTGGAGACCTTGTCGGTGCGCCAGCCGACGCCGGTCTTGTAGACCGTGAACGGGACGGAGACCTGCGAGCCCTCGTCGTACCACGGGTCGTTGAAGTAGGACCCGGAGTAGAAGACCTGGTCGGCGTTCTGGAGCTCGGCCTTGTCGATGGCGCGGAGCTTGCCCTCACGGCGGAGCTTGACGACCCACTTGGCGCCCGGGAAGACGATGTCGTACTGGTTGCCGGCCGCGAGCTTGGCGTACATGCCCTCCATCGAGTCGTAGTTGGACTCGACGATCTTGACGCCGTACTCCTCCTGGAAGCCCTTGAGCACCCTCGGGGCGAGGTAGTCGGCCCAGTTGAAGTAGATGAGGTCGCCGTCGATCTCGGCTTTCGCCGACTCCGGCAGCGGAGCATCGACGGCCGCGTCATCGCGGATGTAGGCACAGCCAGGCAACGTCATCGAGGCACCCAGGGCCAAGCCGCCGGCGAGGAAGCCGCGCCGGGAGGGCCGAGGCAGGATGAGTCCGGAGCGGCGCCGCGTCATGCGCCGGCCGCGTTCGCGAAGGTCGCCGGCGCCGGGAGCGGCCCGTCGTGCCCGACCAGGATTCCCACGGTGGTGGCCATGGTGGCTCGCGCCTCCTCGATTCCGAAGTTCGGGTCCTTCGCCAGGACCCGGAA
>DOWL01000214.1:3140-20308 GCA_003519585.1 Nocardioides sp. | reverse complement strand
CCTCCGCCAGGCCCCGGCCGCCGAGACCGTCGGTAAGGGCGATCGCCGTCTCGGCGAGCGACCTCGGAGCGAGAGTAGTCCGGAACACCTGAGCGGCCAGGCCCTCGCGGACCAGGTCGGCCACCGTGACGTAGAGGTCCTCGTAGAGGTCGGCGCCCACCTTGGCCAGGTGCGGATCGCGGATGCAGAGCAGGGCGAGCTCCTGCCACAGCAGCCACTCGTCGGCACGCTGCTCGTCCGTGGGCAGGCACCGGTCGAGGAACGACGAGAGCCGCTCGGCCGGCCCATCGCCGGCCCCGGCCAGCGCGCGCTGGTTGAGGTCGGCCGACATCGCGTGGGAGTACTTGAGCACCTCGCCGAAGAGCAGCTCCTTGGTGTCGAAGTGGTAGTGCAGCAGCCCGGCCGAGACACCCGCCGTACGCGCGATCGAGGCCATCCGGACCTGGGCCAGACCGTCGCGGACGATGCACTCGACGGCAGCGGCGAGGATCCGGGTCCGAGCCTCGGCAGCCGCCTGCTCGCGCTGCGTGGCGGCGCGGGGCACGTCGGTCGCGGTGCGCGCCGTACTGCCTGCCATCCGGCCCCCAGTCGTGCTTCCAAGGGATTGACTGTTCAGTCAGTCAGCGATGCTAAGGTCCGTCCCGTGAGGGGTCAAGGGCCACCCGCCGAGTCGTCGACCGGCACGTCCGGTCAGGGAACCGCCCGGCTGGACGCCCTGTTCGCGCCGCGCACGGTCGCGATCATCGGCGCCAGCGACGATCCTGCGAAGTGGGGGCACATCCTCGCCGGCCGCGCGCTGTCCGAGCCGGGCGAGCGCACCGTGCTGCTGGTCAACCGGCGCGGCGGCGAGGTGCTGGGGCAGTCGGCGTACACCTCGGCCGAGCAGGCGGCCAGCGCGCACGGCCGCCACGTCGACCTGGCCGTGATCTGCGTGCCCGCGGCCGGCTTCGGTGACGCGGTGCGCGACGCGGTCGATGCGGGTGCCCAGGCGATCGTCGGGATCACCGCGGGTCTGTCCGAGGCCGGCCCTGCGGGGGCGCGGATCGAGGCCGACGCCCTCCAGGTCGTGCACGCCGCCGGCGCGGTGCTGCTCGGACCCAACTGCCTCGGTGTCGTCGACACCACCACCGGGCTGCAACTGGCGCATGCCGTCCTGCCGCCCGGGGATGTCGCCGTGCTCAGCCAGAGCGGCAACCTCGTCCTGGACCTCGCCGGCCTGCTCGCCGAGCGTGGCCTCGGCGTGTCCCGGTTCGTCTCGCTCGGCAACCAGGCCGACCTCGGTCTCGTCGACTTCCTGCGCGCCTGCGTCGACCACGACGGGACCCGCGCCGTGGCGGTCTACACCGAGGACGTCGGCGACGGACGCGCCTTCCTCGAGGCGGCGCGAGCACTGCGCGACGCGGGCAAGCCCCTCGTGCTCTTGGCTCCCGGCCGGACGGAGGCCGCCGTACGCAGTGCGGCGTCGCACACCGGCTCGCTCACCAGCTCCTCGATGGTCGTCGACGCCGCCTGTGTGGCCGCGGGTGCGCACCGAGTCGACCACCCGACCCAGCTGGCCGACCTGCTCGTCGCCCTCCGCGCGCCGCGGCGGATGCCCGGTAGCCGAGTGGCGGTCCTGACCGATGGCGGTGGGCACGGCGCGGTCGCAGCGGACACGCTCGTGGCCTCGGGACTGGTGGTCCCGGTGCTGACGGGTGGGATTGCCATCAAGCTCGAGGCCGCACTGTGGTCCCAGGCGACCGTGACCAACCCCGTCGACCTCGCCGGTGCCGGGGAGCAGGATGTCGCAAGCTATGCGCGAGGCGTCGAGATCCTGCTGGGCTCCGACCAGGTCGACGGCGTGCTCCTGACCGGCTACTTCGGTGGCTACACCGCCGACCAGAACGGGCTGACCGAGGCCGAGTTGGCCGCCGCCCGGCAGATGGCCGCCGCAGTGACCGCGCAGGACAAACCACTCGTGGTCCAGACGATCTACCCCGACAGCCCCTCCAGTCAGCTGCTGCGGGCCGCGGGCATCCCAGTCCACCGCGACGTCGATCGCGCCTGCGCGGTCCTCGCCGGGCTGGTCGACCATGCGGCCGCCGGACTCGGAGAGCCGCTCCCACCAGCCGCACCGCCGGTCACCGACACGTCGTACGACGCGGCGCGGGAGCTGTTCGCCTCGGCCGGAGTCGCGTTCCCCGCGGCTGTGCAGGTGACCGACCGGGCCGGCCTCGAGGCCGCCCTCGCCTCGGTCGGCTGCCCCGTCGTCCTCAAGGCGACCGGCCGACTGCACAAGTCCGAGGGTGGCGGCGTGGTCGTGGGACTGACCGACCGGGCAGCCGCGCGGGCGGCGTACGACGACCTGATCCGGCGCCTCGCCCCGCCAGCGGTCTCCGTGGAGGCGATGGCCGACCTCGCCGACGGCGTGGAGCTGATCGTGGGCAGCGTGCGCGACCCCAAGTTCGGCCCGGTCGTCCTGGTGGGGCTCGGAGGCGTCTTCACCGAGGTGCTCGGCGACACCGCCTGCGCGATCGCCCCGGTGTCCGTGGACGCCGCCCGCGACCTGCTGCTGTCGCTGCAGGGCGCTCCCCTGCTCCGCGGCGCCCGCGGTCGCCCGTCGGTCGACCTCGACGCCGCCGCCGCGTGTGTCGCTCAGGTCTCCCAGCTCGCCGCCGCGCATCCCGAGCTGGTCGAGCTCGAACTCAACCCGGTGCTGGCCGGGCCGACCGGGGTGGTGGCGCTCGATGCGCGGGTCGTGCTGGGCTGAGCGGTGCAGGAATCCCAACAGCTGTTGGGATTCCTGACGTTCTGGGCCGTTGCAATGCCCGAGAACGTCAGGAAATGCCCTCGACGTCCCTCAGATACCGCTGGTCGAAGGAGTAGACCCAGGAGTCCTTGGCCGGGAAGACGCCGTACTCGAAGGCACGCGAGGTGACGCCGCTCTGGACCCGCTCGCAGGCGTCGTTGTCCTGCAGGGTGACCAGCTCGTTGAACTCGACGACCGGCGTGGGATCGAACTCGGGGTCCTCGAACGCCTCGGGGCTGAAGAGGTATTCGGTGACCAGCCGGCAGCTGCGCGGCCCGGTCGGGAAGATCGCCGTCGCGAGCGCCGCGGAGCCGTCGACGTCGAGGAACATTGTGGGGTAGATCGCCGCACCGAAGTACGCCGCCGGGCCGGTCTGGCCCTTCAACCCCGGTAGCAGCGGCAGCCGGAGTCGCGGGTCGAGCGCGACACTCGTGCGGCCCTCCCCCAGGGTCACGCCGCCATCGTCGCGCCCCTGCTCCCAGATGCTGCCCTTGCGGTAGGCCGGCACCACCGACATCAGCTCGGGGTGGATGGTCGGGCAGTGCAGGCACTCGTTGTAGTTCTCGAGGACGATCTTCCAGTTGGCCTGTACGTCGATCGTGGAGATGTGGCCGATCCTCAGCTCGCTGAGCCCCACCCGGGCGAGCCCCAGCGGCTTGTCCTGCTGGTCATCGAGCGACTCGAGGAGGGAGACCGGCGTCTCCCGGGAGAGGTTGACGAAGACGAACCCCTCCCACACGTCGACGTGCACCGGCCACAGCGACGTCGACTCGCGGTCGATCTCGTCCTTCTCGATCATCGGCGTGGTGACGAGCGTGCCGTCGAGGGCATAGCCCCACGCGTGATAGGGGCAGCGCAGATGGGTGCGCACCTCGCCCTGCTCGTCGTCGCAGATCCGCGATCCGCGGTGCCGGCAGACGTTGTAGAAGCCGCGCAGCTGCTCGTCCTTGCCGCGGACGATCAGGATGCTCTCGTCGGCGATCTCGAACCGCAGCCAGGCGCCCGGCTTGGCCACCCGCTCGGCGCGGCCGACGTAGATCCAGTTGCGGTAGAAGACCCGCTCCCTGTCGACGGCGTAGGTCTCGTCGGAATGGTAGGCCGCCCCGGGCAGCGTCCTCCGGATCTCGTTGGCCATGGGCTGACTGTACAGTCAGTCAGTGGGCGCTGTCATCGGTCGGTGGCGACCACTAGCGTCGAGCCGTGAGCGCGTACACCACCCGGCAGCTGACGGCCGAGACCTGGGACGACTTCGCGGAACTGGTCGAGGCCAACAACGGTGTCTGGGGCGGCTGCTGGTGCATGGGCTCCCATCCCGAGGGGCTCGGCGAGGGCCGCGAGGCCCACCGGGTCGCGAAGCTGGCGCACACGACCCGCGGCACGGTGCACCAGGTCCTGGTCTACGACGGCGACGCCTGCGTGGGGTGGTGCCAGTACGGCACGCCGGCCGAGCTGCCGAACATCAAGAACCGCGCGGCGTACGACCGCGAAGCCACCACCGCGCCCGACTGGCGGATCGGCTGCATCTTCACCGGGAGCAAGCACCGCGGCCGCGGTGTCGCCCGGGCCGCCGTGGCCGGTGCCTTGGAGGCGATCCGAGCCGTCGGCGGCGGAATCGTGGAGGCCTACCCGGAGCAGACCGTCGAGCGGACGCCCCAACGCGGCGCCTATCTCCACACCGGTCCCGAGGAGCTCTACGCCGACTTCGGCTTCGTCCGCGATCGCAAGATCGCCAAGTGGCGCTGGGTGATGCGCGCCGAGTTCTGAGCCCGGACCAGGACACCGAGCAGACTCAGCCCGGCCGCCACGACGACCCCGAGCCAGCCCACGTACCCAGCGACGACGTACGCCCCGGCGGCCAACGGGACGCAGACGAGCGCCGTCACGACGTACCCGGCTATGCGCGACCTCGGTGCGGGCATGGCCGAAGAGTACGGGGCCTACGGAGCCGGATCCGGCGAACGACACGACGGCCCCGGGTTGAACCCGAAGTGCAGGTCGAGCGGACGCAGCCGTAGCCATTCGCGTACGGGCATCAGCGGCGTGAGCTACACGATGTTGCCGCGATAGTCGACGCGTACGAGTGGTCGGTCCGATGAGCACCACTCGATAACTGCACGCACCACGGCTGGAGTAACGGCCGACATGCCCACCCAATGCGGGCAAAGGACACGTATCCACGGTCCACCCGCGTCCCGTAGCCCGTGGAACTCACGCCCAAGAACGATCAGGAAGCTTCGCTCAGCCAGTTGTCCAAGGAAGAACCGCACCCCGAAACGGCCATCTGCCGACACCACCATCAGGTAGGTGTCAGACCCCGAGAGGCACTCGGGATCGTCATGACCGACCCACCAGAGGTAGGTACGGCCTCCGACGATGATCTTTCGTCGACCCTTGCCGCTGACAGCCACCGTTAACAGTCACGTCTCGACCGGGCGGCCAACGACCGGAGCAGCCGCTCCGTCGTGGTCACTTCGGGGCGGGCTCGCTGGGCGGATGGACAGTCGCGTTCAGCAGGTCGTGCAGGGCCTCTTCCATGGGGTTGAGACGGCGGATGCCGTCAGCGTTGACGGCGGTGAGGATCAGCTCGCTGTGAGGTGGGTCGTCGATGTCGCGAACTCCGTCGAGGACGCAGAGAACACCGAACAACGTGGCATGGGCCGCGTCGCGGGCAACCTCGAGCACCATCCTCTGGCTACGCATGTCCAAGCCGTCGAACCACGCGTGAAGCGCGACCGCCCGATCGCCTGGGTTGCGACCCGGTGGACCGGCTCGGAGACTCGTCGTCACGTCAGCCAAGGCTGAGTCGAAGACCTCAGACTTCAGTGCGGCGACGAACTGCTCAGGCGCAGTCGGGGGTCGAGGGATGTTCATGCGAGACATCCGGCTGGGATCGGCACAGCAAGCCATTTGACCTTGTCCGGATCGCCTGCGGTCGACCGGGAGCGCACGAATGTGCTTGAGGCGAGCGAGCAACCTCGACCTAGCTGGACCTAGCTGGACCGCGTGGCCACCACGTCGGCGAAGGCCTCGAGCGCTGCGCGGACCGGTCCGTCGGGGAGTACGCCGAGCAGCGCCTTGGCCTCGGCCGCTCGCTCGATGACGTAGGCCCGCGCCTGGTCCATGGCGGGGTGGACGCGCAGGAGTCCCAGGGCCTCGGCGTGCCGGGTGTCGTCGGTGAGCGGTCCGGAGAGGAGCTCGCGCAGCCGCGCGTCGTCGGGCGCATTAGAGGCCTGCGCCATCAGCACCGGCAGGGTCGGCACGCCCTCGCGCAGGTCGGTGCCGGGGGTCTTGCCGGACTCCACGGAGTCGGAGGCGATGTCGATGATGTCGTCGGAGAGCTGGAAGGCGGAGCCCACGATCTCGCCGTACGCCGCGAGGGCCTCCTCGACCTCGGGCGAGGCGCCGCCGAACCGTGCGCCGTAGCGGGCGGAGGTGGCGATGAGCGAGCCGGTCTTGCCGGCGACCACCTCGAGGTAGTGGGCGAGCCGGTCCTCGCCGGGGCCGGGCTCGACCGTCTCGAGGATCTGGCCCTCCACGAGACGGGTGAACGTCTCGGCCTGGATGCGCACCGCGTCGGCGCCGAGCATCGCGGTCAGCTCGGAGGACTTCGCGAACAGGAAGTCGCCGGTGAGGATCGCGACCAGGTTGTCCCAGCGCGCGTTGGCCGACTCGGAGCCGCGGCGCAGGTCGGCCTCGTCCATCACGTCATCGTGGTAGAGCGAGCCGACGTGGGTGATCTCCACGACGCAGGCGGCGGTCACCACGTCGTCGACACCGGGGTGGTCGCCGGCCTCGGCGGCCAGCAGCACCAGCATCGGCCGGAACCGCTTGCCGCCGGCGTCGAGCAGGTGCGAGGCCGCCTCGGTGACGAACGGGAACCGGCTCTGCACGTGGGCGTAGAGCGCCTTCTCGACCTCGTCGAGACGGGACCTCAGCCGCTCCTCGAGCTCGGGATCGGTGACGGGCAGGGCCAGGCTGCCGCCCTGCGGGGGTGTGCTCACCTGATGAATGATCCCGCATTCCCGGCCAGGTCGAGAACCGGGCCGGGGATGATGCCGAGCAGGGCCGTCAGGAGGACGCAGACCGCGATCGTCGCCGAGGTGAGCAGCGAAGGCTTGGTGACGGCCGCCGGCTGCTCACCGGGCTCGCTGAAGAACATCAGCAGGATCACCCGGAGGTAGAAGAAGACCGAGATGATGCTCGCCACGATCGCGACGATCACGACCGGCCAGGCACCCGCTGCCAACGCCACCTCGAAGACCGCCCACTTGCCGATGAAGCCCGCGGTCAGCGGGATGCCCGCCATCGACAGCAGCAGGAAGCCGAACGAGCCGGCCACCAGGGGCGACGTGCGCCCCAGTCCGGCCCACTTCGAGAACGACGTCGCCTCGCCGCCCGCATCGCGGACCAGCGTGACGATCGCGAAGGTGCCGACCGTGGCCGGGCCGTACGCGGCGAGATAGAACAGCACCGCCTGCAGCGAGGTGATCTCGTCGGGACCGAGCGCCGACGCCGCCTGGACCCCGAGCACGCCGGTGAGCAGGAAGCCCGTGTGCGCCACCGAGGAGTAGGCCAGCATCCGCTTCACGTCGCTCTGGACGACGGCGAGGATCGAGCCCACCAGCATGGTGAGGATCGCGACGATCCACAGCATCGGCTGCCAGTCCCAGCGGTCCGCACCGAAGGCGACGTAGAACAGCCGCAGCATCGCGCCGAACGCCGCGATCTTCGTGCCCGCGGCCATGAACGCGGTGACCGGGGTCGGGGCGCCCTGGTAGACGTCGGGCGTCCACGAGTGGAACGGCGCCGCGCCGACCTTGAACAGCAGGCCGACCGCGAGCATGCCCATGCCGATCAGGAGCAGCGTGTCGTTGGCGGTGTCGTTGTGGACGGCCTCGTTGATGTCGCTGAACTGCATCGAGCCGGCGTAGCCGTAGATGAGCGCGACGCCGTACAGGAAGAACCCGGACGAGAACGCGCCGAGCAGGAAGTACTTGAGCGCGGCCTCCTGGCTCAGCAGCCGACGGCGGCGGGCCAGCCCGCACAGCAGGTAGAGCGGCAGCGAGAGCACCTCGAGCGCCACGAACAGGGTGAGCAGGTCGTTGGCCGTGGGGAACAGCATCATCCCGGCGACCGCGAACATCAGGAGCGGGTAGACCTCGGTGTGGTCGAGCCCGCGGGTCGACGCCTCGCGCTCGGCCTCGGTGCCGGGCAACGCCGCGGCCTGACCCGCGAACGCCGACACCCCGGCCTCGAGCCGGCGCTCGGCGAAGAGCAGGACGCCGCCGATGGCGAAGACCAGGACCAGGCCCCACAGGAAGACCGACGGACCGTCGACGGCCAGCGTGCCCTCCGCGGCGATCTCACCGCGGGCGACGACGCCCTGGCCGGCGACCCGGAGCTTGTCGAGGTCGAGGCCGACGTAGACCGTCCCGGCGAGGGCGACGCCGAGACCGACGACCGCGAGGACGACCTGGGTCAGATAGCGCCGCTCGCGCGGCACGAACGCCTCGATGACCACGCCGAGGCAGGCCACGCCGAAGACCACGAGGATCGGCCACAGGCTGGCGTACTCGATGGTGGGCTTGGTGAAGTCCATCAGTGGCCCCCCTCGCTGTGTCCGGACTCGGCTTCGACCGGCACCGTCGGTCCGTCGTCGTGCACGCCGGTCTGCTCGAGCAGGTGCTCGGAGAACGGGTTGCTCACGTCGAGCAGTGGCATCGGGTAGAAGCCGAACAGCACCAGCGCGAGCATCAGCGGCGCGAGTACGCCGATCTCGCGGCGGCCCAGGTCGGCGACCGAGTCACCGCCGGCGTCGACGTCGGCCTGCAGGTCGGGCGGGTTGGGGCCGGTCCAGATCCGTTGGTAGGCCCAGAGCATGTAGATCGCGGCCAGCACGATCGCGGTGACCGCGATCGCGCCGACGTACCAGCGGTAGTCGAACGCCGAGATCAGCACCAGGATCTCGGAGACGAACTGGCTCAGGCCGGGCAGACCCGCCGTCGCCAGCGCGGCGACCAGGAAGAGTCCGGCCGCCACCGGGGTGACCTTCTCGAGGCCACCCATCCGGCTGATCAGCGAGGTGCCGCGACGCTTGATCACGAAGCCGGCGATGAGGAACAGCGCGGCGGTGGCGATGCCGTGGTTGACCATGTAGAGGATCGAGCCGCTGGCGCCCTGGGTGGTGAACACGAAGATGCCCAGGGTGATGAAGCCGAAGTGGCTGAGCGAGGTGAGACCGATCAGCCGCAGCAGGTCGTCCTGACCGATGGCCACGAACGCGCCGTACACGATCGAGATCAACGCGAGCACGACGACGAACGGCGTGGCCCAGTCGGAGGCCTCCGGGAACAGCCCGAGGCAGAACCGCAGCATGCCGAAGGTGCCGATCTTGTCGAGCACGCAGACCAGGAGCACGCTCGTGGGCGGCGTGGCCTGTTCGGTGGTGTCGGCCAGCCAGGTGTGCACCGGGAACAGCGGGGCCTTGATCGCGAACGCGATGAAGAAGCCGGCGAACAGCCACCGGCCCGCGCTCGTGGAGATGTCGAGCTGCTGCAGGTCGTCGTAGAGGTAGGACGGCGAGCCCTGGTCGGAGGAGACGACGTAGAGCCCGATCACCGAGCCGAGCAGGACCAGTCCGCCGGCGAGCTGGAACATCAGGAACTTCAGCGCCGCCGCCGAACGGCGAGCCCGGCCGAAGCCGCCGATGAGGAAGTACGCCGGGATCAGCGTGGCCTCGAAGACGACGTAGAAGAGGAACACGTCGGTCGCGAGGAAGACCACCAGCGAGAGGGACTCCAGCGCCAGCGCCCACGCGAACCAGCGCTTGGCGGTCTCGTCGGGGGCGTCGTTCCAGGCCGCAGCGAGCACGATCGGCACGAGCACGACGGTGAGCAGCACCAGCAGCAGGCCGAGCCCGTCGAGACCCAAGGCGTAGTGGACGCCGAAGGCGGCGATCCAGTCGTGGGTCTCGGTGAGCTGGAATCCGGTGCTGTCCTTGTCGAACTGGGTCGCAGCGATCACGCCGACGACGAGCGTGACGAGGGAGAAGACCAGTGCGGTCTGCTTGGCGAGGGCACCCTTGGGGCCGAAGGCCACGGCCAGCGCGCCCACGAGTGGGAGCAGCCAGAGGACGGTGAGGATCGGGAAGTCGTTCATGCGAGGTTCACCGCCAGCAGCGCCAGGACGACGAGTAAGACGCCGCCGAGCAAGGACAGGGCGTAGGAGCGGACGTAGCCGTTCTGCGCTCGCCTACCGAGGGCTCCGATCCCGCCGACCGCGACCGCGCCTCCGGTGAAGGCACCGTCGACCACCACGGAGTCGATGGTGACCAGACCGGAGGTGAGGTGCTTGCCCGGCTTGACCACGAGCTCGTCGTTGATCACGTCGCCGTAGATGTCGGCGCGGGTGGCGCGGGTCACGAACGAGACGTCCTGAGGCGCCTCGCGCGGGATCGGCCGGCGGCCGAACAGCGCGATGGCGATGGAGACGCCGACCGCGACGATGAGGACCACGATGACGGAGACCGCGAACGCCGGGATCGGCGGCTCCTCGTGTGGTGCCTCGCCGGTGACGGGTGCGAGGAAGTTGACGATCCAGTCGTTGATGAGCATCACGCCGCCCAGCACGGACAGGGCCGCCAGCACGATGAGCGGGAAGGTCATCACGGCCGGCGACTCGTGCGGGTGCACGTCCTTGTCCCAGCGCTTCTCGCCGAAGAAGGTCATCAGCATCAGCCGGGTCATGTAGAAGCCGGTGATGCCCGCGCCCACGATCGCGCAGATCCCGACCAGCCAGTTGTCGGTGAGCGCGACCTCGATGATCTTGTCCTTCGACCAGAAGCCCGAGAAACCCGGGAAGCCGATGATCGCGAGATAGCCCATCGAGAAGGTGAGGAAGGTGATCGGCATCGCCTTGCGGAGGGCGCCGTAGTGACGCATGTCGACGTCGTCGTTCATGCCGTGCATGACCGAGCCGGCGCCCAGGAACATGTTGGCCTTGAAGAAGCCGTGGTTGAGCAGGTGGAAGATCGCGAAGGCATATCCGGCCGGGCCGAGACCGGCGCCGAGCATCATGTAGCCGATCTGGCTCATGGTGGAGCCGGCCAGCGCCTTCTTGATGTCGTCCTTCGCGCATCCGATCGCCGCACCCCAGAGCAGCGTCACCGTGGCCACGATGATCACCACGGTCCGCGCATCCGGTGCGAGGTCGAAGATCCAGTTGGACCGGACGATCAGGTAGACGCCGGCAGTCACCATCGTCGCCGCGTGGATCAGTGCCGAGACCGGGGTCGGACCCTCCATGGCGTCGAGCAACCAGGCCTGCAGCGGCACCTGCGCGGACTTGCCGCAGGCGCCCAGGAGCAGGAGCAGACCGAACGCCGTGAGGGTCTTCTCGCTGGCGCCGTCGACGTTCGCGCTGATCACCACGAAGCTCGTGGAGCCCCAGGTGACGAAGGCCAGCATGATCGCGAGGGAGAGGCCCATGTCGCCGACGCGGTTGATCACGAAGGCCTTCTTGGCGGCTGCGGCCGCAGACGGCTTGTGCTGCCAGAAGCCGATCAGGAGGTAGGACGCGAGACCCACGCCCTCCCAGCCGAGGAACAGTCCGAGGTAGTTCTCGGACATGACCAGCATCAGCATCGCGGCCACGAACAGGTTGAGGTAGCCGAAGAACCGCACCCGGCGCGGGTCGTGCTCCATGTAGCCGATGGAGTAGATGTGGATCAACGAGCCGACTCCGGTGATCAGGAGCAGGAACAGCGCCGTCAGCGGGTCGTAGAGCAGGTCCATGCCGACTCGGAGCTCACCGACGTCGATCCAGTTGTAGAGGTGCTGGGCGACCTGGCGGTCGTCGTCGGGCCGGCCGAGCAGCGAGATGAACATCGCCAGGCTGATCGCGAACGAGCCGATCGGCAGGATGGTGCCGAGCAGGTGACCGAACGCCGCGAACGGCTTGGGCGCGATGGCCCCGCCGATCAGCAGGATCACGGCACCGGCGGCGGGCAGCGCAATCACCAGCCAGGCCAGGGCGAACACCCCGTCCGCGGTCGTCGGGTCGACGACCGGGATCGGTCCACCCTCGTGGAGTGCAAGCATGAGTGGGTCCTGTGTCCTGTCCGGGTCAGTACTTCAGCAGGCTGGCGTCGTCGACCGAGGCCGACCGGCGGGTGCGGAAGATCGTCATGATGATCGCGAGACCGACCACGACCTCGGCCGCAGCGACGACCATCACGAAGAACGCCGCGACCTGGCCGTCGAGGTTGCCGTGCTGCTTGGCGAATGCGACCAGCGCAAGGTTGCAGGCGTTGAGCATCAGCTCGACACACATGAACACCACGATCGCGTTGCGACGGGTGAGGACCCCGACCGCTCCGATGGTGAACAGGATCGAGGAGAGCACGATGAACGGCGTCACGCTGTCCATTACTCACCGCCTTCCGTCGTGGTGGATCCGGTCGCGCGACCGTCGGGCCCGTCCTCCGCTGTCGGCGTGCCGTCAGGGTGATAGTTGATCGACCGCTGCACCGCCTCGACGTCGCGCGGAGCAGCCCGCACGGTGCCGCGCGCGGCGAGCACGCGGGACACCGAATCGGCGGCGGGCGTGCCGTCGGGCAGCAGGGCCGGGGTGTCGACGGCGTTGTGCCGCGCGAAGACACCGGGTGGCGGCAGCGGACCGAGGTGCGCCCCGGTCTCGGCGTACGCCTTGACTCGATCGGCGGCAGTCGCGGCCTGGGTCGCCTTGGGCGTGATCCGCTCGCGGTGCGCGAGCACCATCGCACCGAGGGCTGCCGTGATCAGCAGCGCCGAGGTGACCTCGAAGGCGAAGACGTAGCGCGAGAACAAGATGTTCGCGAGCCGCTGGATGTTGCCGCCCTCGTTGGCGTCGGTCAGCCCGACCACCGTGCCGAGGCTGAGCTGACTGACTCCGATCACCAGCGTGAGGCCGAGCACGAGGCCGCCCAGAGTCGCGAACAGCCGCTGGCCCCGGATCGTCTCGACCACGGAGTCGGACGCGTCGACGCCGACGAGCATCAGCACGAAGAGGAACAGCATCAGGATCGCGCCGGTGTAGACGATGATCTGGACCGCGAACAGGAACGGCGCATCGAGGGCGGCGTAGAGGATCGCGAGCGAGATCATCACCACGGCCAGGAGCAGCGCGGCGTGCACGGCCTTGCGCACGAACAGGATGCCGAGCGCGGCCAGCACCATGATCGGCGCCAGGATGTAGAAGGCGGTCACGACGCCTCCTCCCCCGCCGCCAGGTCGCGCAGCGCCGACTCCTTCAGGTTGAACTCAGGGGTCTCGGCGGCCGGCTGGCGGAAGGTCCCGCGGTAGTAGTCGCCCTCGTCGTCGCCGAGGCGCATCGGGTGCGGCGGCTGCTCCATACCCGGCAGGAGCGGAGCGAGCAGTTCGTTCTTGGTGTAGATCAGGTCGGCGCGGTTGTCGTCGGCGAGCTCGTACTCGTTGGTCATCGTGAGCGCCCGGGTCGGACAGGCCTCGATGCAGAGCCCGCAGAGGATGCAGCGCAGGTAGTTGATCTGGTAGACGCGGCCGTACCGCTCCCCCGGGCTGAACCGACCGTCGCCGTCGGCACTGTCGTCGTTGGAGGCACCCTCGACGTAGATCGCGTCGGCCGGACAGGCCCACGCGCACAGCTCACAGCCGATGCACTTCTCGAGGCCGTCGGGCCAGCGGTTGAGCTGGTGCCGGCCGTGGAAACGCGGCGCCGTCGGCAGCTTCTCGAAGGGGTACTGCTCGGTGACCACCTTCTTGAACATGGTCCGGAAGGTCACCCCGAACCCGGCGACCGGGTCCCAGAACTGTTCCTTGAGTGTGGGCATGGGTCAGCCGTCCTCTCCACGACCGGCGGAGCTGCCCGCCGGCACGGTGGTGCTGCTGGTCTGGAAGGTGAGCGCCTCTGCGGCACCGCGGACGGCGCCACCGGCCGGCATCGGCGGCGTCGGGTAGCCGCTGCGCGCTCCGGCCTCGTCCGCGGTCTCCTGCGGCTCGTCGCTGCTGCTGCCCGGCCAGAACGAGAAGCCGAGGAGCAGCACCAGGACGACGCCGATGATCGCCAGCAGGGTGCCCTGGTCGATGCCGCCGTCGAGTGAGATCGCCCGGATCGTAGCGACCGCGACGATCCAGCCCAGCGAGATCGGGATGAGCCACTTCCACCCGAGCGCCATGAACTGGTCGTAGCGCATCCGGGGCAGCGTGCCGCGCAGCCAGATGAAGAAGAAGATGAAGCAGAGCACCTTGCCGAAGAACCAGATCAGCGGCACGTAGCCCTCGTTGGCACCCGGCCAGATGTGGTCGATCCAGAACGGCGCGTGCCAGCCGCCGAGGAACAGCGTGGTGGCCAGCGCAGAGACGGTGGCCATGTTGATGTACTCGGCCAGGAAGAACAGCGCGAACTTCAGCGAGCTGTACTCGGTGTGGAAGCCGCCCACCAGCTCACCTTCGGCCTCGGGGAGGTCGAACGGCGCACGGTTGGTCTCGCCGATCATCGAGATGACGTAGATGACGAACGACGGCAACAGGATCAGGCCGTACCAGAGGTTGCTCTGCGCCTCGACGATCTCCGAGGTCGACAGCGACCCGGCATAGAGGAAGACCGCGACCAGGGCCAGCCCCATCGCGACCTCGTAGGAGATCATCTGCGCGCTCGACCGCAGCCCGCCCAGCAAGGCATACGTCGAGCCGCTGGCCCAGCCGCCCAGGACGATGCCGTAGATGCCGATCGAGGCGACGGCCATCACGAACAGCACCGCCACCGGCATGTCGGTGAGCTGGAGCGGGGTGGTGATGTCGGTGAACGGCACGTCGACGACGGGGCCGAACGGGATCACCGAGAACGTCACGAAGGCCGGCACCGTCGCGAGCACCGGCGCGAGGAGAAAGACCCACTTGTCGGCGGCCTTGGGGATGATGTCTTCCTTCAGCGCCAGCTTCACACCGTCGGCCAGCGACTGGAGCAGCCCGAAGGGGCCGTGCACGTTGGGGCCGATGCGGTGCTGCATCCGGGCCACGACGCGGCGCTCCCACCAGATGTTGAACAGCGTCAGAAGCACCAGGATCACGAAGATCAGGACGGTCTTGATCAGGATCAGCCACCAGGGGTCCTGACCGAAGACGTCCTCGAGCGCCATCGCGTGGATCACTGCTCAGCTCCCTTCACCGTGACCCGGCTGCCCGGCGAGGCCAGGTCGGCCAGGACGCCGTTGCCCGAGTTGTTGGACGGGACCCAGATCACGCCGTCAGGGGCGTCGGCGACCTCGGCGGGCAGCGTCCACGAGCCCCGGTCACCGGTCACCGTCACGGTCGAGCCGAGCGCGTCGTACATCGCCTGGCTGACCCGCGCGACCGCGGGACGTGCGGTGGCGCGCAGGTTGTCGTCGCCGTCCTGCATCGAGCCGTGATCGATCGACTGCTTCCAGGTGGCGAGGGCCACGCCGTCGCGGCCGGCGGAACCCGTCGACAGCACCGGATCGTGAGCGGCACGCTCGCCGTCCCACGGGCCGAGCTCCTCCATCTGGGCCCGGACCTCGGCGACCGTGCGGAAGCCGAGTGGGCCGCCCAGCCCGAGCGAGCTCAGCTCCTCGGCGATCCCGGCCAGCACCCGGCTGTCCGGCAGCGCCTGCGGGTTGGTGAACACCGCGTCGAACCAGCGCGGCCGGCCCTCCCAGGTCACGAACGTGCCGGCCTTGTCGACGACCGAGGCGACCGGGAACACTACGTCAGCGACCCGGGTCACGTCGGTCTCGCGAAGCTCGAGCGAGACCACGAACGACGCCGCGTCGAGGGCCGCCCGGAAGGCCGCGGGATCCGCGGTGTCGTCGGGGTCGACGCCGCCGACCACCAGCCCACCGAGCTCACCGGCGACCGCCGCCGCCACGATCTCGTCGGCGTCGCGGCCGGCGGTCTCGGGCAGGCTCTCCAGACCCCAGGTCGTGGCCACGTCGACACGCGCCTGCGCGTCGGCCGCGGGACGGCCGCCGGGGAGCAGCCCGGGCAGGCAGCCGGTCTCGAGCGCTCCGCGGTCACCGGCTCGCCGAGGTACCCAGGCCAGGCGAGCGCCGGTGCGGGACGCGAGCCCCGCGGCGGACGAGAGCGCCCCCGGCGAGGTGGCCAGCCGCTCGCCGACCAGGATCACCGAGGTCGAGTCGAGCGGGTGCTCTCCGGTCATGCCGAGCTCGTCGAGGGCGACCGCCTCGCCACCGGGTGCGGTGGCGATCAGGGAGCCGCCCATCTTGCGCAGCCCGCGCGAGGTGTACGGCGCGATCGAGACGACGTTGGTGCCGTGCGCCCGGTTTGCCTTGCGCAGCCGCAGGAACACAGCGCCTGCTTCGTCCTCGGGCTCGAAGCCGGCTAGCACGACGGTGCCCGCGGTCTCCAGGTCGGCGTACGTGACGCCACCACCGCCGGGCCCGGTGAGCACCACGTGCGCGGCCAGGAACGACGACTCCTCGGCCGACAGCGGCCGGGAGCGGAAGTCGATGTCGTTGGTGCCGAGCGCCACGCGCGCGAACTTGGAGTAGGCGTAGCCGTCCTCGGCCGTGATCCGGCCGCCGGGCAGTACGCCGACCGAGCCGGCGGCGGCAAGACCACGAGCGGCCACGGCGAACGCCTCGGTCCAGGACGCGGGGCGCAGCTCGCCGTCCTCGCGCACCAGCGGGAAGGTGAGCCGGTCACCGGCAGTCGCGTAGTGGAAGGCGAACCGGTCCTTGTCGGTGATCCACTCCTCGTTGACCTCGGGGTCGTTGCCCGAGAGGCGGCGCATCACCTTGCCGCGCCGGTGGTCGACCCGGATCGCGGAGCCGCACGCGTCGTGCTCGGCGATCGACGGGGTCGAGACCAGGTCGAAGGGGCGGGAGCGGAAGCGGTATTCGGCGGAGGTCAGCGCACCGACCGGGCAGATCTGGATGGTGTTGCCCGAGAAGTAGCTGTCGTACGGCTCCTTCTCGTAGATGCCGACCTGCTGCAGCGCGCCCCGCTCGATCAGCTCGATGAAGGGGTCGCCGGAGATCTGCGCCGAGAAGCGCGTGCAGCGCGCGCACAGCACGCAGCGCTCCCGGTCGAGGAGCACCTGGGCCGAGATGTTGATCGGCTTGGGGAAGGTCCGCTTGAGACCACCGGACTCGAAGAACCGCGACTCGCCCCGGCCGTTGGACATCGCCTGGTTCTGTAGGGGGCACTCGCCGCCCTTGTCGCAGACCGGGCAGTCGAGCGGGTGGTTGATCAGCAGGAACTCCATGATCCCCTGCTGGGCCTTGTCGGCGACCTCGCTGGTGACCTGGGTGTTGACGACCATGCCCTCGGCGACCGGCAGCGTGCAGGAGGCCTGCGGCTTGGGGAAGCCGCGGCCGTTGCCGGCG
>DOWL01000214.1:2537-2976 GCA_003519585.1 Nocardioides sp. | reverse complement strand
AGCAGCGGGTGGTCGCAGAACCGCGGGACCTGGACGCCGACCTGCTCGGCGGCCCGGATCACCAAGGTGTTCTCGGGGACGTCGACCTGGATGCCGTCGATGGTCAGCGACACCGTCTTGACCGTGTCCGGCACAGCGGCATCCGCCTTCTCGGGAGCGGTGGTCATGCCATCTCCAGCTCGTCGGCGAAGAGGGTCGACTTCATCGGGTCGAAAGGGCAGCCGCCCTGCTCCAGATGCTGGAGGTACTCCTCGCGGAAGTACTTGATCGAGCTCTGGATGGGGCTCACCGCGCCGTCGGCCAGCGCGCAGAAGGACCGGCCGAAGATGTTGTCGCACTGGTCGAGCAGCAGGTCGAGATCGCTCTCCTGCCCCTCGCCGTTCTCCAGCTTGGCCAGGGTCTGCACCAGCCACCAGGTGCCCTCACGGCACGGCGTGCA
>DOWL01000214.1:1850-2372 GCA_003519585.1 Nocardioides sp. | reverse complement strand
CGTGCACTTGCCGCAGGACTCGTGTTTGTAGAACTCCGTCCAGCGCAGCACAGCACGCACGACGCAGGTGGTGTCGTCGAAGAGCTGCAGCGCGCGGGTGCCGAGCATCGAGCCCGCCGCGACGACCTCCTCGAAGCCGAGGGGTACGTCGAGGTGCTCGTCGGTCAGCAGCGGAGTGCTGGAGCCACCGGGCGTCCAGAACTTCAGCGTGTGCCCCTCGCGCATCCCGCCGGCCAGGTCGATCAGCTCGCGCAGAGTGATGCCCAGCGGCGCTTCGTACTGACCCGGCTTGGTGACGTGACCGGAGAGGCTGAAGATGCCGTAGCCCTTGGACTTCTCGGTGCCCATCGAGGCGAACCACTCGGCGCCGTGCTCGATGATGCTCGGGACCGAGGCGATCGACTCGACGTTGTTGATCACGGTCGGGCTGGCGTAGAGGCCGGCGACGGCAGGGAACGGCGGACGCAGCCGCGGTTGGCCGCGGCGGCCTTCGAGCCCTTCGAGCAGCGCGGTCTCCTCGCC
>DOWL01000214.1:1431-1686 GCA_003519585.1 Nocardioides sp. | reverse complement strand
CCACAGATGTAGGCGCCGGCACCGGCGTGGACGACCACATCGAGGTCGTAGCCCGAACCGTGGATGTCCTTCCCCAGGTGGCCGGCGGCGTACGCCTCGGCGACCGCGGCCTGGACCCGGCGGATCACGTGGAGCACCTCGCCGCGGATGTAGATGAAGGCCTTGTTGGCGCGGATCGCGAACGAGCTGATGATCACGCCCTCCACCAGCACGTGGGGGTTGGCCATCATCAGCGGGATGTCCTTGCAGGTGCCC
>DOWL01000214.1:717-1220 GCA_003519585.1 Nocardioides sp. | reverse complement strand
CCACTTCATGCCGGTCGGGAAGCCTGCTCCGCCCCGACCCCGCAGGCCGGAGTCCTTCACCGCGGTGATGATGTCGTCGGGTGCCATCCCGAGCGCGGTCTTCAGCGCTGCATAGCCGCCGCGGTCCTCGTAGGTCGACAGCTTCCAGGACTGCTCTGCGTCCCAGATGTCGGTGAGGACGGGGGTGAGGGTGCTGATGTCGGCGCTCACTTCTTCCCCTCTTCGGTCTTGCTGTCGATGGCCTTGGCGCCATCGCCATCTGGAGCGGTCCAGCCGTTGTCGCGGGCGATCTCCAGCCCGACGAGCGAAGCCGGCCCGGCACCCGGACCCTCGTCGACGCGGCCGTCGGGGAAGCCGGCAAGCACTCGCTCGGCCTCGCGCCACGTGCACAGCCGCGGGCCGCGGGTCGAGGAGACCTCCTTGCCCTCGCGCAGGTCGTCGACGAGCTGGACGGCCGAGGCGGGGGTCATGTTGTCCATGAACTCCCAGTTGACCATCATCAC
>DOWL01000214.1:412-638 GCA_003519585.1 Nocardioides sp. | reverse complement strand
CTCCCAGTTGACCATCATCACCGGCGCGTAGTCGCAGGCGGCGTTGCACTCGACGTGCTCGAGGCTGATCTTGCCGTCAGCGGTGGTCTCGTCGTTGCCGACGTCGAGATGATCCTTGAGCCGCTCGAAGATCGCGTCACCGCCCATTACCGCGCACAGGGTGTTGGTGCAGACGCCGACGAGGTAGTCGCCGACCGGCTTGCGCTTGTACATCGTGTAGAAGGTC
>DOWL01000214.1:0-263 GCA_003519585.1 Nocardioides sp. | reverse complement strand
GTACATCGTGTAGAAGGTCGCGACACCGCTGACCTCGGCGGCAGAGATGCCGAGGATGCCGGCGCAGGCCTCGATGCCCTCCGGCGTGATCCGGCCCTCGACCGACTGCACGAGGTGCAGCATCGGCAGCAGGCCGCTGCGGGCCTCGGGGTAGCGCGCGGCGATCTCCTCGAGCTCGCCGTACGTCTCTTGGGTGAGGGTCATCAGCGGTCGACGCCTCCCATCACGGGGTCGATCGAGGCGATCGCGACGATGACGTCGGC
>DOWL01000077.1:13932-14154 GCA_003519585.1 Nocardioides sp. | reverse complement strand
CACGTGTTTCAGAAGCCTACAGTGGACTTCGACTGCTTCCACAAGAACCGGGGGACGTTCCGGGCTTCCGAGTCGAGCCGCGGCGCGCTGCGGGCCTCTATCGAGGAAGCCCCGAAGGCGTGGTCGGCGTTCGGCGAAGCGGGTCGCGAGAACCTGGGCAACCTCGACCAAGTCCTGGCCGACACCTCCAGGCACCTGGAGACCATCACCAACCCGAAGGCC
>DOWL01000077.1:0-13781 GCA_003519585.1 Nocardioides sp. | reverse complement strand
GAGACCATCACCAACCCGAAGGCCCGGGTCGACTTCCTCCGCGGCGTCATCGGCAATCTCAAGGAACTCGGGGACGCCTCACCCCAGGCCGCCGCAGCGGTACGCCAGGTCATCCCCGCTCTCCGGGAGGTCCAGCGCGAGAACCGGCGCATCCTGATCACCGCCGACAACCAGGACGCCATGCGGAAGGCGGCCATGGCCAGCGAGGCGCTCCACGACCTGGCTACCTCACGGACCCGCGCACGCATCGAGGTCGACAACAGCGACGCCGTCTCCGGCATCAACACCGTCACGACCATGCTCCGCAACCTGAACGGCAGCACCGCCACCGCCACCATCCGCACCGTCCGGAGTGACATCCCGCTGCCCGGTCGCGCGGAAGGCGGGACGGTCCCCGGCCAGCGGTTCCCCTACGCCGACAAGACCCTCATCTGGGCAGCCCCGGGCGAGGAGGTCATCTCGAACAGGTACGGCCAGGCTGACCGGTTCCGCGCCGACCGTGCCGCCGGCCGCATCCCCGGGTACGCCGACGGAGGTGAGGTGAAGGGCGACCGACAGGCTCGGATGACCCTGTTCGCCAGTCCTGCGCTCGCGAACATGATTCAGGCGGCCAACAGCACCGCCGGGGCGCTCCGCGTCCTCGAGAACCAGCTCAAGCGCTCGGAGAAGGCACTCGACCGCGAGAAGAAGGAGCGGGACAACGTGGCTTCGGCGATGGCTTCGCTGGGCGCCTCGGTGGCGAGCAAGTTCGATGTGGACCTCGGCGCGAGGTCGTCGACCCCCTGGGCGCAGGGCGGCGGGCTCCAGTCCATGATCGACACCGCCGCGTCTCAGGCGTCGGCTTTCCCCGCCATCATCGCCTCGCTCAAGGCAGCCGGACTCACTGGACCTGCGCTCTCCGAAGCTCTCCAGGAGATGGACTTCGGTCAACTCCAGGCCCTGGCGGCGAACCCGTCGCAGGCGGCGTCGCTGGGTTCGTCGCTGACCACCCTCTACAGCGCGCAGCAGCTCGCGGGCAGCGCCGCCGGGGATGCGCTGTACGGCGCCGAGCAGAGGCACCGGACGAAGCTGGTTGAGCAGCTCCGAGATGAGGTCCGTGGCCTGCGTGCCGAGGTTCGCCGGCAGACCCACGAAAACAAGAAGAACAGCGACGATAACGCCGACTTCGTCACCGCGGGTGTCAACGGCGCCGCCGGCAACGGGCATCGGCGAGGGCAGAGGGGGCGGCGGTGAGCGCAATGCCGACGATGACAGGCGTGACGCCGACCGGGATTGCTGACAGCATCCCGCTCATGGCGACCAGGAGGTGCTGGCACTGCGACGCGGTGGCGCACATGACCCGTGTGGGGAACGCGCACTTCTCCAAGTTCGATGACGGAGACGTCCACGCGCAGGGGAGCTTCACCTGTGATGAGTGCGGATGGCTTCAGTTCGCTACGCGACAGGTGGACAGCTCGCAGATGGGCGACGCGGGAAGAGCGGCCCTAGCTCTACAAGAGGATTATGTCGACGGCCTGCTCTGGTGGCCGCAGGTTGGGGTCTCCCGGGCTTTTGAGGACGTCCCCGAGCACATCTCCGACGCGGCCTCCGAGGCTCACCGCTGCTACAGCATCCAGGCGTACCGAGCTGCAGCAGCACTTGCCCGTGCGGTCATCGAGGCAAGCGCCAAGGACAAGGGCATTACCAAGGGCACCCTGTACGACAAGATCGAAGCGCTCGAAGCTCAGCACCACGTTCGACCCCACATCAAGGAAGCTGCTCACGAGGTGCGGCATCTAGGAAACGACGTCGCGCATGGTGACTTCGTCGACCCGGTGGAGGCCGAGGAAGCAGAGGAGACACTGGGCCTGATGGGCGAGGTCCTCCAGGAGGTCTTCCAGTCGCCGGCACGCATCGAGCGTGCGAAGCAGAAGCGCCTCGCTCGAAAGGCTGCCGACGCCGCCGAGTCCTGAACGACAGAACTCGGCGGAAGTGCGTTCTGTTGCTGCACCTTCCGCTCCTACCGTCGGTGGATGGTGAACAAGGTTGCGCTCTACGCGCGTGTATCGATGGCAGCAGAAGAGTCCGTCTCGGTTGAGCGTCAGTTGCTCAGTGGTCGGCGCTATGCCGCCGCCCGAGGTTGGGAAGTGGTCGGCGAGTTCTTCGACGACGGGGTGTCGGCGACCCGCAACCGACCGGATCAGCGGGAGCAGTGGCGAGCACTACTGTCGGCTGAGTTGGAGTTCGACGCGGTCTTGATCTGGAAGGTCGACCGGCTCGCCCGCAAGGTCTCGGACTTCCTCGACGCCGATGGGGCGTTGCAGAAGCGGGGCGCAGCGTTGGTGGCAGTGGAGGATCCGATCGATCTGACCACGGCTCAGGGTCGGGCGTTTGCCACGATGCTGGCGGTGTTCGCGGAGTTGGAAGCCGCCAGCATGGGCGCGCGGGTGAGGGCCTCGCGGATGCATCTGATCGCCAGCGGGCGCGCCGTGGGTGGCCTGCCTGGGTATGGCTGGATGCATAGTCCCAACCCGGACGGCCCCGGGTTCGTGATGGCCCAGGACCCCGTGCGGATCAAGTGGGTGCGCGGCATGGCTCGTCGCTCGCTACGCGGAGACAGCCTGCACTCGATCTGTCGCTGGCTGGAGCGATCCAAGGCGCCACTGCCTCGGCACAGCACCCGGAAGGGCACCGCGTGGGGATACGACACCGTGCGGAACATCTTGATGAACCCGCTGGTCGCGGGGTTGATCGACTACCCCTACGGCCAGGACGACATCGCGCGGGAGTGGCAGGTGCTCCGGAGGCCAAGTGGTGTGCCGATTGTTCATCGTCATCTCGCCGTGATCAGTCTCGGGCAGCGGAAGGCGCTGTTGGATGGACTGGCATCGCGGTCGAAGGCTCGGCGCGTTGTTGGTCCGCAGTCGGCGTTGCTGGACGGGTTGGTGTGGTGCGGTGCGTGTCGTTCCTCGCGCAACCTGAGTGTGGGTTCGGTGTGCGGTGATCCGCTGCTGAGGTGCGCGCACTGTCACCTCATGATCAGGATCGGACCGTTGGCCGCTGCTGTCGAGCGGCGACTCCTCGGAGAACGCGGCACGACCCCGATGTGGCACGCCTGCTACGACTCCCCGGAGGTCGAGGCCGCGGCGGTCCGGCTGGAGGCGGCCGAGCTGCAGATCGAGCGTGTGGCCTACGCGATGACACGCGATGGGCACGCGGAGGCTTTGTCGAGCGAGATGCAGGAGCTGAAAGACTTGCGAGCGGTGGCGCTTGAGACAGTTGGGTCGCGCAGGCCGGCTCTCGAACCGTCGGGTCTGAGGCTGGAGCAGGTCTGGCTGCGCTGTCGTAGCGACGAGGAGCGACATGCGTTGCTCTCGCGCAACATCGAGCGAATCACGGTCCTTCCTGGCGGGCAGGGTCTGCCCACCGAGGCGCGGCTCGAGGTGAAGATGCGTACCCTCGGCCCGACACCCGTTGCCGCGTCCAGCGTTCTTCATCGCGACCCAGCGCCGCAGCGGTTCTACGACACGACCGACGGGTGGCTAGGCATCGAGGCCGCCTTCGAGCAGCACATCCGAGAGACCGGCTGCTCACACAATGCGTTCGTGCGCGCCGTACAGGACGGAACGATCGAACGACGCGAGTGCCGCGGCGGCGGACCCTACCGCGGAACGCTCTCGCGGGCCTCGGTCATCGAGTTCGCCGCAGAGGCTCGCGTCAGGCAACAGGAAGCGCAACAGGAACGTGAGTCGGAGCGCCGCGAATGGGTCTCGTGGCGGGGGGCCGCGTCGTTGACCGGGTCTTCGCTGGAGGCGATAGGAAGAGCGGTGAGCAATGGGCAGATCGCTCGGCGGTACGTCGCGGCGAACCGACCATCACTGTCACGAGAGTCGGTTCTCGAGTTCGCTGACACGTTGGCCACGAGTCTTGAGACCTTCAGTTAACGAAGGATGTCCTGCATTTTAGTTAGGAACCCGGGTCGCTGGATCGTATGAGGCGAACCCTGCTCAGCTCTTCGGAGTCGGTGGTGAGGCGGGGTTCTGGGAGGTAGCCGGAATCGGTGAGCACCGCGTCCAGTACGCGTTGGTACGGGGTGCCGGAGAGGTCTGCGAACCGGGCGAGCGCCTGTGCGCTGGGAAGCTGCTTGGGCTCTCGCCAGTTCACGAACACGCCCGAGGACTTGTAACCGAGTCGCTTGGCGAGCTGTCGCTCAGAGGTGCCGTGGCGATCGGTGTAGGCCTGAACGAGCTCCCAGAGTTGCCCCATCTGACCTGGTCCTTTGTTCGGTGGCACTGTGCAATGTCGCACGACTGTAGTTGAATCGCGCGGCCCGCGAAGGTGGGGTGCCTACCGTCGAACGATGGTGCTGTACGTAGTGCTTTACGCGCGGGTATCGCTTTCGAGCGAGGAGTCGGTGTCGGTCGAACGGCAACTGGTTGCGGGTCGCAGCTACGCCGCTGCTCGCGGCTGGGTAGTGGTCGGGGAGTTCGTGGATGACGGGGTCTCGGCGACCCTGAAGCACCCCGAGCGCCGCGCCGAGTGGCGGGCGCTCATGACCTCGCAGCTGGTATTCGATGTCGTGGTCATCTGGAAAGTGGACCGACTGGCTCGACGCGTCAGTGACTTCCTCGACGCCGACAAGGCGCTGCGGCAGCGCGGGGCGGCGTTGGTGGCGGTCGATGATCCCGTGGACATGACGACCGCGCAGGGTCGAGCGTTCACGGTCATGTTGGCGGTCTTCGCTGAGTTGGAGGCAGCCTCGTTCGGGGCACGAGTCAGAAGCGCGCGGATGCAGTTGATTCGGTCCGGGCGAGCGCCGGGCGGGTTCCGTGGCTACGGGTGGATGCACGTCCCGAACCCGGACGGGCCGGGGTACGTGGTCACCCGCGATCCGGAACGAGTCAAGTGGCTGCGAGGCATGATCCGTCGGGCTCTGCGGGGGGACAGCTTGTTCTCCATCTGCCGATGGCTCGAAAGGTCTCACGCACCGTTTCCGAGATACAGCAAAGGCAGGAATGGTCGGTGGCAGATCCAGACCGTGCGCACCGCCCTGCGCAATCCGTTGGTGGCCGGGATGTCGCACTACCCCTATGGGCAGGAACACCTGCCGCCCGAACAGCAGGTGCTGCGTCACCCCAACGGCAAACCCGTCATCCGTCGCGACCTCGCCCTGATCACCGCGACCGAGCGCGAACGCCTGCTAGATGTCCTGGCGAGCAGCGCGAAGGGGCCACGCTCCAAGCACCCGAAGGCGCCGTTCGTGGAGGGCCTGGTGTGGTGTGGAGGGTGTGGCTCGGATCGCCCGATGGTCGCCCGCACCAGCAGCCCTGCTGTCGTTATGCAGTGCCCCGAGTGCCGCGCCATCGCGTCCTTGGCGCCGCTCTCGGCCGCAATCGAACGCGTCTTGCTGTCCACGCGCGGCACCGTGCCGATGTGGCATCGCCACTTCGCCTCGCCCGAACAACTGGCCGCAGCCGAGGAACTGGAACGTCTCTCGACCGAGCTCGACAAGGTCGCTCGCGCGCTGACCGCCGATCGGGCTGACACTTCTTCGCTCAATCGAGAGATGGGCAGACTCAAGCGGGCGCGAACAGCCGCCCGACGTGCCACTGGACCAGCCGGCGCCGCCCTCGAACCGCTCAACATGACTCTCGAGCAGGTGTGGCTGCGATGCGAAACAACAGAACAGCGCCGCCACCTCGTCAACAGCAACATCGAGCGGATCGTGGTCGCACCCGGACAGTGGAAGGACGACAACGCTCGATTGCAGATCATCTGGCGCGCACTGGGCACGTCACCGATCGCGCCGCCAGGCGTGGAATCCAACGAACCCGCCCGCAGTCGCTTCTACGACCCACGGCAGGGATGGATCACTGTCACTCAAGGAACCGACATCATCACGGCCGCCGGCTTCTCCAATCGAGCGTTCCTCAAAGCCATCGCCGACGGACGGATCGAGAAGCGTGGCGACGGTCGCCGCAACTACCCCTCACTGGCCCTCGCATCCGTACACGCCTACGTCGAGTCACGTCGCGCCGAGCAAGCCGCCCACGAGGCCGCAGGAGAACCCGAGTGGATCTCCAGGGCCGAAGCCGGCCGCCTCGTCGGATGCTCCGAGGGCACCATCGGGTGGGCCCTGATCAGGGGAGAGATCAGCCGACGCCCCATCGCGCACCGCGGCATCCCCGCCGTCAGCCGTGCCTCGGTGCTCGCCTACGCCTCCGCCCGGTCGGCAAACTCGACCAACAGCGCAGCTAGCTGCCGGGCCTGAGCGGGAGACAGATCGGCGACATCACGAGCGGCGACGCCCTCGATGAACACCTCGATCCGCACCTCGCCCAGCCCCTGACCCTCCGACTCGATCGCGATCACGGTGACCGACGTATTGCCCACGGCGTCATGACCACTGCTCCCGTGATCCCGCCTGCGCCGTCCATCCACTGTGTCCCAACCCTGGTAGGTACCAGAGTGACCAGCGCACCACGAGGGGCAGATCGGTTCACGTCGCAGTGGCGGGCTCCCGGCGGTCACGGACACATACTCGCCGCGCCATCCGGGACCAGTCGATAGCCGTAGCCGGCGCTGCCGCGGTCCAGGCGCTCGATCAGACCCTGCTCAACGAGCGTGTCGAGGCCCAGCCTCGTCACCCGAAGCTGACTCTCGTTCGGCTCACTCGTGTCGTACACCCACGCGGCCAGACGCGACGAGCGCGCCCGCTCATCCACGAGCCAGCCCTGTCGCCCAGCTACCCGCACGACCGCTGGGTGCGGGGGAGGCAGTGCCGCCAGGCGCTCCAGGATCCGTCGCTGCACTGCTCTGAGTTGCACGGGTGAGAGTGTCGCGCAGAACAGAGCGCCCTCCGCACTAGCTCTGCGGAGGGCGTTCGGGTGATTCGGACTCTTGCCGATTCAGGTCTCCAGCTCGTCACTCACGTCGAGCGCGCACCGTGCGCCCATCAGCTCGAATATCGCGGGCTCCAGAAGACCCATCCGGTAGCCCATCAGCGCCGCGAGGTGCCCCGGCCCCTTCGCCGGGTTCGGCAACGGCAGGCGGTTCCGACTGACCGCGATGAAGTCCCCGCCCGCACCTTCCTCGCGACACTTCCATGCCTCGACGACAGGCTCGCCGTACTCCCGGATGAGCGCCAACAGCGCGACCGTGAACACGATGCCAGCGGCCTTGAGGTCGTCGTCGATGCCGGGTGGCAAGAGCACGAACTCGCGGGCGCCGCCGTCGCTGTCCTCAGCTTGAGCCAGCAGTGCGAGCACCTCGCCGTGGGAGTCGAGGTTTGGGTCGTAGTTGACGTCCAGCTCGACCTCGGCGGCCAAGTACTCCGCCCGTTGCAACACGGTCGGGAGCGTCAGCATCGGCGACGGAGCCTCTTCGGTGGTCATGCTCTCGCCTCCGCCTGCTCGGCCGCAGAGATCAGCGCTGCCGCTATCTCACGCGCCTGAGCGGGCGTCAGGTCCGTCGAGTCCAGGTCCAAGGACACGGCAACGACGGACGGCTCAAGGTAGCCGCCTTGGTTCTCGCGCTGCACGAGCATGACGTTGACGTTGTCCACGAGGACGCCGTGGTCGCAGTGGTCGCGGAAGATGCGTGTTCCCGCGAACGGTGAGTCGGAAGGGACCGGGCGCACCTTGGTTCCCTCGGCCCAGTCGCGCTCGTAGCCCGTGCCAACGTGGCCCATGCACCACGGCGGGCAGATGTTCTCGGTGGTGCGCTCAGTGGTCGAGATGGTCATGCCCTCGCCACCTTGACCGCCTCGAGCATCGCCAGCGCCGTGCGCTCCGCCATGTCGATGTCGTAGTAGTCGTCCTCAACGCCGATGACGGTCTGCGTGCTGCCGTCCTCGTTGATGCGCATCTCAACGCCGACGCCGGGAGTGCGGTCCGGAGTGGCGATGTGGATGAAGTGGTCGATCGGGTAGCCGTGGTCTGCTTCCCACTGATGCTCGGCCATGGAGCCCTGGCACCATGACGGGCACTTGATCAGCGTTGCTGTGGTCACTGCGGTTCTCCCTCAGTCGGGGATATTGCGCCCCACAGCGCTCCTCACCTGCACGTTCGTCACGCTCAACCGCACAGCGCTCATGCGTCCCTAGTGCGCGACTACCTGGACTGAGACCGTCGAGGCGACTCTCCGCGGCGCGCACCGGAGGCGGTGAGGGTGGGATCGTCGCAGACCAGATCCGCCCAATGCACGAGGCCATGGCGACCGCGGGCGGCGTCCTCGTTGACGAGATGAGTTAGTCGAAGTCGAAGTGCTTCTCCATGGCCTTGATCGCTTCGTCGACGTCAGCACCGGGGAAGTCGAGCACCTCCAAGAACCAGGACAACTGCTCTCCGAGTTCGGCGGGGGCCAGACGGCGGTTGCGGCCACCGCAGACGCCCAACCGAGCACGCGCTTCACGTCAGGAAGTATTCCGACCTCGGTCGCCGGGTGGTGTGACACTGATGAACGGGGCTCGTGCAGATTTCGCACCCATCGCGCTGTCCTAGGACCGCTCACCCGTACTAGCGTCACGACTTTGGGGAGGCACACGATGCGGGTCTGGGCGGTCACGGGCGGCTTGATGTGCGCGCTCCTCGCGCTCGCCGCGGTCGGCGTCGAGAGCAGTGGCGACGCACGCCGGGCCCTGGCCGCCGTACCGGCCGATGACCTCGTGGGGACGGCGGAGCTCGAGCCTGCTGGTACGCCCCCGACTCCGGCCGAACCTGCACCTCGCTCCGGGTTGGCGGACTCCCAGATCGAGGGCCAGCCCGGCGCCGTCTCTCTGCCCGTCGTACAGGTCGCGGATCTGGGCGACGTCGCCGGCGTGATCATCCCCGGCAAGACGACGTTGAGCTTCATCTCGGCCACCGGACCGACCGCCTACCGCAGCCCGGCGTCCTCCGGGGTGCAGGAGGTGCAGGCCAAGTACCTCTTGGAGCAGTGGTCAGGCTCGGAATGGGTCATCGTGGCGGCCACAGATCGCCTGTACGGCGTCATCGGAGCCGCTCAGATCGGGGTGGTGTTCAACAGCGCCGACCTGCGCCCGAACCCCGTGGCCCGTGGGTACTGGCGGGTCAAGTGGGTGTTCGCCTGGTATAGCTCCGGCGCCCTGCTCGCCACCACGATCTCGACGCCCGACAACATCGAGGCGTATGTCTGCATCACCCAGGCGCGGCGATGCCAGCCTCGAGCCGGCTGGGTCGAGACAGGCGGCTACCTCGACAACACCTGAGTGTGATCGCACGTCACGACGACGACCGTGCTACCGATGTCGGAACCGGGACGCAAGGCTTCGCCAGCCCTCACCGACCAGGACGATCGTGGCGATCGCCCAGGCGGCCAGGCCGAGCGCCAGGACCGTCCCCTGCAGCATCTCGCTATTGTAAATCGAATTACTTCATTTTGATACGAGATGGGCCGCTCTCCGTGAGCGGATTCAGCGTCGTCGAAGGTTTCGTTGACGATAGAGGAGTTGCAACACAGGGGTTGCAATCCCGACGAGCGATATGCAACTGTTGTGTTGCAACTCGACGAAAGGACCGGAATGAGCCAGACCGACCAGGAGCTCGACCGCATCGAGCGCAGCATCGAGATCGACGCCACCGCGGAGAAGGTGTGGTCGCTCCTGGAGCGACCGGGGTGGTGGATCAACGAGCACGACGTCGAGCCGGACCCGGTGATCCGGTGGGAAGACGACGTCACTGCGGTCGTGGTGCACGAGAAGTGGGGCGAATTCCGGTTGGTACGGCGGGCGAGCGAGCCGCCGCGCTACATCTCGTGGCGCTGGATCGAGGCTGACGACGCCGGCACGCTGGTGGAGTTCTGGGTCGAGGACCGACCCGGGGGAGTGACGCTCCGAGTCGTCGAGAGTGGGCTGGCCGGCCTCGGCAAGGACGCCGACGCGCTGCGCAAGCACTACGAGGGCAACTCCGAGGGCTGGGAGATGGAGCTTGCGGCGGCCCGCCGCTTCGTCCTCGGCGCCAGCAGCGCCGCGTGAGCGCCACCGAGACGCTGACCCCCGTGTTCGCCGCCCTCGGCGACGACACCCGCTGGGCGATCCTGGCCCGGCTGGGGGAGACGCCGGCGTCCGCCTCGGCGCTCGCGCGCGAGCTGCCGATCAGCCGCCAGGCGATCGTCAAGCACCTCGAGGTGCTCGACGGTGCCGGCCTGGTCGAGTCAGAGCGGCGGGGGCGGGAGCTGGTCTATCGCGCCCTGGGTGGGCGGCTCAGTGACGTAGCCCGCGAGCTCGAGCGGATCGGCCGGGCCTGGGACCACCGGTTGGCGCGGATCAAGCGGCTCGCAGAGGGCCCCTGATCGGGATAGTCCCAGACGGCTTGGATCGCCGTACGGCGTGTCGCGGACGCAACTGTCAGGGACTACCGGCCACGGGCGGCAGACCGAGCTATCCGGCCGCCACCAGGGCGACCGCTGTTGCGCACATGGCCAGCCCGACGCCTTGGGCGGCGTGCACCCGTTCGCGCAGCACCAAGGCCGCGAGAAGCACCGTGAAGGCGGGGTAGAGCGAGGTGATCACCGCGGCGACGCTGAGGTAGCCGTGGTAGGACGCGACCTGGAACAGGCCGGTGGCCAGCGCCCCCAGCACGCCGCTGATCGCGCCGCCGAAGGCCCACCCCGAGCGCGGGACCCAGTCCTGCCGCAACACGATCGCCACCAGGATGATCGTGGCGCTGGCCACGGCGACGCTGACCGCCAGCGGCAGGAAGCCGGCCTCCTCGGGGATCTGGGCGAGGGCCGCGAACAGCGCACCGAAGCCGAGTCCCGCCAGGATCCCGTCGAGGACGCCTGAGCCGCGCGGCGGCGCACCATCCACGGCCGTCGTCGGCTCTCGCGAGACCAGCCAGATGGCGGGCAGGGCCAGCAGCACGCCGGTCCAGACCAGGGCGCCCGGCCGCTCGCCGGTCAGGACGCCCGCGGCCACGGGGACGACCACCGCGCCGACGCCGGAGACCGGAGCCACGACACCCATCCGGCCCGACGCCAGGCCGCGGTAGAGGAATGCGGTCCCGAAGCCGTTGCCGACACCGGCGACCACGGCCCAGAGCAGGTCGGAGCGGGTGGGGTCGCCGCCGTCCACCAGCGCGACCAACAGGACCACGACGGTCGCGGACACCTGGGCCAGCAACGAGACGGCCCAAGGCCCGCCGCGCTTGGCGAACCAGCCGCCGTTGAAGTCGCTGAGACCGTACGCCGCCGCCGCCATCAGGGAGAGCAGGACGGTCACGTGGCCAAGACCCCGGCGACCCAGACGAAGGTCGCAGCCATCGCGGCGACCAGTTCGATGAAGATGCTGAGCCCGACCGCGCGCAGCGCGTGCTTGGTCGAGGGCCACGCCGCCTTCGTGCCGACGCGGCGTACCTCCGCGAGGTAGACCCCGAGCACGAAGCCGATGAACAGCCCGATCACGGGGACGACGAAGAAGCCCACGATGCCGAGTGCAGCGCCCACCCACTGGGTGGATGCGGGGACGCCGACCTCCTTGAGCCGCCGGTTGGGGACGAGGTACTTCACCACCGCGCCTGCGACGAGGATCACACCGGCGACCGCGAAGACCGCCCAGGCAGTGACCCCGCCGACGTACCACGCCCAGACCAGCAGCGCGCCGAGGATCAGGATCGAGCCGGGGAGGATCGGGACCAGGATGCCGACCAGGCCGACGGCGATGGCCAGCGCGACCAGCAGTTCGACGCCCGACATGGAGCGGACTCTCTCACACGGTCCCGACGGGTCGTGGACGCGGCGAGGGCCCCGGATCCGAGTGGATCCGGGGCCCTCGTGTGCGCGGGTGCGTGCGGGTCAGCGCTCTCCCTCGGGCGACGAGGCAGGCGTGCCGTGCAGCTTGTCGGTCTCGTCGACGACGGTGGCGGCGATCTCCTTGAGCTTGTCACCATGCTCGCGAGCGTGGTGAGCGCAGAAGAGGAGCTCGCCCCCGGATTGGAGCTCCACGCGCAGGTAGGCCTGGGCCCCGCAACGGTCGCAGCGGTCCGCTGCGGTCAGCGGAGAGCTGGGTGCGACTGCAGTGTTCACGACGGCCTCATTTCTCATGTCTTCGTGTCGTTGGTGCAACGTAGACAGGGTCTCCAAAGATTCCCCGGATACGCCTCCCCCTAGACATCACAATCCAACCACGACTTGGTATCCGATTCTCCACGGAATCCCCTCCTGGACAGTGTGTGCTCCAAGCGGCCTCCGTGTGGTGCGAACGGTGAAGCCCGTGCTCTGTCGTGCGATTCACGCGGGGTTCCTCGCACTGTGGTGCATTTCTCGCCAACCTAGACCGTGCCCCCACAGGCGTGCCTTCCTGGTGCTTCGGCGTGTCGTGAGTAGATTCGGTTACATCCCGGTATCCGGATCGGATCCGGTCCACGCACGTCCGAGGAGCCCCTGATCGACACCGCCTACAACGCCGCGCACCTCCTGGTCCTCGAGGGGCTCGAAGCCGTGCGCAAGCGGCCCGGCATGTACATCGGCTCCACCGACACCCGAGGCCTCATGCACTGCCTCTGGGAGATCATCGACAACGGCGTCGACGAGGCGCTGGCGGGCGCGGCCAGGCACGTCGAGGTGACCCTGCACGCCGATGACTCGGTGGAGGTTCACGACGACGGGCGCGGCATCCCGACCGACAAGGAACCCCGGACGGGTCTGCCCGGCGTCGAAGTGGTGGCGACCAAGCTGCACGCGGGCGGCAAGTTCGGCGGCGGCTCGTACGTCGCCACGGGCGGCCTGCACGGGGTCGGCCTCTCGGTGGTCAACGCGCTCTCGGCCCGGATGGACATCGACGTCGACCGGTCCCCGTCCCAGCAGGGGCTCTCGTTCAAGCACGGGCTACCAGGCGTCTTCGAGGGCGAGGGGCCTCAGGCGTCGTTCACACCCAAGTCGGGGCTGACCCGCAAGGGCGGCCGGGTGGCCAAGAATCGCTCCGGCACCCGCATCCGGTTCTGGCCCGACCGCCAGATCTTCACCAAGGACGCGAAGTTCGAGTTCGACGGCCTGCTCGGTCGCGCCCAGCAGACGGCGTTCATCGTCCCGGGCCTCGAGCTGGTGATCCGCAACCTGCGCGGGCCGGAGATGCGCGAGGAGAAGTTCCGGCACGAGGGTGGGATCGCGGAGTTCGCCGACTTCCTCGCCCACGACGAGCAGGTGACCGAGATCCTGCGGCTCCAAGGCACCGACACCTTCACCGAGACCGTTCCGGTGCTCGACGAGAAGGGCCACATGAGTCCCCAGGAGGTCGAGCGCGAGCTCGAGGTCGACATCGCGGTGCGGTGGGGGACCGGCTACGACACCGAGCTGCGGTCGTTCGTCAACGTGATCGCCACCCCCAAGGGCGGCACCCACGTGAGCGGCTTCGAGCAGGGGCTGCTGCGCACCTTCAACGACGCCATGAAGGGCGCCAAGGTGCTCAAGGTCAACGACGACGACGTCACCAAGGACGACGTTCTCGAGGGGCTGACCGGCGTGGTGACGGTGCGGCTGGCCGAGCCGCAGTTCGAGGGGCAGACCAAGGAGATCCTCGGTACGCCCCAGGTCCGCGCCGCCGTACGCAAGGTCGTCGCGAGTGAGCTGAAGAAGTTCCTGACCTCCACCAAGCGCGCCGAGAAGGCCCAGGCCAAGCTGGTGATGGAGAAGGTGGCGGCGGCCGCCAAGACCCGGATCGCGGCCCGCCAGCACCGGGAGACCCAGCGGCGCAAGAACGCCCTGGAGACCTCGGCTCTGCCGGCCAAGCTCAACGACTGCCGTGCGACCGACGACCGCACCGAGCTCTTCATCGTCGAGGGCGACTCGGC
>DOWL01000155.1:43868-45604 GCA_003519585.1 Nocardioides sp. | reverse complement strand
CGCTACAAGGGGCTCGGCGAGATGGACGCCGACCAGCTGGCCGAGACCACCATGGACCCGCGCCGGCGCACCCTGCGCCGGCTGACCGTCGACGACGCAGAGGGCGCGGCCGGAGTCTTCGAACTGCTGATGGGCTCCGAGGTCGCCCCGCGCAAGGAGTTCATCGTCCAGGGTGCCTACGAGATCGACGCCGACATCCTCGACGCGTAGGCCGCAGCCGGGCCCGTCGCCACCGACCCTCTGGTCGACAACAGCGCCGACTTCATCAAAATGCGGTAAATGCCTGGTGCACAGGCAGTCCACAGCACCAGCGGACCAGAGTGCGCGCCACGTGGCTATGGCGTATCGGGGATGCGTGCGGGGGGCGGCACAGGATGGTCGGAGCAGTGGGTCGGTGCGGGCGCGTGGTCGCGGTGCGACTGGTGCTCCTGCTCGCGGCAGGTGTCGGTGCGGTGCTGGCCGTCTGGGGACTTGCGTCGAGCCCCGCGGCGGCCGACCAGGCGTCGCCGGGCACGTTCCCCCTCATCCAGCCAGACGGGTCGCAGATCGTGGCCCGGCAGTGGGGCGACGAGTGGTACCACGGCTTCGAGACGGCGGAGGGCTACACGATCGTCCAGCGCACCGACGGCTACTGGGTCTACGCCCGGCAGAAGTCCGACGGGGGGCTGAGGGGCTCCGGTCAGGTCGCAGGGCTGGGCACGCCGGCGGGTCCACGGCACCTCCGTGACGAGCTCGCCGCGTCGGCGGCGCTCGAGGAGCGGACGTCGAGTCAGGCACGTGGCAGCCAACGCCGCGACGACCGCGGCTCCGAGGTCCGGGTCGACCAGTCAGTGACGCAGTCGCCCCAGATCGGCACCGCCCCGGTCTTGATCATCCTGGCGCAGTTCACCGACCGGACCTCGCTCGGTACGACTCCAGCGATGTGGCACGACCGATTCTTCGGCGTCGGCAAGACCGTGGCCGACTACTACGACAAAGCGTCTCGAGGGGCGCTCGACCTGGTGCCGGCCACTGAGACCAGCGGTACGGCGAACGACGGCGTGGTGGGTTGGGTCAACCTGCCGATGGCCAACCCGGGCTGGGTGGGTGACAAGCACCAGAACGATCTCGCCTCGCGTGAGGCGATCATCGCCGCCGCCCCCTACGTCGACTTCGCGGCGTACGACGTCGACGACGACGGCGTCGTCACCAACACCGAACTGCACATCGTTGTCGTCGCCGCTGGGTTGGAGGCGAGCTACAAGGGCGCCGACCCGGCGCACAACGTGTGGGCGCACCGCGGCGAGCTGTTCCCCGACGACATTCCGAACGTCGACGGCACCTGGGTCGGTGGCTGGGGCTACGTGCAGCTCGGCGAGATCCACGGGAAGCCCGGGGACCCGTCCCACGTGGACCATCAGGCGACGCTCGGCATCATCGTCCACGAGCTCGGTCACGACCTGGGCCTGCCCGACCTCTACGACTACGACTACGACTCCGAAGGGGTCGGGAAGTTCTCGCTGATGGCCTCCGGCGAGTGGGGGACGTTGCCGACCGATCAGTTCCTGGGCCAGACCCCGGTGCTCCTCGACGGCTGGTCTCGCGCCACCCTCGGCTGGATCACGCCGGACCGGGTGAACGGCACCAGTATGCGGACCCTGAACGCCGCTGCCGGGGCCACGGGCTCGGGTCTCGCCGTGGTGCTGGGCCAGAACCCGTTCGGCTACGACTGGAACTGGTACGACCGGGCGGGCGGA
>DOWL01000155.1:25977-43790 GCA_003519585.1 Nocardioides sp. | reverse complement strand
TGGTACGACCGGGCGGGCGGAGAGTACTTCCTGGTCGAGAACCGGCAGCCGATCCCGGGCAGCTACGACGAGACGCTGCCCGGGGGTGGTCTCCTGGTGCTCCACATCGAGGAGGCGTCCGACGACAACACGACCGTCGGTGCCCGGATCGTGGACGTCGAGGAGGCCGACGGCCTCAGCGAACTCGACGGTCTGACCAACGAGGGTGATGGCGGCGACCTGTGGCCGGGCACCTCTGATCGGCGGAGCTTCGGGGCCGGTACGACGCCGAACAGCAATTGGAACGACCAGACGCTTAGTGGCGCCGCGATCAGCTCGATCAGCGACTCGGGGCTGGCGATGACAGCGACGTTCACCGGACCGCCCAACGCGGCACCCCGCAACGATGCGTTCGCACAAGCGATCACCGTCACCCCTGGGTGGAGCGGGTACTGGTCGCACCGCACCAACAACGAGCTGGCGACGATCCAGCAGCCGGTGGGCGAAGCGACCCAAGGGACGTGCAGCCTCGGCAAAACCGTGTGGTACCGCTTCACCCCGCCGCGGGACATGTACTTAGAAGCGTTCACCACCGGGTCGTCGTTCGACACCGTCATGAACCTGTGGCGCGGCGACCAGCTCGGCGCCCTCACCGCCCAGGGGTGCAACGACGAGGCCGCCCAGAACTCCGGGTACTCCTATCTCTCGCAGCGCGTGGTCCAGGGCGGTCAGACCTATTACCTCCAGGTCGGCGGTTGGGCGTCCAACGCGACCACGGTTGCCGGCGGCGACCTGGCCCTCGGGCTCTACGTGTATCCGTTCAACGATCTCTTCACCCAGTCCGCGACGCTCGCGGGTCCGTCCGGCGTGATGGCTGGCAACAGCCAATACTCCGCGCGGGACGCTGGCGAGCCGGCCCACGCCGGACAGCGCTACACGGGGTCGGTGTGGTACCGCTGGACGCCGACGACCTCCGGTCCGGTCGTCTTCGACACGCTGGCCAGCGCCGACCCCGACACGGTGCTCGCGGTCTACACCGGAGCCACGGTCGGCACACTCACCCCGGTGGCCAGTAATGACGACGTGGGCGGGGGCAACCTGCGCAGCAAGGTGAGCTTCCAGGCAGTCGCCGGGACGACGTACCGGATCGCTGTGGGGCACAAGCCGTTCGACGCGGGCGCTCCCGGCTTCACGCTGACGTGGGGGCCGCCGGCCGCGTCGCCCAGCAGCCCGCCGAGCATCACCGGCACCCCGAGGTACGGCGAGCAGTTGAGCGTCGACAACGGCGCGTGGCCCGGGGTGAACGGCTTCGCCTACTCGTGGCGTCGCGACGGCATCGCCCTCGGGGGAGCCACCGGGGCGACGTACACCCCTGGCCGGGACGACGTCGGCCACCAGCTGACCGTCACGGTGACCGGCAGTGGTCCCGGGCTGGCGGCCGGGTCCGCGACCACGGCGGGAGTGGTGGTCGACAAGGCCCGGCCGGGTTTCGGGGAGTCAGCCAAGAACGCGCACAAGCGAGCCAAGGGTGTCATCCAGGGTCGCAAGATCGTGCTGACGTTCACCGTCGGTCCCTGGGCCGACGGCGGCAAGGTGACCGCCGTCCTGGGTGGCAAGAAGCGGACGACCGCCACGGTCGCCTCGGGAAAGGTCGTGCTCCGGATGTCGACCGCGAAGGTGAAGCCGGGCAAGAAGGTCCGCCTGGTGCTCACCTACGACGGTACGGCGATCGCGGCCAGCGCCGTGAAGACCTACACCGTGCGGGTCAAGGTTCCGAACTGACCTCGAGCTGAGCGACCGCGCTGACTGAGGCGGCACCGGCGGCAAGCGCGACGGCTGTCCACGGCTGCAGGGGGCCATGCTCCGGCCCCCACGCCAGCGTCCCGCCGGACATCATGCCCAGTGCCAAGACCTCGCCGGCGAACACGACCGCCCACGCCAGTGCGCCGAACAGCGCTGTGCAGACGAGCGTGGCGGCCAGGGCGCACAGGAACCAGCTCAGATAGCCGCTGAACACTCGGGTGGGCCACATCAGTGCGACACACATGAGCGCGCCAGCGAGGACGGTC
Source organism: Nocardioides sp. (assembly GCA_003519585.1). GTDB lineage: Bacteria > Actinomycetota > Actinomycetes > Propionibacteriales > Nocardioidaceae > Nocardioides. The sequence continues at coordinate 41,742 of DOWL01000155.1, read as the reverse complement.
CCCAGCGGAGCCAGCTTCACGCACCGACCGAACGCGGGCGTAGAACGTTCGACACGGGAGAACTCCACGACCAGTCCAGGGACCGCGAGCAGAGGAGTCAGCAGAGCCATCAGGAGCCACAGCGGCTGAGCGCGTTCCGCGAGCGGCGGGGTCAGCAACAGTCCGGACCAGGCTGCTGCGACGGCGGCCGGCAGCACCATGACGGCCAGCGTGCGGCCGCTCCTCAACCGTCGGGCTACCAACCACGCGGTCATCGAGGAAGCCGAACCGCCGCCAAGTCGCACGAGGACAGTTGCGCGTAAGACCTTCGGACCCAGCCGGCCTGACGGTCGGCCGCGAGCGCGAGCCACGGGTAGCTCTCATCCCGCGTCAGGTGGTCGAGATCGACCTCTCCGATCCTGAGGAGGAGCCAGCTCGCCAGCAGCGACCGCACGGCGAAGTACTCGGCGGGAGGCGGGGTCGTCGAGGTGAGTGCAGCACACGCCCGCGGGACGGTCAGGTAGTCGGCGACAAGCTTGGCCGTGACAGTCGTGGAGTTGATCCCCGCCGACTCCAGGAACAGTGGGGCATCGGTCTTCGACGATGCCTGACCGGGGACGACCTGGCGAAACACGGTCGGGACCGGAGCGCCCGCCTGGACCAGTGGTCGGGAGAGCCGGTCGAGCTGACGCGTAAGCGACGGCAGTGACCGGCTGGTGCTCGTTGCGAGGCAGACCGAGGGCGTGTCTCCCGCACACGAGTAGCGGCCCGGCGACCTGTCGACAACCAGGCGATCGGGACTGGCAGCGGCCGGGATCGCCAGCGCTCCGAAGATGAGAACGACCGGGGCGACGTACGCCATCCGCGTGCGATACCGAACCTGCGATCGACGCAGAAGGGCCAGCAGCATGGCCGATGCCCCCCAGAGCCGTACGCCGCCAGCGTGACCGCGGCCCCGGCTCGGCTCCAGGTGAGGCCGACCAACGAGCCGGTCACGCCGCCGGCTCTGAACACGTGGAGGGACGAGTCCTGGCTGGCGCCGGCGATGGTGGCGCCGAACAGCAGCGCGGCCGCGAGCGGAGCGGACAGAGGCGTCCTGACCAGTTCGGCGAGTGCCACGCCGAGGCAGGCACAGACGGCGATCATGCTGAACGTGACCGCCGTGGGGAGCAGGATGGCGATGCTGGGCGTTCCACCCGCTCCGACGGCCAGGTTGGCGACCAGGACACCGACCAGCACGCCGGCGTGTACGCCGATACCGACCGTCGCGTTGCCGACGGCGACCGGAACCGGATGCAGCCAACCCCACCGAGGGGAGTTGGACCACTCCGCGTAGGAGATGCCGCGATACCGGTCGTAGTCGTACGCCGCGAGGCCGGCAACGACCGGGCCGGTCACGATCGCTGTCCCGTTGGTCCAGTCGATGCTCCACGCCCATTCCCCCAACCACGGGATGCCCCGAGACAACAGGACTGCGATCTCGATGGCCAGCAATGCGGGTGCCAGTCGCCAGGCCAGGCTCGATCGAATACTCATGGAACGTCGGCCGTGCTGGTGAGCCCGACAAACGCCCGCTCCATCCGCGAACCGCGCCCACTCGGCTCGTCCTCGGCCCCGGCTTCCAGCTCCTCGGGGGTCCCGTCGAACACGACCTGGCCGCAGTGCAGCACCACCACCCGCTGCGCGAGGTACTGGATGTCCTCGATGATGTGGCTGGCCAGGAGGCAGCACCTGGTCTCGGCCAGGCGTTGGATCACGCGACGCACATCGGATCGCTGCGTCGGGTCCAGGCCCGACGTCGATTCGTCGAACAGCAGGACCGACGCATCGGCGAGCAGCGCTTGGGCGATCAACGCTCGACGGATCATGCCTCCTGAAAGCGTGCTCAGCTTCTGGTCGAGCCGCTCCTCCAGGGATACCGCCTGAGCCGCGCGGGTCACCGCAGCCGCCCGCTCGGCTCGAGGCACCGAGCGCAGGGCAGCGACGTACGACAGGTACTCGCGCAGTCGCAGGTGCCGCGGAACCTCGAGCTCTTGTGGGATCAAGGCGATCTGCTGGAGGGCCGCAACCCGACTTGTCCGCGCGTAGGGGTCATGTCCCCCCACGCGAACCTCTCCGGAGTCGGGCGGCAGCACCCCGGCCATGGTCAGCAGCGCCGTCGTCTTCCCCGCTCCGTTGACCCCTAGCAGCCCATGGAGCCCGGGGCCGAATCTCAGTGAGATGCCCGAGAGGACCGGAGTGCGGCCGCGGCTGGCGCCAAGTTCGTGAACGCTGAGCAGAGCTGGCGTCTCCGGCTCAATAGCTGAAGGAGGCAATGACGTCTTCCGAGCACGGGTCGTTGGCGAACGAGTGGTCCTCGCACACGTGGATGATCCCGCGTGCCGTCTCGCCGTAGGGCCACAAGCCGTTCGTGTATGTGGAGTCCTGCCACGCCCCCGAGGTGGTGTTGTTGGTCCGGTCGGTGCCGTTGATGATCCAGTTGCCGTGGCCCGGGTCGAGGTACCAGTGATCCACGTGGACGAAGATGCCGTCGCCGCCTGGCTTGGCGTCACGGCGGTTCGATTGGCTCGCCGCGTGCGTGTTGTTCTTGTTGTAGTAGTTCCCGTACGCCTGTCCCTGGACCTTGCCGTTCTCGTAGACGTTCAACGGATTGCCAGCCGATCGCCAGTACACCGCCGATGCAGGTTGGGCCACCGCCGCGCCACATACCGTGAGGGCGGCCACCCTGGCCAGCCAGGTCACAGCAGATCTCATGAGAGTCCTTCCCGAGAGTGTCGATTGTCGTTCGACAATAGGCCGGCCCAGCCTCTGTGTGGTCGACTCAGAGCGCACTGTGATGCTGTAACAAATGCATAGTGACGATGATCGCCCTAGCGCTGGTGATGACGGGCCAACCACCGCTCGACCGGGACGGGTCGCTTCCGCTCGTATCCGACGGGGAGACGCACGTCGCCCTGGGAGGTGAGGTAGTAGACGTCCCAGTGGTAGTAGCCGTAGAACGCGCGTGGATCGTGTTCCATCACCTCGGCGAGGTGGGTGACGCCGCGCACGTAGTGGAGCGAGTTGTTGTAGCGGAACAGCGCGCCAGCCAGCCGCTCGGGGCGCGCTCCGCCATCGTGCGCTAGGTAGCGCGCCGCCGCCTGGATCGCGTCCCGCGGGTCCTCGATGTCGCCGCCGCGACCCCACTTCGCCCACGTCGACGGTAGGAACTGCATCGGCCCCTGGGCGCCGGCGACCGACGTACCGCGGATCCGCCCCATGGCGGTCTCGACGAGGTTGATCGCGGCGAGGTACTCCCAGCCGATGCCGTAGCTCTGCTCCCCGCGCCGGTAGTAGCGCAGCAACTCCTCGGCCGGGGCGGGCGCGACGATCCGCCAGGCGGGCAGGGTGTCGGCCAAGTCGTTGCCATGCAGGGCACGGAACTCCCGACGCGACGCGACATTGGCCCGGACCTGCGGGCGCAGCGCGGCGGGTACGCCGGCGAGCACGGCGGTGTCCCACCGCGACCGGGTGCCCAGCTCGCGATAGACCAGCTGCTGCTGGCGGGCGGCGCGGACCAGTGCACGAGGTGGCGCCGACGGGTCGTCGATGACGCGTTGAGCCCAAGTCAGCCGACGGGCCGCCTCGCGCGCGGTGTCGGGACGGCGTACGGCGGCGATCCGGTCCGGCTCTCCCGTTTCGGGGGCCGCCTCGACCGTGGGCGATGGCGAGGCGTCTGTCGCATCGGCGTTCGGGATCGGGCTGGCATCCGCGCCGGACGCGTCCGGAGGTTGGGTGGCCGCTCCGTCGGGATCGGTGCACCCCGTGAGCGCGGCGGCCGCGACAGCTACCCCCAGCGCCCAGCGCGCCACCCGTCCGCGTACCACGCGGGCAAGAGTAGGCATGGTGTGATCGGCCCATGGAGCTCGCGAGGTTCGTGGCGACCCTGGTCGCGGTGTGGGGAGCGGCGGGAGTGGCACTGGCGGTGGCGGCAGATCACCGAGGCTATCCGGCCGCGACGTGGGTGCTCGGCTTCCTCGGCGGGGGCCTGGTGCTGGTCGGCGTGGGCACTTGGTTCTGGATCGACGAGAAGCTATCCCTGGCCCGGCAGGCCGAGCGCGACGCCCAACGCGACGACGGCGACGGCTGGTAGCCCACCCCTCCCGACACCGGGATCGGGAGGGGCGCGCACAGCGTGGTCAGGAGTGGTCAGGAGCCTTCCTGGACCAGATGCACCTCGTCGGCGACCAGCCCGTGCGCCTCGCGGTGCACGGTGTTCGCGGCCTCGGCGTCGGGAGCCTCGACCAGACAGAAGATCTTGCCGGCCGCCTCGTCGACCCAGTAACGGAGGTAGCTCACGTCGTGGTCGCCCTGGATCTCCAGGTCGGCGGCGTGGGCCTTGGCGACATCGTCGATGGTGACGGGGCCGTCGAGGTGGTGGACGTCCATGTAGAGCGGCATGACAGATTCCCCTTTCGCGGGGTTCGTGCGGTGGAAGCGGACCGCTCGACGGTATGTCTGCCACTGGGGCCGGCGAATCGGGATCGGCTCCCTAGGTTGTGACGACCGGCTCCCCAGGTTGTCCGCGGGGCTCGTCCAGGAGGCCCAGCCTCCGGGCCTCGGTGATCGCCGCGCGGCGGTTGGGTACGCCGAGCTTGGTGAGCACCGCCGAGACATGGTGGTCGACGGTCTTGGGGGAGATGACCAGCCGCCCGGCGATCTCCTCGTTGGTGAGATCGGCCGCCAGCTCGCGCAGCACCTCCGCCTCGCGCCGGGTCAGCCCCTTCGGGTGCCCACGGGTGGTCCGCCGCGGTCCGGCCGAGATCCCCTTGGCGCCAGCATCGCGCAGCTTCCGGCGGGCGATCCGGGCCGCTGCCTCGGCGCCCAGCGCATCGAACCTGGTCGCGGCCTCGCGCCAGTGGTCCTCGTCGGTGCTGTCGAGCAGCGTCAGCGCGGCGTCGTACGGCGCCCCGAGGTCGTCCCACAGCCGGACTGTCGCCACCACCTCCCCACTCAGCTGGGCGGCGTACGGCGGCTCCATCGGCCCCGGCAACGCGTCCTGGCCGAGCCGCGCGAGCCAGGTGTTCAGGATCCCTCGCGACAGTGGATCGGCCCCGTGGTTGGCCCGCGCTGCATGGCGCAACTCGCCCAGCGTGGGCTCCAGATCGCCTTCGAACCAGTACGCCTCGGCCCGCGCGAGGTGGATGACCACCAGGTACTGCTCCTCGTCGAGCGCGAGCCCGTCGGCCAACGCCGTGTCCAGGTGTCCCCAAGCTGCCGGGTCTCCGCGTCTGGCCCCGATCTTCCCTAGCGTGATGTGCGTCGAGAGCTTGTTGATGGGGGAGAGGTCGGCGACGGCCATCCGGTCCCGCCCGAGCTGCACCGCCTCGTCGAAGCGGCCGGTCGCCTCGAGGACGTCGACCTGGCCCGCGATCAGGCAGTTGGCGTAGGTCGGGATGTCGTGGGCCTCGCAGTACTCCAGACCTTCCCGGTAGACCGACTCGGCCCGGGTGAAGTCCAGGCTTGCCCAGCTCATCGCCTGGAGGTTGGCGTAGGCCCTGCCGATCTGCTTGTCGGCGCCGGCCTCGAGCGCGACGGCCAGGGCGCGATCGAGGTCATCCCGCCACGGCTGGCCGAGGGTCTGGTGCACGCACCCGATGGTGTTGAGCAGATCGCTCGTCACATCGGGCAGCCCGAGCAGCTCCGCGACCCGGAGGGCTCGTTCGCTCAGCTCGAGGGCGGCCGCGTGCTCGCCGTTGGCCACCGACTGCGCGGCCAGCTCGGTCCACGCCCGGGCCAGCTCCTCGGAGCTCCCGTGCGGCTCGAGGAGTGACACCGCCGACCTGGCCGCCGCAACCGCCTCGGGGCCCCGGCACAGCCGCCAGTACGCCGACGAGAGCCGGCGTACGCCGTCACCCTCCCGCACCTCGTCACCCACGACCCGCCACAGCCCCAGGGCGGTCTCCCGGGTCTCGAGCGAGTCCTCCCATCGGTCGAGCAGGCCGTACTCGTCGGCCAGGCCGTCGAGGAGCAGGGCGCGAGTGCGATCGTCGCCGGCTCCGGCCCAGCGCAGGGCCCGTTCGTACTGCGCTGCCGCCTCGCGGTGCGACCCGAGTGAGGCGGCGTACTCCGCAGCCAGCGTCGCGTGTGCCTGCGCGGCCACCGCATCCGCGGCACCCTCGGCGTGGTAGGCGAGCCGGGCGTCGTCGTCGCAGCCGGCGGCGCGGAGCAGCGCCAGGATCCGGCCGTGCAGCGGTGCACTGCGATGCGCGGGCAGGTCGTCCTCCACGGCACGCCGGGTGATCTCGTGCCGGAACCGGAGCGTTCCCTCGTCCGACACCAGCAGCCCGGAGTCGAGCAGCTCGTCCAGCGCGTCCGTCGTCGGGACGGCCACCGCGTGCAACAGGTCCAGGTCGACCCGCGAACCGAGCAATGCGGCGACTTCCAAAGCTCGTCGCGCTGGCCGCTCCAAGGCGTCGACGCGCCCGAGCACCGCCTCGCGGGCCGAGGCCGGCAGCTGGTTGCCGCGGTCGCGGAGCAGCTCCGCCACGAAGAACGGATTGCCGCCGGTCAGGTGGTGCAGCTCCTCGGCGGACAGCCCGGAGCCGTCGGCGAGCACCCGGACCCCGGCCGGCGTCAGGCGTGGTACGTCGATCCGGCGGGTGCTGCGCTCGGTGGCGAGCTGGGCGAGGCACCTGCGCAGAGGGTGGCCGGGAGCGAGCTCGTCGTCGCGGTAGGTGACCAGGACCAGCGCCGGGAGGTTCCGCAGCCGCTTGCCGACGAATCGGAGCAGGTCCAGCGTCGCCTCGTCGGCCCAGTGCACGTCCTCGAACACCAGGGCGGTGGGTTCCGGCCCGGCCAGGCTGCCGAGCAGCGCCTGGAAGATCTCCTCACGGGTGGGGCCACCGCTCGTGGTCTCGTGCAGTGTGCCGCCGAGCTGAGCGGCGATGTCCAGCAGCGGTCCCAGTGGCCGCGGCGTGAACAGCCCGTCGCACGAGCCCCACGCCCAGCGCGCGTCTGGGTGGCGTCGTTCGACCTCCTCGACGAGTGCAGACTTGCCGACTCCGGCCTCGCCGGAGACCAGGACCAGTCGTCCCTCGCCGCGCCACGCCTCGGCGGCGTACTCGTCGAGTGCGGCGAGCTGGAGCTCGCGTTCGAGCAGCACTCGTCGATTCTGCGCGCGGTGCAGGCGGCCGGGACATGGCCCGTCTGGGCCAGCCCGTCAGAACTCAGAACTTCTGTTCGAGCAGCCCCGTGTCGACGTCGTACATGAACCCACCGACCCGGACCGTGTCGGGGATCAGTGGGTGGCTCCGGACCGCGTGGATGTCGTCGTCGAGGGCGGCAATCTGGTCGGTGACGACGCTGAACATCTGCCAGTCGGCGGAGACTCCGGCCGATTCGGTGATCTGGTGGCGCAGTTCGCGCTCGGAGCGCGCCGACATGGCACACCGGGTGTGGGGGATCACCAGGACGCGGTCGACGTTGAGCAGGTGCACGCCCAGCACGAGTGCCTCGAGTGCTGCCTCGGTGACCCGGCCGCCGGGGTTGCGGAAGATCTTGGCGTCGCCGGGCTTCAGGCCGAGCATCGCCAGTGGGGCGATCCGCGAGTCCATGCAGGTGACGATGGCGACCCCGGCGTGCGCCACGCCGTCGAACCCGGCCATGTCGAAGTGCGCGGCGTACTCGCGGTTGGCGGCCAGCAGGTCATCGAACTGCCCAGATTCTCGGCTCACGTCCGGGAACGCTAGCGCGTGTGGGCCGGCTCGCCCGACTCAGCCCACGGACCGGAGGGCGTCGGCCGCGTCGACGGAGCGGGTCGCCACGCCGCGGAAGAGGATGAGGGCCAGCACTCCCGCCGCGACGGCGCACACCACGGCGCCCATGAAGACGGTCTGCTCCTGGGCGACGCCGGCCGCCTTCTGGAGGTCCCGGTAGGCGGCACACATCTTGGGTTCGCCGCAGACCTGGGTCACGGTCTGGAGGGCATCCTGCTCGGCGTAGTAGCGGCGCAGGCCGATCGTGGTGAGTGCGGAGATCCCGACGAGCATCCCCACCATCCGAGACACCACCACCATTGCTGTGGTGACGCCGTGTACGTCGGGGTCGGTGCTGGCCAGGACCGCGGCGTTGACCGGCGCCAGGGCAAGTCCGAAGCCGAAGCCGCAGATGACCAGGGGGAGCGTCGACGACGGGTGATGGAGCGTGTCGACGTCCCAGCGCGACATGAAGGCGAAGCCCCCTGCTGACAGTCCCATGCCGACCGCCGTGACCAGGCCGGCGCTCCTGGTGCGGATCAGGTAGCCGCCGACGATCGCACCGATCGGCAGCGCGACCAGGAACCGGAGCAGCACCAGCGCCGCCATCAACTGGGAGGTCCGGTAGACGGTGGTGCGGGCGAAGATCGGGATGTCGATCAGCGCCGCGATCAGGGCCGCACCGACGAAGAAGCTGACGACCACGGCACCCCACGCGGGTCGGCTCCGCAGCGCGCCGTGGGGGAGCAGCGGTGCGTCGGCCCGCCGTAGATGGAGCACGAACGCCGCCGCTGCGATCGCCGCGCCGATGAGGTACCACACCCCCTGGTCGGAGAAGACCTGGACCGACGGATCGGCGGTCGCGAACGCGAGGATCACCCCGCCGAGCGCGACGGCCAGCAGGAGCGCGCCGGTCAGGTCCGCCTCCCGGGCGCTGCGGCCCCACGCCCGCAGGTCGACGAGCGGCCTGCGGGCGGTCGCGCACCGCACCACGAGGAGCACGAACGCCGCGATCGCGATCAGGCCCACCGGAGTCAGCCAGCGGCCGTCGCCGGCGACCGGGATGAAGTACTGGCCCCAGGTCAGGTCCCGGACGACCGGAGCGGGGCGGATGAAGACCAGCCCGCCGCAGATCAGGGCGATGACGAGGAGGAGCAGGCCGATCGGGTCGGGCAGGTGCCGTCGCTGTGGGGGTTGCGGGTCAGGCGCGAGCGTCTCGAAACCCCCGGTCGCCCGGATCGCGGCGGCCAGGACGAGGGCGACTGCGAGGTTGATCGCGAAGATCGCCGGCCAGTCCGCGACGGCGAGGACCACCGCGCCGAACAGAGGCCCGAGGACCGAGCCGAGCTCCTGGACGGCCGAGACGATGCCGAGCGGTACGCCGCGTCGCTGGGCGGGGTAGAGATCGGCGACCAGGGCCAGCGTCGCGGGGACCAGCCCGCCGCCGCCCACGCCCTGGAGGAACCGGCCGACCACCATGCTGGAGAGGTCGTAGGCCAGGGCGGTGACCAGTGAACCGACCGCGAAGACGACCAGGGCGGCGACGAGGACCGGCAGCCGGCCACGCAGGTCGGCGATCCTGCCGATGAGCGGCAGCATGGCGACGTACCCGAGCAGGAAGCCGGAGACGATGGGCGCGGCTCTTTGGAGCTGGTCGATGGGGATCCCGGCGCTGCCCATCATCTCGGGCAGCGCGAGTACGACGACGTAGGTGTCCGCCGCGGCGAAGGCCACCGCCACCGCGGCCAGGGTGAGCAGCAGCCGCGGCGACCGAGGAGTGCGCGGCGCCGCTCCAGCGCTCACGGCGCGGTGATCTCCTTCTCGGTGCCGTAGTCGTCGAGGGTCAGGGTGTAGGTGAGGTCACCCGCGTCCTCGCCGTAGAAGGCGCCCTTCAGCACTGCCTCGCGGAGTTCGTCGTCGTCGCTGATGGTGTAGGTGAAGTCGAAGTCGCCCTCGGCGGTCGGCACCAGCGCGGCGACGGCGTCGCTGGAGATCGTCCCGGTGTACTCCGTGAGGATCTCCTTGTTGTCGGCGCCACCGCGCACAGTGTCGCCCTTCTCGACGTCGGTGGCGGCAGACAGCAGTCCGGAGAAGCCGTCGTCGGGGTTCATCAGCTGGGCCGGGTCGGGTGCGCCGTACGTGCTCGGGTCGATCTCGGTCCAGTCGGGGAGCAGCAGGGAGTTCTTCGCGTAGGTGACGCCGTCGACGGCGATCACGTCGGCGTCGGCCGGCAGGCCGCTGACGCTCAGCTTGAACGTGCCCTCGAACGCGGAGGGATGCACGCCGGTGCCCTCGGCGGAGCTGATGCCGTTGACGCTGCTGGGCACGCTGTCGGTCGCGAGGGTGACGTTGACGCCGCTGGTCTCGTCGAGGGTCTTCTTCGCCGCGGCGAGCACCTCCTCGGGGGTCGCGCCGTCGTCCCCGCCGCCTTGGTCGTCGTCGCTGCACGCGGACAGGCCACCCAGCGCGAGTCCGAATGCGAGCGTGGCGGTCAGTAGCCTGAGGCGCCGGAGGGAGGGCTCGATCACGAGATCAGCCTTGCACACCGGCCCCGTCCGAGAACCGGGCGAGGCGGAGGCCCACCGGACCCGCGACGGCGGCGATCGGCTGGCTGGCCGGTGCACCGGATCCGTCACGTTTGCCGGTCGCTGGCGGGAGGTCGACGGGGGCGCCGCTGGCGGCTGCGGCCCGTGCCGGGGCGTCACCCGCCCAGGCGGTGACCAGGGTGTCCTCGCCCTTGAGGAACCTGTGACAACGGACTCCGCCGGTGGCGCGGCCCTTGGCGGGGTATTCGCCGAACGGCGTCACCTTGAGTGCGCCCGGCTCGGTGCCCGGAAGGGCCGTGGAGGATCCGGACGCGGTGACGACGACGTTGTCGTCGCCTGCGAGCGCGCCGAACCACACCACGCGTTCGCCGGTTGCCACCCGGATGCCGGCGATGCCGCCGCCGGAGCGACCCTGGGGTCGGACCGAGTCGGCGCCGAAGTGCAGCAACTGGGCGTCGCTGGTGATGAAGCAGAGCGTCTCGTGGCCGGTGGCCAGCTCGGTGGCTCCGACGACTTCGTCGCCGTCGTCGAGCCGGATGACCTCCCACTCGTCCTTGCCCAGCACCTCGGGATTGACCCGCTTGACCGTGCCGCTGCGGGTGCCGAGCGCCAGGCCGGGTCCGTCGGTGGCGAGCCGGCTGAGGGCGAGCGCGCGTTCACCGGCCTCGAGCTGGACCAGCTCACTGAGCGGGTAGCCGCCCTGGAGGTTGGGGTCGTTGGCCGACGCCGGCAGCGCGGGCAGGTCGAGCACCGACAGTTTGACCAGCCGCCCGCGCGAGGTGACCAGGCCGACCTCGCCGCGAGCGGTGGTGGGCACCGCGGAGACGACGACGTCGTGGTTGGCGCGGGCCTCGCCGACGCCGACCGGCTCCGCGCTCGACGTACGGGCGAGCAGGCCGCTGGAAGAGAGGAAGGCGAAGCACGGGTCGTCGGCCACCTCGAGCGGCGCGGCAGCGGCGGTGACCGTGGTGCCCGCCGACTCGAGCAGCACGGTGCGGCGCGGAGTGCCGTAGGTCTTGGCCACCTCGGCCAGCTCGTCGGAGACGACCTTCTTGAGCAGCGCTTCGTCGGCCAGGATCGCCTCCAGCTCCTCGATCTCGCGACGCAGGGTCTCCTGCTCCTTCTCGAGCTCGATCCGGCTGAACCTGGTCAACCGACGCAGCTGCATGTCGAGGATGTAGGTCGCCTGCGCCTCGGAGAGGTCGAAGACTGAGATGAGCCGCTCTCGGGCGGCGCCGCTGTCGTCGCTGCCGCGGATCACCTGGATGACCTCGTCGATGTCGAGCAGCGCGATGAGTAGCCCGTCGACCAGGTGAAGCCGCTCGGCCTTCTTGTCGCGCCGGTAGGTCGAGCGGCGGCGTACGACGTCGTAGCGGTGCCCGAGGAAGACCTCGAGCAGCTCCTTGAGACCCAGGGTGCGGGGCTGGCCGTCGACCAGGCAGACGTTGTTGATGCCGAAGGACTCCTCCATCGGAGTGAGCTTGTAGAGCTGCTCGAGGATCGCTTCAGGAACGAAGCCGTTCTTGATCTCGATGACCAGGCGAGTGCCGTTGGCCATGTCGGTGAGGTCCTTGACGTCGGAGATGCCCTGGAGCTTCTTGCCCTGGACGAGGACCTTGATCCGCTCGACGACCTTCTCCAGCCCCACGGCGTACGGCATCTCGGTCACGACGATGCCCTTGCGCCGGCCCATGGTCTCGACCCGCGCCGTCGCGCGCATGCGGAAGCTGCCCCGGCCGCTCTCGTAGGCGTCGCGGATGCCGTCGAGGCCGATGATCTTGCCGCCGGTGGGGAGGTCCGGCCCGGGCACGAACCGCATCAGCCCGTCGATATCGGTGGCGGGGTGGTTGATCAGGTGTCGTAGCGCCTGGACCACCTCGACCAGGTTGTGGGGCGCCATGTTGGTGGCCATGCCCACCGCGATGCCGGTGGTGCCGTTGACCACGAGGTTGGGGATCGCGGACGGCAGCACGCTCGGCTCGAGCTCGCGGCTGTCGTAGTTGGGCTTGAAGTCGACGGTGTTCTCGTCGATCGAGGCGGTCATCGCCACCGCCGGCGGGGCCATCCGGCATTCGGTGTATCGCATCGCTGCCGGAGAATCGTCAGGACTACCAAAATTGCCGTGCCCGTCGACCATCGGCAGCCGCATCGACCACGGTTGGGCCAGCCGCACGAGGGCGTCGTAGATGGCCCCGTCACCGTGCGGGTGCAGACGGCCCATCACCTCGCCGACCACGCGGGCGCTCTTGACGTGCCCGCGGTCGGGGAACAGCCGCATGTCGTTCATCGTGTAGAGGATCCGGCGCTGCACCGGCTTGAGCCCGTCGCGGGCGTCGGGGAGCGCGCGGGAGTAGATGACCGAGTAGGCGTACTCCAGGAACGACGACTCCATCTCCTGCCGGATGTCGGTGTCGAGGATGTGCTCCTCGAAGTCGTCAGGGGGTTCCTGCGTCGTACGCCGTGCCATGGCGCCATCCTCTCCCGCGGGCCCTGGCGATGCGGCGGTGGCACGCCGCAGATGGTCGCCCAAGGGACGTCATGCAATCCGGCGACTCCGACTCCCGGTCCGGATGATCGCGGGAGGTCATCCGAACCGGACGCTCGGACGCACGTGTCGTATGACGTCACGGCTGCGGGTGCCCAGGGCCGGTGTAGGCCGAACACAGGAGAGTCGCCGCCTCCTACGATGGGCACGTGAGCGGGACGGACGGGGTGACGACCATCGAGCCGCCGCGCCACTGGGAGGCCGACGTCATCCTGCGGGACGGGAAGACCGCGCACATCCGGCCGATCCGGGCCGAGGATGCCGAGCTGCTGGTGCAGTTCTACGAGCGGGTCTCCGAGCGGTCGAAGTACTACCGGTTCTTCTCGCCCATGCCTTATCTCTCCGACCGCGACGTCACGAGGTTCACCCAGGTCGACCACGACCAGCGGGTCGCGTTCGTGCTGACCCTGCAGGGACAGATGATCGCGGTAGGGCGCTACGACGTGGTCAAGGCGGGCGAGGCCGAGGTGGCGTTCCTGGTCGAGGACCAGCACCAGGGCCGGGGCATCGCCCAGATCCTGCTGGAGCATCTCGCCCAGGCGGGTCGGGAGCGCGGGGTGGAGCGGTTCGTCGCCGAGGTGCTGCCCGACAACCAGCGGATGATCCAGACCTTCCGCGACGCCGGCTACCGCGTCGTCAGCGCCTACGACGAGGGCGTGCTGCAGTTGGAGTTCTCGATCGAGCCTACCGACACCGCGATCGGCATGATGCAGGGCCGCGAGCACGTGGCCGAGGCGGCGTCGATCCACCGGTTCTTCAACCCCGCGTCGGTCGCCGTGATCGGCGCCAGCCGGCGTCAGGACACCATCGGCCAGGCGCTGGTCCGCAACCTGGTCACCGGCGACTTCACCGGCCGCGTGTACGCCGTCAACCCCAGCGCCCGGGCCGTCTCCGGCCTGCCGACCTACACCAGCGTGACCGACATCCAGGACGACGTCGACGTGGCGATCGTCGCGGTGCCGGCCGAGTCGGTCGAGGACGTCGTGCTCGACTGTGCGGCCAAGGGCGTGCACGGGCTGGTCGTCATCTCCTCCGGCTTCGCGGAGACCGGCGAGGAGGGCCGGCAGCGGCAGCGGCGGCTGGTCGGGCTCTCGCGCTCGTACGGCGTCCGGCTGATCGGCCCCAATGCGCTCGGCATCATCAACACCGATCCCGACGTGTCCATCAACGCCAGCCTGTCGGGCGTGATGCCGCCCCGGGGTCGGGCCGGGTTCTTCTGTCAGTCCGGTGCACTGGGCTCGGCGATCCTCGAGAAGGTCAACAACCGGGGCCTGGGGCTCTCGACGTTCGTGAGCGCGGGCAACCGCGCGGATGTCTCCGGCAACGACCTGCTGCAGTACTGGGAGGAGGACGAGTCGACCGAGGTCGTGATGATGTACCTCGAGTCGATCGGTAACCCTCGCAAGTTCTCCCGGATCGCTCGCCGGGTGAGCCTGCGCAAGCCGATCATCGCGGTGCGCTCCGGGCGTACGACGCAAGGCGTCCCGATGGGCCACGCCGTTCGCAAGATCGCGGCGCCGCCGCAAGCGGTGGATGCGATGTTCCGGCAGGCCGGGGTGATTCAGGTCGACACGCTCGAGGACATGTTCGACGTCGCCCAGTTGGCCGCGCACCAACCTCTGCCACGGGGCCGGCGGGTTGCGATCGTCGGCAACTCCGACGCGCTGGGGCTGCTCGCCGCCGATGCCGCGGCCGCGGTCGGACTCGTGGTCGACAAGCAGGTGGCGTTGAGCGCCGAGCCGACCCCGGAGGACTTCGAGGACGCGCTCGACGACGCGATCGACGATCCCGACGTGGATGCGGTTGTCGTGGTCTACATCCCGCCCCTCAACGTGGCCGGCGAGCAGATCGCCAACGTCCTGGCCGCCGTGGGGGAGCAGTCCGACAAGCCGTTGGTCTCCACGTTCCTCGGAGCCGAGGGCATCCCCGAACTACTCCGCGTCCCTGATGTGGCGGGCTCGACGGCCGGCCGCGGCTCGGTGCCGTCGTACCCCGCGGTCGAAGCCGCGGTACGCGCTCTGGCCCGGGTCGTCGAGTACGCCGTGTGGCTGCGCACCCCCGACGGACGGCCACCCGACGCCGAGTCCGTCGACCTCGCGGCAGCCCAAAGCATCATCGGGCGGGCGCTGTCGGCGTCTCCGGACGGTGTCGATCTCGGTGCCGACGACCTGCAGCAACTGCTCGCGGCGTACGGCATCGACCTGTGGCCCGCTCGGCCGGTGACCACGCTGAAGGAAGCGCAGAAGGTCGGCCGCGAACTGGGCTGGAACGTCATCCTCAAGGCCACCGCCGACCATCTGCGCGAGCGGCCCGACCAGGCGCACGTCGTACGCGGCATCGACAGCCCCAGCGAGATGCGCGACGCCTGGGACGATCTGGCCGCGGTGATCGACGATCCCGCGGCGGCGTCGTTCGTCGTGCAGAAGCTGGCCCCGCCGGGGGTGCCGATCTCGATCCGCAGCCTGGAGGACCCGCTGTTCGGGCCGGTCGTCTCGTTCGGGATCTCCGGACCGGTGATCGAGCTGCTGGCCGACGTGTCGTACCGCATCCCGCCGCTCTACCAGCACGACGCCGCCTCGATGGTCCGTGAGATCCGCTCCTCACCGATGCTGTTCGGCTACCGCGGCAGCGAGGTGGTCGACGTCGACGAGGTCGAACGGCTCATCCAGCGAGTGGCCCAACTCCAGAACGACCTACCGCAGGTCCGCTCCCTCGAGCTGTCGCTGGTGCTGGCCGGCGCCCAGGGAGCCAGCGTTCTGACCGCCTCCGCGCGGGTCGAGCCGGTCGCCGATCCGCGCTCGGACTGGTTCGTACGCCGGATGCCCGACCTCCCCGGCGACACCATCCCGAGCTGAATACCTTTGCTGAACACCCCGGCGAGTCTCGGCCCCGAGTCCGCGGCGACGCTCGCTGGCTGGCGCTCGCTACGGCGCCAGTCGCCACGGCCATCGGGGCCGAT
>DOWL01000155.1:20234-25798 GCA_003519585.1 Nocardioides sp. | reverse complement strand
AAAGACCGGGTCGCTGCGCTCCCTCCCTAGTTGCGGACCTCGCCCGAACCAGGCCGTACGCCCTGACGGCGACCAAGGGACGGCCCGGCTCCGAGGACTCGCCGTTCGGGGGCGTGCAAGACTCCACCTCATGCCTTTGCGCACCACCGACGACCAGGACCGCAGCATCGAATTGCGGGACGCGATCGACCGGACCGGCTACTACCCCGACGTGGTCGCCGACAGCGTGTCCGCCGCCGTCTCGGGGGAGCGGGTCGTCTCGTTCTACGTCCACCACGAACCCACGTTCGACCGCGACGAGGTGCGTCGCCACCTCTCGGTCGTGGTGCTCACGCCGAGCCGGCTGGTCATCGTCCACACCGACGAGCACGCCGGCGACGACCTGCTGCCCGAGCCCTACACCTCGACCTCTTCCGAGGCGATCCGGCTGAGCGCGGTCACCTCGGTGGTGGTGACCCGGATGGTCGCCAACCCCACCAAGGGTCCGAGTTCGCCCGCCGAGGCCGTGATGACCCTCGGCTGGGGCGGGATCTCGCGGGTGGACCTCGAACCCGCCGGCTGCGACGACCCGCAGTGCGAGGCCGACCACGGCTACACCGGCGTCCTCGCCTCCGACGACTTCTCACTGCGGGTCTCCGCAGCCGCCGACGGCCAGGACTCCGTGGCCCGGTTGCTGTCGTTCGCCGAGCAGCTCTCCGCCCGGACCCACGCGAGTTGAGCCACCACGAGTCGAGCCCGTTCGTCGAACCGGCGTACGGGCGCCGCGCGCTGGGCGACGTCGTGCCCGCGGTCGCGCACGCGCTCGGCACCGACGTACTCCCCGCACCCAGCGGGCTGGTGCTGCCTGAAGCTCCGGCGTACGTCGTGTTCTTGGTCGACGGGCTCGGCTCCCGGCTCCTCCAGCGGTACGCCGCCAGCGCACCGTACCTCGCCTCCTTGGCCGCGAGCTCCCTGGCGGGCAGCGAGCCCGGCACCGCCGGCGTGCCGTCGACGACGGCGACCAGCCTCACCTCGCTCGGCACCGGACTGACCCCGGGCACGCACGGGCTGGTGGGCTTCACCAGCCGGGTGCCCGGCACCGATCGACTCCTCAACGCGCTGTTCTGGGACAAGTCGGTCGACCCCCTCGAGTGGCAGCCGCACCCGACCGCGTTCTCGAAGCTGACCGATGCCGGCGTCCGCGTCGACGTCGTCAACAAGCGCGAGTTCGACCGCAGCGGCCTGACCATCGCCGCGCAGCGGGGGGCCGGCTACATCGGTGCCGACCGGATCGGGGAGCGGATCGCGGGAGCCGTGACGGGGTCGACGCACCGGCCGTCACTGACCTACTTGTACGACGGGGACCTCGACTGGACCGGCCACAAGTACGGCGTCGACTCGCCGCAATGGCTCCAGCAGCTCGCCGCGATCGACGCCGAGACGGTCCAGCTGCGCGAGGCGCTCCCCGATGAGGTCCGCCTCGTCGTGGTGGCCGACCACGGGATGGTCGACTCGACCCCCGCGACCCGGATCGACATCGACAAGCACGCGGAGCTCCGCGACGGCGTGGTGCTGCTCGGGGGCGAGGCGCGGTTCCGACACCTCTACTGCGCCGACGGCGCTGCGTCATCGGTCGCCGGCTGTTGGGCCGAGCTGCTGGGCGATCGGGCCGAGGTCTTGACCCGGGAGGCGGCGATCGCCCGCGGGTGGTTCGGCCCGGTCACCGAGCTCGTGCTGCCGCGGCTCGGCGATGTCGTGGTGGCCGCCCGCGGTGAGCTGGCGATGTTCTCCAGCAAGGACTTCAACTACGAGATGAGCCTGGTCGGACTGCACGGGTCGCTGACGCCCGATGAGATGCTGATCCCGATCCTGGTGGGCTGACGGGCGGACCGGGGGTTTCGTCGGCTGACCGACGAAACTCCCGCCTGGACGATGAAGCTTTGTCGTCCAAGCACGAGTTTCGTCGGCTGACCGACGAAACTCCCGCCGCGCGCCGACCCGAAGCCGCCGCGCCTTACGGTGGAGCGCATGTACCTCGAGAACCTCGTCATCGACGCCCTCGACCCTCAGCAGTTGGGACGGTTCTGGGAGGCGGTGGTCGGAGGTGAGCGACTCACCGACGCGCCCGGCATCTTCGAGACGCGGATGGCCATCGAGGGCGGGCCGGCGATCGACCTGTGCTTCCCGCACGTTCCCGAGACCGTGACGCCCGGTCCGCGGCTGCACGTGGACCTCCTGGGTGGACAGGCTCGAGACGAGGTGGTCGAGCGGCTGCTCGGCCTGGGTGCTCGACACCTCGACATCGGACAGGCCGACGACGTGCCGTGGGTGGTGCTGGCCGACCCCGAGGGCAATCCTCTGTGCGTGATGGGCGAGCGGGCGGCGTACGCCGACACCGGCCCGATCGCGGGGCTGCCGCTCGACAGCGCCGACCCGGAGCGGGACACGGCGTTCTGGTCGTGGCTGACGGGCTGGGTCGAGGTCTCGCCGCAGACGCTGCGCCACCCCTCGCGGCGAGGTCCGCTCCTCCAACTGTGCCCGGAGGAGTCACCCAAGGGGACGACCAAGAACCGGCTGCACCTCGACATCCGGCTCGAGGGGGAGGACCAGGACGCCGTCGAAGCCGACATCGCCGCGCACGGCGGCCGACGGCTCGAGACCGACTGGGGCGAGCTGCCCTGGCGCTCCTACCTCGACCCGTCCGGCAACGAGTTCTGCGTCCTGCGGTCCTACCCGTCAGCCGAAGGGTAGGGGCTCCGCGCCCAGCGCGACGGCATGCGCCCGGGCGGCCGTCATCCGTCGGCGGTGGTGCATCCGGCAGAGCACCTCGTAGGCCACCTCCGGCACCGCGTCATCGGAGCTGACCGCCTCGGCGCCGGACTGCTCGACGTCTCCCACGACGATCACCTCGCCCTCGACGACCATCACGCCGTCCTCGGTGCGCGCGTTGTGCGTCGCCCGGCGACCGCACCAACACATCGCCTCCACCTGGAGGACATGGGTGCGATCCGCGAGTTCGACGAACCGGGCGCTGCCGGGGAAGAGCTCGCTGCGGAAGTCGGTGAGGATGCCGAACGCGAACACGTCGAGCTGCAGGTCGTCGACGACCTTGGCGAGTTGGTCGACCTGGTCGCGCGTATAGAACTGCGCCTCGTCACAGATCAAGTAATCGACCCGCGCGCCGCGGGTGAGCTCGTCGACGACATAGCGCCAGAAGTGGAACGCCGGGTCCACCTCGATCGCGTCATGCTGCAGCCCGAGCCGGCTCGACAGCATCGCCGTACCAGCCCGGTCGAGGCTGGTGAAGATCCGGCCCACCAGCCCACGTTGGGCACGGTTGTGGTTGGTCTGCAGGGCCAGTGTGCTCTTGCCAGAGTCCATCGTGCCGGTGAAGAACTGGAGCTCGGCCACGCGCACACCCTAATTTGACCCTCGTGAGCTTCGGTCCCGAGCCACGGCACTAGGGATGGAGCCGCGCACCCTTCACGGTCTTGTCGACGCCGTTGCGCGGCCCGAACACCGCGAGACCGACGAGGTCGAGGTCGTCGCGAGCCACCGCGCGGACAACCGCCCGGTTGGCCTCGTCGTGTCCGGTGGAGAACATCTCGTGCGTGTAGATGCTCGTCGCCAGCTCGCGAGACAGCGCGCGGGCGTGCGCCGCGCGCAGGGTGTCGGCGTCCGCCTCCAGCACGACGACCGGCTGCCCCAGCAGCGGGAGGTACGTCGTCCCGTCGGCGTCCTCGTACGGCTCACCCATCAGCTGCGGGTGTGCGCCGGCGATCCCGCTGACCAGGAACGCCGTGACGTTGAGCCGCTGCCAGCCGGCCAGGTCGTCGCGGACCACGACCGCGACCTTCGTGTCGAACTTCACCCGGCCAGCGTGGCCCGGCGGGCTGGCACCGGTCTTGTACGTTCCTGACATGGAGCGCGTTCGGGCCTGGCGACCGGAGGTCCCCGGGGTCTCCGAGGTGTTGCACGCGCACTTCACGGAGCACGCCTACCCCGCGCACGTTCACGAGCAGTGGACCCTGCTGCTCGTCGACAGCGGCGGCGTCGACTACACCCTCGGCGGCCGGCGCCGGCAGGCGGTGACCCGGCGGTTGACCGTCTTGCCGCCGTACGTCTCGCACGATGGGCGGGCGGCCAGTCCCGGTGGCTTCGACAAGCGGGTGCTGTACGTCGACGGGCGGTGGCTGCCGGAGCGGTTGACCGGTGCCGCCGTACGCGCGCCGTCCATCGCCGACCGCGAACTGGTGGGCGCCGTGTCCGCTCTCCACCGGAGCCTCGACGACGCCCTCGAGGCTGCCGACCGGTTGGCGCTCGTCGCCGAACGGATCACGCTGCATCTCGACGAGCGCGCGGCTCCGACGCCGACCCGAGACCGGGGCCTGGCTCGGGAGATCCGGTGTCGCCTCGACGACGACGAGCCGAGTCTCGAGGAGCTCGCGCGCGAGTTGGGCACTCACCCCTCGCACCTGGTGCGCGTCTTCCGCCGCGAGTACGGCCTGCCACCGCACCGCTACCTGGTCGGCCGCCGGCTCGACCGCGCCCGTCGGCTGCTGCTCGACGGGATGCCGATCGCCGAGGTGGCGGTCGCCACCGGCTTCCACGACCAGCCCCACCTGACCCGCCACTTCCGGGCACTGCTCGGCACCACGCCGGGACGGTTCAGGATGGCTGCGTGACCTCGACACCGTCCCCGCCCTCTCCGCTGATCTCCGCCGCCGAGCTGGTCGAGCTTCTCGACCAGGATGGCGTGACCGTGCTCGACGTGCGGTACCGCACCAGCAGGCCGACCGGTCGGCCGGCGTACGACGAGGGCCACGTGCCGGGCGCGGTGTACGTCGACCTGGACGCCGAGCTCGCAGCGGCACCGGGTGAAAGCGGGCGGCACCCGCTCCCGGATCCCGAGGTGTTCGGCGCCGCGATGCGTCGCGCCGGGGTCTCCGGCTCGCGACCGGTCGTGGTGTACGACGACTGGTCCGGTCAGGCGGCCGGGCGCGCCTGGTGGCTGCTGCGTCACCACGGCCACCCCGACGTGCGCGTGCTCGACGGCGGGTGGGCCGCCTGGCGCGAGGCCGGCGGGGCGGCGCAAGCCAGCACCCCGCGGCCCGCGGAAGGCGACTTCGAACCCGGTCCGGGTGTCCTCCCGGTGGTTGATGCCGATGCCGTGCTCGACGTACCGGTCCTGATCGACGCTCGCGCGCCGGAACGCTTCCGCGGCGAGACCGAGCCGATCGACCCGGTGGCCGGCCACATCCCGGGTGCCGTCAACGTGCCGACCGGCGTCAACCTCGGTGCCGATGGCCGATTCCGCGACATCGCGCAGTTGCGGGCGCTGTACGAGGCTGCCGGCGTACCCCTCGACGGGACCGAGGTCGCGGTCTACTGCGGCTCCGGCGTCACCGCCATCCACGACGTCCTCGCCCTCGAGCTGCTCGGCGTCCGAGCCACGCTCTATCCCGGCAGCTGGTCGGGTTGGATCACCGACCCGTCGCGTCCGGTCGCACTCGGGGGTTGACCGGGCAGCGGAGGTTTCGACACGCTCGCTGCGCTCGCGGCTCAACCACCGTACGGTGGTTGAG
>DOWL01000155.1:13879-20050 GCA_003519585.1 Nocardioides sp. | reverse complement strand
GTTGAGCCCGAAGGCGCGCTGGCGCGTTCGGTGTCGAAAACCTCCGCAGTGAGGGCACCTGCTCAACCACAGATCACCAATGCACGCCCTTGAACACCTTGGCCAGCATGATCTGCTCGGACTCGCGGGCGCCGGGCTGGTCTCCCTGTGCCTTCCCTTGGGCGGCGGCCGAGTCGGGGAAGACGTGGTAGGCCATGTTCAGCACCCGGAAGGCGAGCTTGGGAGCCACGGTGTGGGCGACGGCTCCGGCGTTGCCGAGCAGCGTGTTGATCTCGTGCGGCCGCTCCAACATCGCCTTGATCACCAGGTCGGCCGCCTGCGCCGGTGAGATGGTGGGGAACTTGTCGTAGAGCTTGGTGGGGGCGATCATCGGCGTCCGCACCAACGGCATGTGGATGCCGGTGAAGGTGATGCCGTCGCCGACCAGTTCGGAGGCCACGACGTTCGACCAGGAGTCGAGCGCGGCCTTCGAGGCGACGTACGCCGAGAAGCGCGGCGGGTTGGTCTGCACCCCGATCGAGCTGATGTTGACGATGTGGCCACGCTGCTGCTGGCGCATCGTCGGGATCAGCCCCATGACCAGACGGATCGCGCCGAAGTAGTTGAGCTGCATGGTGCGCTCGAAGTCGTGGAACCGGTCGTGCGACAGCTTGAGCGAACGGCGGATCGACCGGCCGGCGTTGTTGACCACGAAGTCGATCGAGGGGAGCGTCGCGGCAAGCTCCTTGGTGAGGGTGTCGATGGCGTCGAGATCGGAGAGGTCGCACGGGAAGACGTACGCCGTACCGCCGCGCCGTTCGATGGCTGCGCGCGTCGCCTCCAACTTGTCCTTGCCGCGGGCCACCAGGACCGGAATGCCACCGCACTGGGCCACCTTCAACGCGGTCACCTGGCCGATGCCCGACGAGGCGCCCGTGATCACCACGTGCTTGCCCTGCAGGGCCTCGCGATTGCGCGGGTCGCGTCCGGTGGCCTCGTCGAGGTTCTCCTCCCAGTAGCCCCAGAGCGTCCGCGCGTACCCGTCGAGGTCCGGCACCGCGATGCCGGAGCCGGCCAGCGCCTGCTCGGTGCGTCGGGAGTCGAAGACCGGTGCGAACGAGGTGTGGGAGAGGACCTCCGCCGGCACACCGAGGCGTCCGAGGGTCAGGTCGAGCGCCGTCTGCGCCGGTGCGCTGCGGATCAGCCGGGTGACCAGGGAGCCGGGCCGAGCCGCGCGGGGGAGCAGCCCGACCACGCTCTCGGTGGTCGTGCGATCGACAGGCGTGGCGAACGTCGGCGCCCCCGCGGCGCGGCAGAACGTGTTGACCATGCCCACGACCGGCTGCGGATCGGGGTTGACCAGGTGGAACGCCTCGCCGTCCCGATCGGGCAGGTGCGCGAGGTGGTCCATCGCCTTGGCGACGTAGTCGACGGGCACCAGATTGGTGTCGCCGAGGTCGGCCCCGACCAGCGGGAGCCACGCCGGCAGGGTGTCGCGCATCAGCTTCATGACAGGGAAGAAGTAGTAGGGGCCGTCGACCTTGTCCATGACCCCGGTCTCGGAGTGGCCCACCACGATGGCCGGCCGGTAGACCCGCCAGGGCACCGTCGCCTCGGTGCGGACGATCATCTCGGACTCGTACTTCGTCCGGTGGTACGGCGAGGGCAGATGCTGGCCCGCCTCGAACATCGTCTCGTCGAAGGTGCCGTGATAGTCCCCTGCCGCGGCCACCGAGGAGACCTGGTGGAAGCAGTTCGCGGCCAGGGCCTCGGCGAGCTCGAGGGCGTGTCGGGTGCCGCCCACGTTGAGCAGTTCGTTGGTGGCGTCGTCCGCCGTCATGTCGTAGATCGCCGCGATATGGAAGAAGTGGTCGATCCCACCGCGGTGCTCCGCGATCCACTCCTCGGCCACCCCCAGCCGAACCGTCCCCAGGTCGCCGACCACGGGCACCACTCGGTCGGTGCCCCACGCATCGATCAGCGCACGCATCCGGTCGAGCGAGGCCTCACGGCACAGCACGTAGACGGTGCCCTCGCGGTGGTCGACCAGTTCGTCGACGAGATGCCGGCCGATGAACCCCGTGGCTCCGGTGACGAAGTACGACATGGGGGGACGTTACCGGTGGGTCACGGCGACGGAACAGGGCGAGACCAGCCCTGGCTCGAGTTCGCTCGTCGAGCCTGTCGAGACGTCCGCAGCGTTGGGCTGGGTGGCGTTGGCTGCCTACCTTGCGGTGGTCTCGACGCGCCTGTCGCGGCTTCGTCCCTCAGCCGCGAGGCTTGCTCGACCTTCGCTCGCGACGGCGACAGCTCGTTCCTCGCTGTCGCCTACTCGCTCGGACCACCGAACATGATCTCGTCCCAGCTCGGGACCGAGGCGCGGCCTCGGGTCTTCTTGACCGGCCGGCGGGTGGCGGGCTCGGGCTCCTCGTCCGTCGGGTCGTCCGTCGGCTCGACGTCGAGCGCGGCCGCGTCGGCGGCCTGGTCGATCAGCTCGCGCTCGTCGACCCCGGGCTGGACGTCGAGGAAGGCCTCGATCGGCTCGTCGACGATGCCGAGCACGTCGTCTCCGAGAGCGAGTTGGGCGTCGTCCTGGGAGGGTACGGCGGAGAGGCGCCGGGCACCCGGCTCGGCCGTCGCGTCGGCGGTCGCCTCGGGGGTCGGTTCGGGGGTCGGTTCGGCCAGTTCGCCGACGAGCCAGCGCGCGTCGTCGTTGTCGAGGACCACGAAGTTGCCGGGCTGGTCGAAGGTGAGCTCGGCGAGCCCGTCGCGGCCCTGCACCGAGAAGCGACCGGTGAGCGCCCAGCGGCCGTCCTCGCGGCGCCAGGAGTCCCAGGCCACCACGTCGGGGTCGACGTTGCGGGTGTGGAGGTGCACCGTGATCGCATCGCCCAGGGTCCGCTGCTGGTGTCCGGCGGGCGCCTCGCCGGCCGGCCGGCGGATGGAGGAGCGCTGAGCCCGCTCGGCGACGTGCTCGCGCTCGGCCAACACGGGGGCGGCGTACGGCATCACCTTCTCGACCGTGGTCCGCGCCGCGGCAGCCACCGCCTCGGGCGTCTCCCCGGCCCGGATCCGGGCCTGGATGTCGCGCGGTCGGAGCATGCTGTCCATCTGGGTCTCCACTGTGGGCACCGGTTCTTCGGGTCGGGTCGAGGGGCGGACACCCAACGCCGCGCGCAGCCGGGCGTCGATCTCGACGGTGAACTCGCGTCCGCCTGGGTCATGGGGGTCGGCGAGTCGCAGCCGCCGGCCGTCCGGGGTCACGCCGATGAGGGTCAGGAACCCACCGGCCGAGGGCTGAGGGCGCGCTACGACCGGAGGTGGGGTATGGCGCTCACTGGGTGCGCCGTGGGGTGCCGACATGCGGTCGTCTTGGCCTCGTCGTGGTCCTCTGTCCGGATGCTCGCGAGCCTACGTCAGCCGAAGGCCGCCCAGCGGGACCGCGACGGCGCGCCACGCCGTGATGATGGCGACGGCGCCGCCGTCATTCGCCCAGGACTCGCCGCAGGTAGTCGTTGGCGAAGACCCGCTGCGGGTCCAGCCGGTCGCGGAGGGCGAGGAAGTCGGCGAAGCGTGGGTAGACCGGCGCGAGGTCGGCGGCGGTCCGGGTGTGCACCTTGCCCCAATGCGGTCGCCCGTCGTGGGCGCGCAGGATCGGCTCCATCAGGGCGAAGTAGTCGCGGTGCTCGGCGGCACGGTGGGTGTGGAAGGCGAGGTAGAAGGAGTCGCGGCCGCTCGCCGTGGAGAGGGGTACGTCGTCGGCAGGGGCGTTGCGCAGCTCCACCGGGAACGAGATCCGCAGCCCGGAGGCGTCCAGCGCCCTTCGACACTCCCGGAGTACGTCGAGTCCCGCCGCCCGCGGGACGGCGTACTCCATCTCCCGGAAGACCACGTCGCGCTCGGCGACGAAGACCCGATGCGCGACGTCGGCATAGGTGCGGTGGCTGAGCAGCCGGGCACCCAGCCGGTTGAACCCCGGGATCGCCGCGGGCACGCGGTTGAGGGTCGCGGTGGCGGCGCCGAAGACGGTGTTCTGGAGGAAGCGGTCGTCGAGTGCGAGCTGGAGCCGCGACAGCGGCCGGCGTGCGGACAGGTCGGTGCCGCGGCGGAAGTTCTGCTTGATCTGGACCCGATCGGTATGGGGGAACCAGTACATGTCGACGTGGTCGGCCCGGGCGGCCAGTTCGTCGTACGCCGCCAGCGCCTCGGCCCAGCCGAACGGCTCCTCCACCGCCTCGAGCACGAACAGCGGCTCGACCCGGAAGGTGATCGTGGTGAGGATCCCGAGCGCGCCGAGGCCGACCCGGGCCACGTCGAGGACGTCGGCGTTCTCGGTGGGGGTGGCCCGCAGCAGCTCACCGGTGCCAGTGACCAGTTCGAGGCCGACCACCTGGGCGGACAGGCCCGCTGCGGTGCCACCGGTGCCGTGGGTGCCGGTGGAGATGGCACCCGCCAGGGTCTGCTCGGCGATGTCGCCCATGTTGTGCAGGGAGAGGCCCAGCGCCTCGAGCTCTGCGTTGAGCACCTTGAGGGGCGTACCGGCGCGGGCCGTGACCGTCTGCGCCTCGTGGTCGACCGAGATGATGCCGGTCAGCGCCGTGGGGCGCAGCAGCGTGCCCTGGGGGGCCGAGATCGCGGTGAAGCTGTGGCCGGTCCCGACCATCTTGACGGTGCCGCCCGAGTCGAGTGCCCGGCGTACCTCGGCGACGACCGCGTCGGTGTCGGCCGGCGTCGCCTCACGCGTCGGGCGTGAGGTCTCCAGACCCGACCAGTTCGTCCACGTGCTCACGGCGTGAGCCTAGAGACCCCTGGTCGCGCGGCTCGCGCGGGATCAGCTGCGCGGCGACGGCTGCGACCAGCCCTGCGGCCAGGCTCACGAGATAGGCGGCCGAGGCGCCGGAGTGGTCGACGACCACGCCGCTGAGCGCCGCGCCGGGGGCCACGCCGGCGACCACCCCGGTCTGGATGATCGCCATCCCCTCGGTCAGCCGCGACTGCGGCACCTTCTCCTGGGTCAGCGAGATCGCCGCCACCATCGTCGGGGCGATCGCCACGCCCCCGATCAACAGGCAGACGGCCATGACCGGAATCGAGTCGACGAAGTACAGCGGAGCCATGGCGACCGCCATCCCGATGGCGCCCACGCGGACCCGGAACGACGTGGGTCGCGTGAAGGTGAGGGCGCCGGTGACCAGGCCGGCCAGCAGGCTGCCGAGTGCCCAGACCGCCAGCAGCCCGCCGGCATAGCCCTTGTGACCGTGTTCGTCCGAGAAGGCCACGGTCGTCACCTCGGCGGCGCCGAAGAGGATGCCGAGGGCCGCCGCCACCACGGCGAGCGGCAGCACGGTCGGCCAGGGCATCCGGGGCCGGACGCCCTCGGACCGTTGGTGCGGCTGGGCCGGCGGCTCGGTGCGGCGCTGGGCAGCGAAGGCGAGGCTGCCGAGGGTGCCCGCGGCGGCCGCCGAGGCCAGGCCCAGCACCGGGTCGACCAGGGTAGCCAGGACGGTGACCAGGATCGGCCCGAGCATGAAGACCATCTCGTCCACGACCGCCTCGAACGCGAACGCCGTCTGCAGCTTGGGTCCGCCCTTGAGCACGTAGGCCCAGCGGGCGCGCACCGAGCTGGCGACGCCGGGAAGGGTCGCGCCGGCGAGCGCTGCCGAGACGTAGGTCACCCACTGTGGCCAGTCGGCCTCCACCGTGACCACGAGCAGCGTGACCGAGGCCCCGAACGCGAAGGCCAGCGTGCTCAGCACCCGACCCTGGCCCCAGCTGTCGATGATCCGACCCTGGATGATCGCGCAGACCGCGTTGGCGACCATGTACGTCGCGGAGACGGCACCGGCCACGCCGTACGAGCCGGTGCCGGCCTGCACCAGCAGCACGATGCCCAGGCCGGCCATCGAGATGGGCAGCCGGCCCACCAGGCCGGCCGCGGAGAACAACAGCGCGCCGGGTGTCGCGAGGACCCGGCGGTAGGTGGAGAACACTGGAATGGCTTTCTGTATCGGAACTGCAGGCTAGGACCGCCGCACGGTGCCAGACCAATCGGTGACTACGCTCGCGTGGTGCCCGACGTGACGCCGTACGACGCGCTGCTGCTGGTCTCCTTCGGCGGGCCGGAGAAGCAGGCGGACGTCGTCCCGTTCCTGGAGAACGTCACGGCGGGGCGGGGGATTCCGCGCGAGCGGC
>DOWL01000155.1:8494-13733 GCA_003519585.1 Nocardioides sp. | reverse complement strand
CGGCTGGAGGTGGTGGGGGAGCACTACGCCCTGTTCGGCGGCCGCTCGCCGATCAACGACCTCAACCGCGACCTGCTGGCGGGGATCGAGGCGGACCTGGCGGCGGCGGGCATCGACCTCCCGGTCTACTGGGGCAACCGCAACTGGGACCCCTATCTCGTCGACGCCGTACGCCGGATGGAGGAGGACGGCGTGACCCGGGCGGCCTGCTTCGTGACCAGCGCCTACTCGTCGTGGTCCAGTTGCCGGCAGTACCGCGAGAACCTCTTCGATGCGGTCGCGGCCGTCCCGGGTGCCCCGGTGCTCGACAAGCTGCGGCACTACTTCAACCATCCGGGGTTCGTTGAGCCGGTGGTCGACGGGGTGCTCGCCTCGCTGGCCGAGCTACCTGCGGAGCTGCGCGACTCCGCCCGGCTGGTCTTCGTCACCCACTCGATCCCGCTCGCGATGGCCGACAGCGCCGGCCCCGAGGGAGGCGCGTACGTCGCCCAGCACCTCGACGTCGCCGCGGAGGTGGCCGCGCGGGTGGCTCAGGCGGCAGGGGTGGAGCGTGACCACGCGCTGGTCTACTGCTCCCGGTCCGGGCCGCCGCAGGTCCCGTGGCTCGAGCCCGACGTCAACGACCACCTGGAGACGCTCGCTGCCGAGGGCGTCCGCGCCGTGGTGATGGTGCCGATCGGTTTCGTCTCCGACCACATGGAGGTGGTCTACGACCTCGACACCGAGGCGCTGGCGACCGCCGAACGGCTGGGGCTCGCGGCCGTTCGCTCGGCGACCGCCGGGGCCGACCCTCGGTTCGTCGCGATGGTCCGCGACATCCTCGTCGAACGGGCCGCGATCGAGCGGGGGGCGGACGTGACCCGGCCCGCGGTGGGCGGGCTGGGCGCGCTGTGGGACCGCTGCCCGATGGGCTGCTGTCCCAACCCGAAGGTCGATCGGCCGGCCCTGTGCGGGGAGGAGGCATGACCCTGACAACGGAGCTGGCGGAGGAGCTGCTCGACCTCGCCGTGCGGACGGCCCGATCCGCCGCTCGGCTGGTCGAGTCCGGCGCCGCTCGCGGCGTCGAGGTCGCCGACACCAAGTCCAGCGCGGTCGACGTGGTCACCGAGTCCGATCGCAGCTCCGAGCGGCTGATCCGCCGTACCCTCCTCGACGCCCGGCCCGGCGATGCCGTCCTGGGGGAGGAGGGGCAAGGCGAGCAGAGCGACCGGCCGGGCACCTCGGGCGTCCGCTGGATCGTCGACCCGATCGACGGGACCGTGAACTTCCTCTACGGCATCCCGCAGTACGCCGTCTCGATCGCCGCCGAGCTCGACGGCGAGGTGGTCGCCGGTGTGGTGCTCAACGTCGCGACCGGCACCGAATACACCGCGACGCTGGGCGGACCGGCGCTCCGCGACGGCCTACCGATCCGGGTCCGAGCCGTCGTCCCGCTGGCGGAGCGGCTGATCGGCACGGGCTTCTCCTACGAGGCCCACCAGCGCGAGGTGCAGGCGGCCAGCCTGCTGCGGCTGCTGCCCCGGATCCGCGACATCCGGCGGCTCGGCTCGTGCGCCCTGGATCTGTGCGGTGTGGCCCAGGGCTCCCTCGATGGCTACCTGGAGGAGGGTGTGAACGTCTGGGACCACGCCGCGGGCGGGCTGGTGGCGCGCTCCGCCGGGGCTCGGGTCGAGACGCTGCCCGGCGTCGGTGGCCGGCCGATCGTGGTGGCCGCCCCGGCGGGTGGTTTCGAGGAGTTCCTGACTGCGATCACGCAGGCTGGGTACCTCGCGGCTCCTGGTGCCTGACCCCCGCCGGACGCAGGGAATAGTCGACCGACACCTGATGTTCAATCCCGCGCCTTGACCTCGGTGTGCCCGTTCCCAGGTCGATGGTGCACAATCCTCCCCTGCCGACGGCTCCAGACACGTCGGTCTCGGGGAAGACAGACGTGAGGAACGGCCGAAGGGAGTGATGAGACATGGCGACTGACTACGACGCCCCGCGCAAGAGTGAAGAAGACCAGTCCGAAGAGAGCATTGAAGAGCTCAAGGCGCGTCGCCACGACAAGAACTCCGGCAAGGTCGACGAGGACGAAGCCGAGGCTGCAGAGTCGTTCGAACTCCCCGGTGCGGACCTTTCGCACGAGGAGCTCGCGGTCGAGGTGAAGCCCAAGCAGGAGGACGAGTTCACCTGCATGAGCTGCTTCCTGGTCCACCACCGGAGCCAGCTGGCGGACGCGAAGAAGATGATCTGCTTCGACTGCGCCTAGCGCAGCTAGGCATCGCCGACCCGGCGGTACTGACCGTCCCCGGCGCGAAGCGCCCCCTGCGGCAGAAGCGCCGTGTCGGCGCACCTGGCACCCAGGCCGAGGTTGCTGCCGGGCCAGATCACCACAGGACCCGACACGCGCAGCGTGTCGGGTCCTGTCGTTTCGGGCCCGTCAGCGGGTGTCGCCGGAGCGCAACCCGGGCGGGAGTTGGCCGGTGGAACGTTTGTAGTAGTTGGCCGCGCGGCGCTGGGCGAGCATCCGGGCCAGTGCGACGGCGGCGCCGGTGATGCTGGCCCACAGCACTGCCTCACCGAAGCTCACGTCGGGGTCGGCGGGGTTCTCCGGCGGATTCTTGCCCGCGGCGGCCTTCCAGGACTGGTCGAGCAGCTTGCGGGTCAGTGCGGCGGCGCCCAGCCCCGCCACCAGGGAGAAGAGGGCCCATACGCGCGAGCTGTCCGAATCCATGGGAGCAAGGTACCCAGGTCAGGGCGCAGACGAATCGGAGAGGGCGCGTACGGCGCGCGCGAGCTCCTCGGGGTGGCGCGAGCTGAGCAGCCAGTACGGCGCGGGATCGTCGGTGTCGGCGATCTCGACCCGGACCGCGCGCTTGAGGTAGGGCCGCAGCAGGAGGTACGCGCGAGCATCGGCCTCGGGGCCCGCCACCCGGCGGGTCTCCTCGGCGTCCAGCGCATGAACCGGACCCAGGTGCACACCTTGGATCCGGGCTCGACCCGCACGGAGCCAGCCGTCGGCGACGCTGACCCGCGCCGCGCCGTACGACAGCAGCAGAGCGGCCAGCAGGGCGAGCGCGACCCCGCTGCACGCCCACGCCACCGGCCCGGGAACCGCGACGATCAGAGCGAGCCAGAGCATCGCGACGAGCATGACGCCCTGCGCCCACCAGCGCAGCGGCACCCCCAACCGCTCGTCGTACGCCGTCGCCTCCACGGTCCGGATCCTCCCATCCGCGCCACGTATTAGTGTCCGGCGGGTGGAGCTCCCGGTGCCCGTCGTGCGTCTCGATCCTGACCTGCCGCTGCCGGCCTACGCGCACCCCGGCGATGCCGGGGCCGACCTGGTGACGACCGTCGACGTGACGCTGCGGCCGGGGGAGCGGGCGCTGGTGCCGACAGGGATCGCCATGGCGGTGCCGGAAGGGTACGTCGCGCTCGTGCACCCGCGGTCGGGGTTGGCGGCTCGGCACGGGCTCTCGATCGTGAACACGCCCGGAACCATCGATGCCGGGTACCGCGGTGAGGTGAAGGTGCTGCTGGTCAACCACGACCTCAGCGAACCGATCGAGCTGCGCCGCGGCGACCGGGTCGCTCAGCTGGTCTTCCAGCGGGTCGAGCAGGCGGCGTTCGCCGAGGTGGAGGTCCTGCCCGAGAGTGCGCGAGGGGGCGGCGGCTACGGTTCTACCGGAGGTTTCGGGGCCGCAGGCCCGACCACGGTTCCGACCACGGGGCAGGCACCGGACCCCGCATCAGACACAGCAGGGAGCGAGAGCACGTGAAGTTCCGCCGTAAGGCGCAGTCCGAGCCGGTCGAGGACGACGGCTCACTCGAGGCCGACGACCCCGAGGAGGAGACCGCAGCAGACCTCCTCGCCGATGGCCCCTTCGACTCCGAGGACCTGCCGCCCCTCGCGGACGGCGAGCGGGTCGACCTCGGCTCACTGCTGATCACCCCGGAGCCCAACCGCGAGCTCCGGCTCCAGGTCGACGAGGCCAGCGGCGCCGTCCAGCAGGTGTTGCTGGCCGGTCCCGACGGCGCACTCGAGGTGCGCGCGTTCGCCGCGCCCCGCAACGGCGACCTCTGGTCCGAGGTGCGCCCGCAGATCGCCGCCGAAGTCGCGCAGTCGGGCGGTACGGCGACCGAGCGCGAGGGGCCGTGGGGCACCGAGCTGATCTGTCAGGTCGGCCAGCGCTCCGGTGCCCCCCAGGTGACCCGGGTACTCGGCATCAACGGCCCGCGGTGGATGCTGCGCTGCTCGCTGCTCGGCGCCGGCGCCGCTCGTCCCGACGAGTCCGGCGACTGGGAGGACAGCATCCGCCGGCTCGGCGTGCACCGCGGCTCGCACGCGATGCCGGTGGGCGAGGCGCTGCCCGTCGTGATGCCCCCGCAGGCCCGCCGGGTCGAGCAGAACAGCTGATCCGATGAGCAAGAGCACGCTGCGCCGCACGATCAGCCGCTGGGCCAACCCCGGCGACCAGGAGGACCGCCACCTCCGCGAGGAGTACTCCCGCTCGGGCCGGTCCGGCGTCATCTGCATCTCCGATGCACCCGACCGCGAACGGGTCACGCTGCGCGGCGCCCTCCGCACGGTGACGCTGCGGCCGCGCGCCGGCGTACCCGCACTCGAGGCCGAGCTCAACGACGGTACGGGCGTGATCACCCTGGTCTGGCTCGGCCGTCGCCGGATCGCCGGCATCGAGCCGGGCCGGGCGATCGAGGTCGAGGGCCGGATCGGCGCGCACGACGGCGTGCGCGCGATGTACAACCCGCGCTACCAGCTGATCCCGTGAGCAGTCCCGTGAGCGATTCCGACGCGGCCGACCCGACAGTCGATCCCGCAACCGAGAAGCCGCGGCCGACGGTCGAGACCGTCGAGGCGATGGTGCGGGCCCAGATGGCCGCCTCGCTGGGCGGCCGCCGCGGCATCATCGAGGCAGCGATCCCCGGCGTGCTGTTCACCATCCTCTGGCTGGTGACCAAGGACATCCAGCTCGCGCTGATCGTGGGTGGGGCTGGCGTCGGCATCGCCCTCGTGATCCGGCTGGTGCAGCGCTCGACCATCCAATACGTCTTCAACGCGGCGTTCTCGATCGCGCTCGGCTACGTCTTCACCAGGATCGCGGCCAACGCCGGAGGCGACGCGTCCGACCAGGCCCTCGCCTACTTCCTGCCGGGGATCCTGATCAGCCTCGGCTACACGATCCTGTTCGGCGCATCCTGCCTGCTCCGGTGGCCGGCGGTCGGCTTCATGGTG
>DOWL01000155.1:0-8373 GCA_003519585.1 Nocardioides sp. | reverse complement strand
GCTTCATGGTGGGCAGCGTCAGCGGCGATCCGCTCGCCTGGCACGACGACCCGCAGGTCGTGAAGCTGTGCACCCGGCTCACGTGGGTCTTCCTGATGCCCGGCGCGGTGGGCGTCCTGCTCCAGGGTCCGGTCTGGCTGCTCGGCTGGTCCGGCGCGATCGACACCGACACCGCTGTCCTCATCGTCAGCGTGCTGCGGCTCGGACTCGGCTGGGCGCTGCGGATCGGGTCGTGGTCGCTGATCATCTGGCTCCTGGCCCGCAACGCCACCCCGATCGAACCGAGGCCGGAGCAGGCCGAGGCCGGGCCGCAGCCCGGCTGATCCATCCCAGCTCGATCGTCAGGGACTACCCCAGTCCGTGCTCGTTGGGGGCGAGCAGCCGCTCGAGTTCGTCCTCTCGCTCCTCGGGTACGACGAAGAGCAGCTCGTCGCCTGACTCGACCGGTTGCTCGGGGTCGGGCACGTAGACCTGGCCGTCGCGCAGGATCGAGACCAGCGCGCAGTTGTCGGGGAACGGGATCAGGCCGGTCGGCTTGCCGACGTACGGCGAGTCGGCGGGCAGCGTGAGCTCGACGAGGTTGGCGTTGCCCTGCCGGAAGGTGAACAGACGGACCAGGTCACCGACCGTCACCGCCTCCTCGACCAGGGCCGACATGATCCGCGGCGTCGAGACGTTGACGTCCACGCCCCAGGCCTCGCTGAACAGCCACTCGTTGTTGGGGTGGTTGACCCGGCCCACGGTGCGCGGCACCCCGAACTCGGTCTTGGCCAGCAGCGAGGTCACGAGGTTGACCTTGTCGTCACCGGTGGCGGCGATGACCACGTCGCACTTGTCGAGTCGCGCCTCCTCCAGTGAGGAGAGCTCACACGAGTCGGCCAGCAGCCACTCCGCGTCGGGCACCCGCTCGGGCTTGATGGAGTCGGGGTCCTTGTCGATGAGCAGGATCTCGTGGCCGTTCTGGATCAGCTCCCGGGCGATCGACCGCCCGACCGCGCCGGCCCCGGCGATGGCTACGCGCATCTCAGTGCTCCTCGGGTCCGGCGTCGATGACCTTGAAGACGTGCGCGGCGTTCTCCTCGCGCATCACCAGGTGGATCAGGTCGCCCTCCTGGATCACCGACTCGCGGTTGGGCAGGATCCCCTCGCCGAGCCGGTCGATCCAGGCGATCCGGCTTCCGGTCTGCTCCTGGAAGTGGATGGTGCGCTCACCGACCCACTGATCGGGGATCGGCACCTGGTCGACGCGGATCGTGCCGGACGGGTCGCGGAAGTCGGGCTCGGCGCCGGCCGGCAGCAGCCGGCGGAGCACCTGGTCGGCCGTCCACTTCACGGTGGCGACGGTGGTGATGCCGAGGCGTTGGTAGACCTCGGCCCGGCCGGGGTCGTAGATGCGGGCCACGACCTGCTGGATGCCGAAGGTCTCGCGGGCCACCCGGGCCGCGATGATGTTGGAGTTGTCACCGCTGGAGACCGCCGCGAAGGCGTCGGCGCGCCGGATGCCCGCCTTCTCCAGCACGGCCTGGTCGAAGCCGTAGCCGGTCACCTTGTCGCCGTTGAAGCCCGGCCCCAGGCGCCGGAACGCGTCGGGTTCGCTGTCGATGACCGACACCGTGTGGTTGCGGTCCTCGAGGCTGCGGGCCAGCGTCGAGCCGACCCGGCCACACCCCATGATCACGACGTGCACCCGGCAACGGTATCCGTTGTGCACCCCATGGGCGCGGTTGACTGCGGATCGGGCACCCGAGGTGCGTACGCTTGCGGCTCGTGGGTGTCGGCGACGTCTCCAAGCGGATCCTGCTGGGGCGCAAGCTGCGCAGCTCCCAGCTGGGCGAGACGCTGCTCCCCAAGCGGGTCGCGTTGCCGGTCTTCGCCAGCGACGCGCTGTCGTCGGTCGCCTACGCACCCGACGAGATCTTCATCATGCTCTCGCTCGCCGGAGCCTCGGCCTACGTCTGGTCGTGGAAGATCGGCGTCGCCGTCGCCGTGGTGATGCTGACCGTCGTCGCGTCGTACCGCCAGAACGTGCACGCCTACCCGAGCGGCGGTGGCGACTACGAGGTGGCCACGGTCAACCTCGGTCCGACCGCCGGGGTCACGGTCGGCTCCGCGCTCCTCGTCGACTACGTGCTCACCGTCGCGGTCTCGATCTCGTCCGGTGTCCAGAACATGGCGTCGGCGATCCCGGCGTTCTCCGGGCACGAGGCAGAGGTCGCCGCGTTACTCG
This sequence comes from Nocardioides sp., assembly GCA_003519585.1. Lineage (GTDB taxonomy): Bacteria > Actinomycetota > Actinomycetes > Propionibacteriales > Nocardioidaceae > Nocardioides. The sequence goes on along the minus strand of DOWL01000155.1, from coordinate 6,146 downwards.
TCGTGATCCTGATGGCGATGAACCTGCGCGGCGTGCGCGAGTCGGGGACGCTGTTCGCGATCCCGACCTACGGGTTCATGATCGGCATCCTCGGGATGGGCCTCTACGGCCTGCTGCTTGCGACGACCGGTGACCTGCCCCAGGTCGAGAGCGCCGACCTGACGATCATGCCGGCGCCCGGCTACAGCGACGAGCTGACCAACATCGGGTTGATCGTGCTCCTGGCCCGCGCGTTCTCGTCGGGCTGTGCCGCGCTCACCGGCGTCGAGGCGATCTCGAACGGCGTGCCGGCCTTCCGCAAGCCCAAGAGCCGCAACGCCGCGACCACGCTGCTCCTGCTCGGCACCATTGCCATCTCGATGCTGCTCAGCATCATCGCGCTGGCCAACAACATGGGGCTGAAGTACGTCGACCCGAGCGACGTCGATCGGCTCCGGACGCCGGACGGTCAGCCGCTGCCGGCCGACTACGACCAGCACACGGTCATCGCCCAACTGTCGAAGGCGATCTTCACCGACTTCCCGCCGGGGTTCTACTTCGTCGTGGCGATGACCGGGATCATCCTGGTGCTCGCCGCCAACACGGCGTTCAACGGCTTCCCGGTGCTCGGCTCGATCCTGGCCCGCGACGGGTTCGCCCCCCGTGCGCTCGGCTCCCGCGGCGACCGGCTCGCCTACAGCAACGGCATCGTCTTCCTCGCGGTGATGGCGATCATCTTGATCCTCGCCTTCAACGCCGAGACCAGCCGGCTGATCCAGCTCTACATCGTCGGGGTGTTCGTCTCGTTCAACCTCAGCCAGCTCGGCATGATCCGGCACTGGACCCGGCTGCTGAAGACCGAGAAGAACCCCGCCGTAAGACGGCGGATGTTCCGCTCCCGCGCGATCAACACCTTCGGGCTGGCGATGACCGCGGTGGTCTTCGTCATCGTGCTGGTCACGAAGTTCTTCGCCGGCGCGTGGATCGCGATCCTGGCGATGGTCTTCTTCTTCCTCGTCATGCGCGGCATCCGGCGCCACTACGACAACGTGGCGGACGAGTTGGCGGCCGACGAGGAGGACAAGGTGATGCCCACCCGGGTGCACGCCATCGTCCTGGTCTCCAAGCTGCACAAGCCGACGTTGCGCGCGCTCGCCTTCGCGAAGGCGACCCGGCCCAACGTGCTCGAGGCGGTCTACGTCTCCACGAGCCCGCAGGAGACCAGCCGGCTCCTGGAGGAGTGGGACCAGCGGCGCCTCGACGTCCCGCTCAAGGTGCTGCACTCGCCGTACCGCGAGCTGATCCGGCCGATCGTCGAGTACGCCACCGAGATCCGGCGGGCCAACCCGCGCGGGGTGGTCGCGGTCTACATCCCGGAGTACGTCGTGGGCCGCTGGTGGGAGCAGTTGCTGCACAACCAGACCGCGCTGCGGCTGAAGGGACGGCTGTTGTTCACCCCCGGGGTGATGGTGACCTCGGTGCCCTACCAGCTGCGCTCCTCCCAGATCGCTCGCGAGCGGGAACTGCGCGACGAGTACCGCGTGCGCCCCGGCGACCTGCGGCGCGGGGAGGTCGACCCGCGGGCCCGGGATCGAGACGTGTCCCGCTGATGTCCCTGCGCCCGGCAGCCACTGGTCGGTCGGCTGGCCGGTCGACCCGCCGTCCACGCGCTCGTCGTCCGCGCGGCGCGTCTCGCGTGGGGCAGCGGTTCGAGGCGGTCGTGGGTCCCGTGGCGCACGGTGGCCACTGCGTGGCCCGGCTGGAACCTCAGGGGCGCGTCGTGTTCGTGCGGCACGCGCTGCCGGGGGAGCGGGTGGTGCTCGAGGTGACCGAGGGGACCGACGGTGACCGGTTCTGGCGGGCGGATGCCGTGGAGGTGCTCGAGCCGTCGCCGGATCGGGTTCCGGCGCCCTGCCCGTACGCCGGACCGGGGCGCTGCGGTGGCTGCGACTTCCAGCACGTGACGCTCGCGCGGCAGCGTGCGCTCAAGGCCGACGTGGTGCGCGAGCAGCTGTCCCGCCTCGCGCGCCTGGACGTCGACGTACACATCGAGGAGGTGCCGGGGGAGCCGCCTCACGAGCACGACGGCCTGCGCTGGCGCACCCGTCAGCGGTACGTCGACCTGCCCGATGGCGGTCACGGGATGCGCCTGCACCGCTCGCACGAGGTGATCGAGGTCGACGACTGCCTGATCGCCGGCGCTCCTGCGCGGCACGTCGTGCACGGGCTGCCGTTCGAGGTCGAGCAGGACGGCTTCTGGCAGGTGCACCCGGGCGCGCCCGAGGTGCTCGTCGACACGGTGCTGGACTTCCTGCAGCCCCGCGCGGGGGAGACGGTCCTCGACCTCTACGCCGGGGTCGGGTTGTTCGCGCGCTTCCTCGCCGATCGGGTGGGGGCGGCCGCGGTGACGCTGGTGGAGGGTGACCAGCGCGCCTGCGGCCACGCGGTCGTGAACGTGCCGGGCGCGACCGTGCTGCCCGGCGATGTGGGGTCCGTGCTCGCCGAGCTGCCGGCTGCGGCGGTCGACCTGGTCGTCCTCGACCCGCCGCGCGAAGGCGCCCGCCGTTCGGTCGTCGAAGCGGTCGTCGTACGACGACCGCGCGCGGTCGCCTACGTCGCGTGCGACCCGGCCGCGCTGGCCCGCGACGTGGCGATCTTCGCCGAGCACGGCTACCGCCTCGGCGGGTTGCGAGGATTCGACCTGTTCCCGATGACACATCATGTGGAATGCGTGGCTTTGCTGACGAAAACTGCCTCTGACCTGCGGTGATGTGATTTCGATCCACGACGTCGATACCCGAAAACCGACCTGAGGGCTCACTCCGGGCTCGCTCCGGGCTCGCTTTGAGGTCGAGGGATCGGATTCCAGCATTCTGCACTCCCCGCGGGGGCGCCGCGGCCGACCGAGAGAGAACGCGGAACGGCCCGCAGAAGACCTTTGAGCACGTCCACGGCCCGGGGGTCACCGCGCGTCCGTCGCCGGTTGGCACGGCTGATCGTGCCGCATGCGGGTCCTCTTGCCGTCCGATTATGTTAGTGACTAACATTATCGTTGTGCCCACGCCCAAGACGATCCGCACCCGCGCTCTGCTGCAGGAGACCGCGACCAGGCTGTTCGCCGAGCAGGGGTACGACGCCACCACCGTCGATCAGATCGCCCGCACCGCGGGAGTGAGCCACATGACGTTCTTCCGCCACTTCGCGACCAAGGACGCCGTCATCCTGGACGACGGCTTCGATCCGACGATCGCCGCGGCCGTCGCCGCCACGCCATCCACGCTGCCGCCGGCGACCCGGGTGTGCACCGGTCTGCGCGCCGCCCTCGCCCGCATCGAGCTTCCCGATCAGGAGTTGGTACGCCAGCGGGTACGGATCGCATCACAGCACCCCGCACTCCGGATCGGGATGTACGCCAACACCGAAGCCACCCGCGAGGCCCTGGTCGCGGTGCTGGTCGAAGACGGCGGCGAGGAGTTCGCCGCGCGGGTCGCAGCAGCCGCAGTCTTGGCGGCTCTCACCGTGGCGTTGCAGGAGTGGTGTCAGTCCGACGACGAGCTACCCATGAGTACGTGCCTGAATGCCGCGCTCGCGGTGGTCGAGGGGGCCGGCTCGTGAGCGCGCTCGAGGTCCGCGGTCTGCGGCACCAGTTCGACGACGACCTGCCCGTGCTCCGCAGTGTCGACTTGAGCGTGGGCCCGGGCGAGGTGCATGCCCTGATCGGCTTCAACGGAGCGGGAAAGTCCACGCTGATGCGCGCCGCACTGGGCATGCTGCGCCCCGACGCCGGCTCGGTGCATCTGTTCGGCGTGAGCGTGCCCGGCGCTGATGCGGCGGTCTGGAGCCGCGTCGGCCACCTCATCGACACACCGTTCGTCTATCCAGAGTTGACCGTGCGCGAGAACCTGTGGGCGGCGGCCAGGTTGCATGGCGTTCCGGCCGGCGAGGTCAGCGCGGCGGTGAACCGTGTCGTCGCCGAACTCTGGCTCGATCCGTGGGCCGAGCGCCGTGCGAGCACCCTCTCTCTCGGCAACCGTCAGCGGGTCGGACTGGCCAGCGCGCTGGTGCACCGCCCGCGGTTGCTGGTCCTCGACGAACCGACCAACGTGCTCGACCCGTCGGGTGTGGTGCTGCTGCGTGAGCTGCTGAAGGGCGCCGCCTCCGACGGTGTGGCGGCGCTGGTCTCCAGTCATCACCTTGATGAGGTGGCGAGGATTGCCGACCGCGTCACCGTCATCCACGCGGGAGCGATCATTGGCGAGCTCGACCCCCAGGGCGTCGACCTGGAGCGTGCCTTCTTCGAGATGGCCCACGCCGCCGACGAGGCGGCGGCGGAGGGCACCGCGCGGGAGCAGCGCTCATGAGCCCGGCGTACGCCGTGGAAGCGCTCAAATTGCGGCGCTCACGCGTCGTCCTCGTGGCCACCCTCGCGCTGGTCTTCGTACCCCCGGGGATGGCTCGCGGCCTCCTCACGGTTGCTGAGCAAGGCGGCAACGACCCGGCCACCCTCAAGGCCCAGGCCATGCTCCCCGGTGGGGGCTGGGCCGGGTACCTCGGCGGTCTGATGCAGATCTATGCGACCGCTGGCGTGGTCGGGGTCGGCATCGTGGTCGGGTGGTGCTTCGGGCGGGAGTACGCCGACCGGACAGTGGTATCCCTCTACGCGTCTGCGACGCCCCGCGAAGCGGTCGCGAGCGCGAAGCTCGCCCTCATGACACTGTGGTCGACGGCAGTCGGCCTGGCGATGGTGTTCGTCACCTGGCTGTTCGGGCTCGCGACCGGGCTCGGGAGCCCCGACGACGCCGCATGGCGGACAGTGGCACGGTTGACGGCCCTGGCCGTGCTGTCCGGCCTGCTCGCGCTCCCGGTCGCGGCGGCCGCCAGCGTGGGCCGGGGCTACTTACCAGCCATCGGCGCGCTGCTGGTCCTGGTCGTGCTGGCCCAGGTGGCCACGATCGCTGGCATCGGTCGATGGTGGCCCTGGTCGGTTCCCGCGATGTGGGCGATGGGCCCCGAGTCGGGCATGCCGACCATCTCGTCGGCCACTCTGCTGCTGGCACCCGTGGTAGCCCTCGTCAGCGCCGTGTTGACCATACGATGGTGGCGCCACGCCGAGGTTGTCTGAGGAACCTGGCAGACCCAGGGCCTGCGCCGGAACGTGAAGTTGCCGTCGCCGGCACCGGGGCCTCATCGTGGATTGTCGTAGGTCAGCAGCTGGTTTGAGGCCCCTGACGGCGGCTGATCGCCCACGATCGAGGTCACCCTCAGGACCATCTGGGCTCTCCCGATGACGGACCACGTGGAGTGCGTCGCGCTCCTGACTCGCAGAACAGCCCGGGGCTCACCCGAAGGGGTAGCGGCACCACGTAGAGTGCACGGTGCCGTTGACCCCAACCAGTCCTCTCGGGGGATAGACCGTGCGCATTCTCGCCACCTCGGGTGGGTTCCGGCCCACCGACGTCGGGCCTTATCACTGGCGGCGAGGCGCGCTCATCGAGCACGCCATCCACCTGGCTGGCGACCCGGAGCGACCCCGGTTCTGCTACGTCGGCACCGCCCACGGCGACTCCGTCAACGGCGTCAGTGCGGTCTACGGCGCGTTCGCCGGGTCCGAGGTGCGGGCGTCCCACCTCGAGCTGTTCACGATGCCCAACGTCTCCGACGTGCGAGCGCACCTCCTGGCCCAGGACGTCATCTGGGTCGGCGGTGGCTCCGTCGCCAACCTGCTCGCCGTCTGGCGGGTGCACGGCCTCGACGAGGTGCTGCGCGAGTGCTGGGAGAGCGGGGTGGTCCTCGGCGGCGTCTCGGCGGGCGCCATCTGCTGGTACGCCGGCGGCACCACCGATAGCTACGGCCTCGACCTGCGGCTCTCGCCTCCCGGCCTCGGCTTCCTGCCTTACGGCTGCGGTGTCCACTACGACAGCGAGGCGCAGCGCCGTCCGCTGCTGCACTCACTGGTGGCGAGCGGCGAGCTGCCGACCGTCCATGCCACCGACGACGGTGTCGGCCTGGTCTACGACGGCACCGACCTGGTGGAGGCGGTGGCCGACCGGCCCGGCGTCGCGGCGTACGTCGTCGAGCGCCAGGACGACGGCACCGTCACCGAGATCCGGCTCGAACCGCGGCTCCTCGCGGACTGACTGTCTCTAGTGCCGTGAACGGGAAATAAT
>DOWL01000060.1:25608-25792 GCA_003519585.1 Nocardioides sp. | reverse complement strand
GACGAGTTCTACGTCTACAAGCCGGCGCTCCGCGCCGGGCGCGCGGCGGTGCTCAAGCGAGGCGTGGGCGACAAGGCCACCAAGATGGTCTACACCGACGATGCGACCGTCGGCCGGACCACCGAGTTCGTCGAGGTCGACCCGGCCCAACGGCGGCGGCTCTCGCTCGCCGACGCCGAGGTCG
>DOWL01000060.1:25114-25375 GCA_003519585.1 Nocardioides sp. | reverse complement strand
TGGGGCAAGGACGGCGTCGACGGCGAGCTCTACGTCCTCCAGGCCCGGCCCGAGACCGTTCAGTCCCGACGGCAGGGTGTGCTGCAGCGCTACTCGATGCCCAAGCAGTCGATCCAGGGCGCCGAGGTAATCGTGGAGGGCCGAGCTATCGGCCAGAAGATCGGCGCCGGAGCGGCCCGGATCCTCACCTCCGCCGACCAGATGTCGGAGTTCATCCCCGGGGAGGTGCTGGTCGCGGACATGACCGACCCCGACTGGGAG
>DOWL01000060.1:6656-25038 GCA_003519585.1 Nocardioides sp. | reverse complement strand
CCGACATGACCGACCCGAACTGGGAACCGGTCATGAAGCGCGCTTCCGCCATCGTCACCAACCGCGGCGGCCGCACCTGTCACGCGGCGATCATCGCCCGCGAGCTCGGCATCCCCGCGGTCGTCGGCACCGGCCGGGCCACCAAGGAGCTGGCCGACGGTCGTGAGGTGACCGTGTCGTGCGCCGAGGGCGACACCGGGCTGGTCTACGACGGGCTCCTCGACTTCGAGGTCGACGAGACCCAGCTCGACGAGATGCCCGACGTACCGGTCAAGATCATGATGAACGTCGGCACGCCCGACCAGGCGTTCGCCTTCGCGCAGCTGCCTCACCGCGGCATCGGGCTGGCGCGCCTGGAGTTCATCATCAACCGGCAGATCGGCATCCACCCCAAGGCGCTGCTCGATCTCGAGCGAGATCCCTCCGCCCTCGACGACGGGCTGCGGCGCGAGATCGAGGAGGCCTTCGCGGCGTACCCCGGACCGCGCGAGTTCTTCGTGCAGCGGGTGGCCGAGGGGGTGTCCACACTCGCCGCCGCGTTCGCGCCGTACCCCGTGATCGTGCGGATGTCGGACTTCAAGTCCAACGAGTACGCCAACCTGTTGGCCGGTCCGGCGTACGAACCGCACGAGGAGAACCCGATGATCGGCTACCGCGGGGCTTCGCGGTACCTCTCCGACGACTTCGCCGAGTGCTTCGCGATGGAGTGCGAGGCGCTGCGCCACGTGCGCGACGACATGGGGCTCACCAACGTCTGGGTGATGATCCCGTTCGTGCGCACTCTCGAGGAGGCGTCGGGAGTCATCTCGCTGCTGGCCGAACACGGTCTCGAGCGCGGCACCAACGACCTGCGCGTCGTGATGATGTGCGAGGTGCCGTCCAACGCCGTGATCCCCGAGCAGTTCCTCGAGCACTTCGACGGCTTCTCGATCGGCTCCAACGACCTCACCCAGCTGACCCTCGGCATCGACCGCGACTCGGCACTGGTCGCCGGCGGTTTCGACGAGCGCAACCCGGCCGTCCTGGCGCTCCTCGAACGCGCCATCAAGGCCTGCAAGGAGCAGGGCAAGTACGTCGGCATCTGCGGTCAGGGCCCCTCCGACCACCCCGACCTCGCCGAGTGGCTGCTCGAGCAGGGCATCGAGTCGATGTCGCTCAACCCCGACACGGTCGTCGACACCTGGCTTCGGCTGGCCGGTCAGGGCGATTCGTCTGTGAGCTGACCGGCATTTTCTCGCTGGGCGTCGCAGACGAATCGGGTCAGGGCAGGGTCGCGAACGCCCGCACCGGGAACGTCGACATGCCGGCCACCTTGGGCGGTACGGCGCTGAACGTGGCGCCGTTGGGCGGCAGCGCAGAGAGTCCGGTGAGGTGCTCGACGACGGGGATCTCGCGGTCGAGCAGCAGCGTGTGCACCGGCCGATCGCCGCGCGGCGGCGTCTGGTCGATGTTGACCGAGTCGATGCCGACCAGAGTCGCGCCCTGGTCGGCCAGCCAGAGCGCCGCTTCAGTCGCGAGATAGGGATGCTCCGGCGCGCCGTACGCCTCGGTGCCGAAGTGCACGTCCCAGCCCGTGCGCACCAGGACGGCGTGGCCGGCCACGTCGAGCCCCTCGAACGCCGCCAGCCCGGTGGCGCCGGTCGCCTCGCCCTCGACCACGAGGGCCGGGAGCAGTGCGCATCGCTCCAGCGGCAGCCCGCTGAGGTCGTGGCCGCCACGATGCCGGTGGCCGGGCGTGTCGAGGTAGGTGCCGGTGTTGGACACCATCTCGATCCGGCCGATCGAGAACTCCGTGCCCTCGGCGTACACCTCGTGTGAGGCGTCGAAGGTGAGGTGCTCGGAGATCAGCGGGGCGGGGAGGCCGGGGTAGGTGACGAGCCCGTCGGAGACGGTGTGGCTGAGGTCGACCAGTCGCATGCCGGGATCTTCGCAGCCGGTCGGGGTCGCGGGGAGTACAGGTACTGGACCGCGCGCTCAGGTGCGAGGCGTTCGGTCCGGGCGGCGGTGGGTGATCAACGTGTCGCGGCCCGCGCGTGGTTGATATGCCACCGCCACCTGGCTCGGTACTGGGTAGCGGCCTGGCTGCACCAGCGGAGCGAAGAGCCTCAGGCGCCGAGCAGGTCCTCGAACGGCGTGACGTCCTCGAACGGGTCGGCCGCGTGCAGCCGCGGCCGGCGTAGCACGGCGTCGGCCAGTTCGCCGGCCGCGCGGTCGACGCGATCGGTCAGGCCGCGGGAGCCGAAGTCCTCCGCGGCCGCGAAGACCGCGGTCGAGGTCGGAGAGGCGTGCAGGTAGGAGAACAGCGGGCGTAGCGCGTGCTCGAGCACCAGCGAGTGCCGGGCGGTGCCCGCGGTCGCGGCCATCAGCACGGGCGTGCCGTCGAGCGTGCCCGGGCCGAGGACGTCGAAGAACGACTTGAAGAGCCCGCTGTAGGAAGCGCTGAACACCGGCGTCACCGCGATCACGGCGTCCGCTGAGGCGACCGCTGCGACCGCGTGGGCCAGATCTCCGGAGGGGAAGCCGGTGAGCAGGTTGTCGGTGATCGCGTGCGCGAGGTCGCGCAGCTCGACGACCTCGACGTCGGCCGCGGCGCCGCCGGCGGCGAGCGCGGCGGCGGTCGCGGCCGCGAGCTGGTCGGCGAGGATCCGGGTCGACGACGGGTTGGAGAGTCCGGCTGTGACGACGACGACCTTGGTCACACCGTCACCTCCTCGGCGACCGCGAGCTCCAGTTCTGCAGCGTCACGCGCTGCCACGAGCGACGCGTGGGTCGGCGCGTCGGGTACGTGCGCCGGCTTGAGTGCCGCGAACTCCTTGCGCAGCACCGGCACGACCTCCTCGCCGAGCAGGTCGAGCTGCTCGAGCACGGTCTTGAGCGGTAGCCCGGCGTGGTCCATGAGGAACAGCTGGCGCTGGTAGTCGCCGGCGTACTCACGGAAGCCGAGCGTCCGCTCGATCACCTGCTGCGGCGAGCCGACGGTCAACGGCGTCTGCGACGTGAAGTCCTCCAGCGACGGCCCGTGGCCGTAGACGGGCGCATTGTCAAAGTAGGGCCGGAACTCGCGGACCGCGTCCTGGCTGTTCTTGCGCATGAACGCCTGCCCGCCCAACCCGACGATGGCCTGGTCGGCGGTGCCGTGGCCGTAATGCTCGAACCGGCGGCGGTAGAGCTCGACCATCCGCGCCGTGTGGGAGGCCGGCCAGAAGATGTGGTTGGCGAAGAAGCCGTCGCCGTAGTACGCCGCCTGCTCGGCGATCTCGGGGGAGCGGATCGAGCCGTGCCAGACGAACGGGGGTACGCCGTCCAGTGGCCGCGGCGCCGAGGTGTAGCCCTGGAGCGGGGTGCGGAACTTCCCCTCCCAGCTCACGACGTCCTCGCGCCAGAGCCGGCGCAGGAGGGCGTAGTTCTCGATCGCCAACGGGATGCCGTCGCGAATGTCCTTGCCGAACCAGGGGTAGACCGGTCCGGTGTTGCCGCGGCCCATCATCAGGTCGACCCGGCCGTCCACGAGGTGCTGCAGCTTTGCGTAGTCCTCGGCGATGAGGACCGGGTCGGTGGTGGTGATGAGGGTCGTGGACGTCGAGAGGATGATCCGCTCGGTCTGGGCACCGATGTAGGCCAGCGTCGTGGTCGGCGCGGACGCGATGAACGGCGGGTTGTGGTGTTCACCGGTCGCGAAGACGTCGAGCCCGACCTCCTCCGCCTTCTTGGCGATCGCGACCGTCGCCTTGATCCGCTCGTACTCGGACGGCGTACGACCGGTGGTCGGGTCGGGCGTGACGTCGCCGACCGTGAAGATCCCGAACTGCATCTCGCGCTCCTCGGAGAAGTGGTTCAACATGCAACCACCCGAACAGTGCGGCAGCACCGTTCATTCCCGGGGCGGGTCGGTCAGACGCCGGCCGGGACCTCCGCCTCGCGGGCCGATCCGGACCGTGCGTGCGGCAACGCGTGGGGCAGGTCGCGAGCGGCGTCCAGGTCGACCGGGCGAGACCACAGGTAGCCCTGACCCAAATCGCAGCCGGCCAGGTGGAGCCACGCGGCCTGCTGGGCGTCCTCGACTCCCTCTGCCACCGTCAGCAGCCGCATGCCCTGCGCGGTGGCGAGGAACGTCGACACGAGAGTGCCGTCCTGCCCGTGGCGCAGCGCCTCGATGAAGGACTTGTCCACCTTGAGCTGGTCGACCGGGAGCCGGGCGAGCTGGGAGAGCGACGTGTAGCCGGTGCCGAAGTCGTCGATCGCGACGCGCACGCCCTGCGAGCGCAGCTGGACCAGCGCCTTGACCCCGACGTCCAGTTCGTCGACGAGGGCGGACTCGGTGACCTCGAGCACCAGGCGGTCTGCAGGCAACCCCGCCTCGGTCAGGGTGGACAGCACGATGTCGTCGAAGCCCGGTTGGCTGAGCTGTTTCGCGCTCACGTTGACCGAGATGGAGGGGCGGTGGTCGGCGGTCTGCAGGTAGGCGCACCCGTGCACGGCAGCGCGCAGCACCCAGTTGTCGAGCGGCACGATGAGACCGCTCTGCTCCGCGAGCGGGATGAACGCCTCGGGGGTGAGCAGGCCACGTTCCGGATGGTCCCAGCGCACGAGCGCCTCGAAGCCGGTGACTCCGTAGTCCTCCAGCGTGACGATCGGCTGGTAGACGAGGGTCAGCTGGTCCGTCGCGATGGCGATCTCCAACTCCTGGCGGACCGTGAACGACTGCACCGCGTGCCGGTGCCAGGCCGGGTCGTAGATGGCCAGGCTGCTCTTGCCCCGCTCCTTGGCCATGTCGACGGCCACGTCGGCGTTGCGCATCGTGTCGGTGCCGTTGGAGCGGCCCGGCACGGCCTCGGCCAGTCCGATGCTGGCCCGGACCACATGCAGTTGCCCGTCGATCTCGACCGGCGCGGCGAGGGTGCCGAGCAGCCGATGCGCCACCTGGGTCGCGGTCGGCAGGTCGGTGTCCTCCATGAGGACGGCGAACTCGTCACCGCCCAGACGAGCTGCGGTGTCCTCGTCGCGGATCGCGGCCGCGAGCCGCTGGGCGACGGTGAGCAGCACGACGTCGCCGCTGGCGTGGCCGAGGCTGTCGTTGACGTCCTTGAAGTCGTCGAGGTCGAGCGAGAGCACCGCCAACGGGCGCCACGGTTGTGGCTCGCGCCGGGTCAGGGCGTGGTCGAGCCGGTCGAAGAACAGTTGGCGGTTGGCGAGGCCGGTCAGCGAGTCGTGGAACGCCTGGGTGGTCAGGTCCTCCTGGAGGCGCTTTCGCTCGGTGATGTCGCGCACGGTGAGGACCCAGCCCCGGACCGCGGAATCGTCGCAGAGGTTGACCAGGCTCCCCTCCATGACCAGCTCGCGACCGTCGCGGTGACGCATCCGGATCTGAAGCGAATGGACGTCGCCGCTCGACCCCGTCAGCAGTCGCGCCAGCATCGTCTGGTCCTGCGGCGACACGATCTCCAGCAGGGCCCGCCCGGTCAGCTCGTCGGGCTCCCAGCCCAGGACCGCCACGGCGGGGGAGAGGAAGGTCGCGGTGGAGTCCGGGTCGATGACCGCGACGACGTCGGTGCTGTTGCGCACCAGCGCGAGCAGCCGTCGTTCGCCCTCGTCGACGACGGTGCGCTCGGTGACGCCGCGTTGGACCTCGCGCTGGAGTCGTACCGAACGCCGGAACCACACCAGCCAGCCGCCCGCGACGACCAGGAGGACCGCTGCTAGGAGGGCCGCGCTGGTGCGGTGCGCCGAGCGCAGTTCGGCGGCGATCTGATCACCCGCGGCGGCTACGGCCTCGGTGAGGGCCGCGGTGTCGGGCACGCTGGGACTCTCGTCCCAGTCGGCGATGAGCGTGCGCAGCGACTCGGCGTCGGGGATCCCACTTCCGGCGAGTGCGTTGAGCTCCTGCAGCACGGGACCGTGCTCCTCGCCGGGCTGCCACGAAGCCAGTGCGACGCTGGCGCGGGCCTGGGTCTGGGCACGGGCCTCGGCGCCGTCGTCGTAGTTGGCGAGCCAGGTCAGGAATCCCCACGCCGTGACCAGGACGGCGGCGGTGGCCAGTGCTCGTCCGCGGGCGCGGGCGCGGGTGCGGCTGCGGGTGACAGGGCGGGTAGTTGGACGGGTGCGCGTGGACGCGCGACGGCGTGGCCGCTCCGCCACATGTTTGGCGCACACACTGCCTCCCCCCGCGGATGGTCGTCGGGGCGCTGGGTCCCCGTGGTCGATGAGCCCATGGTCGAGGCAAATCGCTCGGCGCACGCCCGAACGCGAGAAGTCCGTCCGAACGGGCACGTCTGGACCAGAGAGGTCCAGTCGGGTGCGGGGCGGGAGTGGCGCGCTCAGCGGCCGAGGGCTGCGATGAGGGGTCCGTGCTCGGGGTGGTCGTCGGTGCCCTGCACGATCACCGTGTCGGCCCCGACGGCGGCCAGTTCGGCGATCCACGAGCGGATCGCGTCAGGTGTGGCGCTCGGCTCGATGGGCGTGTACGCCGCGACGTGGGCATCACCCACGAGCTCGCGCGCGCGGCGTACGACGTCGGGGTCGATCACCGTGTCGAGGAGCACGCCGTCGCTCACCTCCCCGGCGAGCGCGATCGTGCGCGGTCCGCGCGCGCCGACCAGCAGCCGCGGGGCCGGGTCGGGGGGCCAGTCGAGCCGGACCCGGTCGAGCGAGACGTAGCGGCCTCGTACGTCGACCTCGTCGCCGCGCAGCAGCGCCTGCACGGCGCTGACGTGCTCGCGGAGCAGGGTCATGGGGGAGTCGACCCCGGCGCCGACCTGGTGCATCCACTCCTGGACGCCATGCCCCAGCGCCACCGTCAGCCGGCCGGGGAACAGCCGGGCGAGGGTCGCGATCTCCATGGCTGCGAGCGCGGGGTTGCGGAAGGGTACGGGGAGCAGCCCGATCCCGACCGTGATCCGCTCGGACCACGCCAGCGCCGCGGCCGCGGCGGTGAGACCGCCCTCGAGGAAGCAGTCCTCCCAGAGCCAGAGCTCCCCGATCCCGGCGGCCTCGGCCGCTTCGACAGCGCCGCGCAGCTCCTCGGGTGGCAGTTGGGGCCGGAAGACGACGCCGATGCTCGTGCTCACCAGCCCACCTTCTCAGAGGGGATGCTCCGAGGGCTGGGGGCGGGCAGCGTCGCGCGCCGCCCGTCCGGGTGGGGGCACACCTTCGGGCCTGGGTAGCGCGGGCCATGCCCACGTGGTCCGAGTGGGTGGTTTGTGGCCCCGGCCCTTCACGCACGCGCTGGTAAACGCTTACGTTGGTGAACGAGTACGGGTCGCACCCTGGGGAGGGAGCACGACTGTCGCGGACATGTCCGCACCGGCCGTGAGGTGACCCGGACTCGGACGGCGCGCCACCGACCCCATGCGGTGGCGCGTCGGCGTGAACGGCCTCGCCCCGTTTCCCCCGCCGGGTCGGGGCCGTTCTGCCGTTCTCCGCGAGTCGGCGTTACTGACGTGCAGTAGCGCCGACTCGGCGTGATTTGGGCGCCGGATCGACCGCGAGTCGGCGTTACTGACGTGCAGTAGCGCCGACTCGGTGTGATTTGGGCGCCGGATCGACCGCGAGTCGGCGTTACTGACGTGCAGTAGCGCCGACTCGGCGTCAGGTCAGGTGTGCGGTCAGGGCTTCGAGGAGGCGGTCGACGTCGGAGTCGTCGGTGTACGGCGCCAGACCGACGCGGAGACCGCCGGCGGCGGACAGGCCGATCCGGCGGGACGGTTCGTAGGCGTAGAAGGTGCCGGCGGGGGCGTTGATCCCTCGGGTGGCGAGGTGCTGCGCCACCGCCCCGGCGTCGTGATCGGCGAAGGTGGCCAGGATGGTCGGCGTCCGGGTGGCGGCCCGGGAGTGGAGCGTCACGCCCGGCAGCGCGCGGAGACCGTCCTCGAGTCGGACGCGGAGCCGGTCCTCGTGCGCTTCCAGGGCGGCCATCGACGCCACCAGCCGCTCGCGACGGGTCGCGCCGGACCCCGGCGCCAGGTCGGCCAGGAACTCCACCGCCGCGGTGGCTCCGGCCATCAGTTCGTACGGCAGGGTGCCGAGCTCGAACCGCTCGGGTACGTCGTCGGTGGCCGGCGCGAGCTTGTCGGGGTGCAACCCCTCCAGGAGCTCCGGCCGGGCCACGACGACTCCGGCGTGCGGGCCGAGGAACTTGTACGTCGAGCAGCCGATCAGGTCGGCGCCGGACTCCTCGAGCGAGACGCTCGCGTGCGGGGTCAGGTGCACCGCGTCGACGTAGAGCCACGCCCCGGCGGCGTGCACCCGGTCGGCGATCACCGGCAGGTCGGGCCGGGTGCCGATCAGGTTGGAGGCGCCGGTGACGGCGACCAGCCGGGTGCGGGGGCTCAGCGCTTCGTCCAGTGACTCGAGCGACAGCTCGCCGGTCTCGGGCGAGAAGTCGACCCAGCGGACCGTCGCCCCGACGGCCTCGGCGGCGATCACCCACGGCCGCACGTTGCCGTCGTGGTCGAGACGGGTCACCACGACCTCGTCGCCGGTGCCCCACCGCTTGGCCATGGTCCGGCTCATATCGAAGGTGAGCTGGGTGAAGCTGCGCCCGAACACCACGCCGTCGGCGGTAGCGCCCAGCAGGTCGGCCAGCGCCGCCCGGGCGCCGACCACCGCGCGCTCGGCGTTCTCCTGGGCCGGTGTCAGGTCGCCGCGGTTGGAGAGCGGCGCGACGAGGGTGTTGCGCACCGCG
The DNA here is from genome assembly GCA_003519585.1 of Nocardioides sp. Lineage (GTDB taxonomy): Bacteria > Actinomycetota > Actinomycetes > Propionibacteriales > Nocardioidaceae > Nocardioides. Next base: position 16,358 of record DOWL01000060.1, on the reverse strand, counting down.
TCGGCGACGACGTCAGGAGTCTGCGAGCCTCCCGGGCCGTCGAAGAAGGCCAGTCCGCTCTCGAGCGCGGGGAAGTGGGCGCGGACCTTGGCGACGTCGTACTCGCTCATGCCGGAACCCTAGGACCCCGCCGGAGCGCCCGGCCGAAGCGGGTCGGGCTCAGAGGCGCAGCCAGATGTGCCGGCCCTTGCCCACCTTGAGGTCGACGGTGTAGCGGTTCACCGCGCCGGCACCGTGCAGCTTGAAGGTGCCGCCCTGGGTGCGGGCCCGATCCACGACGGCGCCCCCCTTGACCAGCCGCACCGAACTGCGATCGGGGGCGGTGGTGTGGCAGGTGAGGGTCCAGCCGCCGGAGCGCGACTTCACCTTGCACGCGGAGATCGGCGCGCTGGGTACGGCGGACGAGGTGCCGGCGTACCCGCGGCGGGGCAGCAGGGTGACCCGTAGCAGCGACTGGGTGCGCTTGGGGTGCCAGGACAGGTGGAACCTGCCTCGCTTGTCCACACGACCGCGGTCGACGGTGGTCCACTTGTCGCCGGCCGCCGCGCGGGCCTCCAGGCGCACCTTGCTGCCCTTGAGCACCTTGGGGAGTCGCTTGCCGTGGGGGACGCCGATCTTTCCGACGACGTCTGCGGGCAGTGCGTCGCGAGTAGCCGCAGGACGACGCACCTTGACCGACGTCGCGAGCAGGGAGCCGGCGCCGGCGCCGACCGAGCCGTCACCAGGTCCACCTGGGGCCGCCGCCACCGTGAACGTCCGCTGACTGACTACCTTCGCGCCTGAGGCCAGGACCGCGGTCGCGGTGGCGTTGTAGGTGCCGGCGCCCAGGTTGAACGCCGCGGTCCAGCCGCCGACCGCGTTGATCTGGGCGGCCACCGACACGTTCTTGATCGTCACACTCACGCCGTTGACCGCGTCCGGCTGCGCGCCCACCAGGCCGGCGCCGAGCGAGGCGGGGCGCGCCACGGTCGAGCACTGCTCGCCGGTCACCGCGGCCATCTTGTAGAGGCTGCTGTGCTTGAGGCACGAGGCGCCCGCGCCGATGCCGAAGCTGCGCAGGCGGACCCCCGACTGGGCGAGGCGGTCGAGCAGGGCGTCGTCGATCGCGGCCTGCCCGTCGGAGAGGAACATGATCCACTTCGGCCCTGCGGGCGCGGTGGCCAGCGTGTCGAGTGCGACGCGGATCGCGCTGTTGAACGCCGTACCGGCGCCGCTACCGCCCAGTGCCTTGGGGTCGTAGAGCCCGATGTGACCACGGGTGACGCTGCGGGCCGCCGTCTCGATCCGGGGCTTGTAGTCGCCGCCGGTGTAGCTCGGTGCGACGAACGTCGCGGAGCCGTGCGGGTCGAGGTCGGCCGCGGCGGCATCGTCGGCGAAGGCCACGACGCCGGCCTGGACGTTGGAGGTCGAGGCGAGGCTGGCGTTGAGGGCGATGGCGCCTGCGATCTCGCAGTCGAGGACGTCGCCCACGCTGCCGTCGCCGTTGAAGTCGTCGTCAGCTCCGGCGGACCCGTTGTTGGAGCAGTCCGAGTTCTTCGGCAGGGCCGTCGAGTCGGTCGTGTCGTAGACGTAGAGGACGCTTGTCGTCGCTCCCGCGGCGCCGGTGACGGTGCCGGTCAGCTCGACCCGTCCGGCGGTCGGCGCGGCGGGCGCGTCGATGGTCACGGCTCCACCGGCGGCGTGCGCCGGGGACCCGGAGGCCACGACCGCACCGACCGAGGCTCCGATGGTCAGCGACACAACTGCGGCCGCCACTCGCCTGTAACTCACGCGTCTCCTACCGTTCATCTCGTCCGCGGGAAGGATGCCATCGTCCCCGGTGGTCCAAGGGGAAATCTGAGGGAATGGCGCGCCGTCCCCCACTTTGGGTAAGCCAAAAGGGTGGTTCGTGGGCCCAGCGGGCCTCATCGGGGCCTCGGTGGCCTAGACCGGCCTCAACCAGTCGGACCGAACCGCTCCACCCGGATCGCTCCGGGCTCGATACCGCAGTCGAGCAGCAGCGACTCGGCGTACGCCGCGAACCGCGCCGAGCCGCACACGAAGGCCAGCTCGACACCGTCGAGGAGCGGGCCGACCTCGTCGGCGGTGGGTGGTCCGGGCGGCCGATCGCCGGTCTCGGTGCGGGTCCAGGCCAGCGTGGCGCCGGCCCTCGCGAGCTCGTCCGCGTACGGCAACTCGTCGGGGGAGCGCCCGACCGCCACCACTCGGAGCAGCTCAGGCCGATGGAGTCGGCGGGCGGTGCGGGTCATCGCGACCGCGGGGACGACACCGGTGCCGCCGACGAGGCAGAGCGCCGGGGTGGTGGTGTCCCAGGTGAACCAGCGGCCGATCGGCCCGCGCATCTCCAGCACGTCGCCGACCTCGGCGATGTCGGCCAGGAACTGCGAGACCTCGCCGTCGGGCAGCCGCTCGACGAGGAACTCCACCAACGGGTCGTCGTCGTCGGAGGAGATCGAGTAGGAGCGCTGGGCGGTGTAGTCGTCGGGGGCGCGCAGGCGGATCAGGTAGTGCTGGCCGGGACGGTGCCGGTGCCGGTCCTCGACGTGCATCCGGAGCCGGACCAGCCCCGGGGTCGGGAGCTCCTTCTCGATGATCAGCCCCGTCGTCCAGGCCGTCTCGAGCGCGCGGACGTCTTCTATGGCTCCCACGGATGCCGCCTCAGTCGCCCTGGTAGCGCTGTTCGAGCCACGGATCGCCGCGGTCGTGGTAGCCGTTCTGCTCCCAGAAGCCGGGCCGGTCGTGGGCCATCAGCTCCAAGCGCGAGACCCACTTGGCCGACTTCCAGAAGTACAGGTGCGGCACCAGCAGCCGCACCGGCCCGCCGTGTTGGCGCGGCAGCGGCTGGCCGGCGTACTCCCAGACCACCCAGGCCTTGCCGTCGACGACGTCGCTCAGCGGGAGGTTGGTGGTGTAGCCCGTGCTCGAGTGCGCCATCAGGTACGCCGCCTCGGGGCTGGGCCCGGCGGCGGCGAGCAGTTCGTCGACGCTCACGCCGCGGAAGGCCACGTCGAACTTCGACCAGGTGGTCACGCAGTGGATGTCACCGAAGTACGTCGACTCCGGCAGCTGGTGGATCTCGTCCCAGCTCCACGTCGTCGGCCGCTCGACCAGCCCGTCGATGGTCAGCGACCAGCGCTCAGGGTCGATCCGCGGAGTGGCCTCGGCGGTCAGCACCGGCCAGCCCGAGCCGGTGTCGTACTGACCCGGGGGCAACCGACCCTCGTGCCCGCGCTTGCGTCCGACGAACCCTCTCGTCACTGGCATGGGGGACCTCCTCGCGTGGCCGATGTCCCATTGTGGCAAGCCGGCGTCCACCTGGGCCGATAGTCCCTGACGTCTGTGTCGACGACACGCGGGTACGACGGCCGAGACGTCAGGGACTATCGCGACGATGTGAATGCCTCAGGAGGAAGACGAGGCTTCCTCGGCGTCCTTGGCCAGCGCCTCCTGGTCGACCTTCAGCTCCTTCTCCGCGAGCTTGTCGGCGCGCTTGAGCGCCTCCCGGACCCGCGACTCCATGTCCGAGACGGCCACGACGATCAGCCCGGCCTGGCCGGCGTCGAGCTGCTCGCCGAGCTCCTTGAGGTCGCTGCGGCTCATGCCGGCGGCCGCGTGCCCGGCGACCGCGCCCAGCAGCGCCCCGCCGCCGGTGGTGAGCGCCAGGAGTCCGCCGCCGATGGCGGCGAACGGGAACAGGGCCACGACCAGGCCGGTGGCCAGTCCGGCCCCGCCCCCGAGGACGCCGCCGACCCGGGTGGGCGTCTCGTGCTTCTTGCCGAGCTTGACCTTGCCGTCCTCGCGACGCTCGATCACCGCGGCGTCGTAGGCGTCGATGAGGCCGGTCTCCTTGAACAGCTCCTTGACCGCGTCGTAGTCGGCCTCGGCGGACTCCTTGTCGGGGTAGACGCCGGTGAAAACCATGAACGTGTCGATCGCCATCAATGGCTCCTCAGATTGCGTGCGGGTGGCTTGGCACGGCCACCCTGCGCCGCACGAGGAACGAGCGCGTCACCCGATCCCGGGGATATGGATGAGCCATGACTACGCCGACGAGCGGCCTGTCGGGTGGCATCCTCAATTCGGGAGGGAGCGCAGCGACCCGGTCTGTCGCGGGCGGAGCCCGCGCGCCCGGCGATCGGCCCTGCGGCCACGATGGACGGCGAAGCTCCGCGCAGCGGAGCAAGCGGTCCGTCGTGGGTGCCGGGCCGAAACTCGCCGGGGTATTCAGCTATGCGTCGTCGCGAGTGTCGCGCCCAGACCGATCATCATCAGGCCGCCGGTGGCGCCCAGCCGGTCGAGCCGTTCGGGCTTGCGCGCGAACCACGTCTTGGCCTTTGCCGAGGCCAGCGCCCAGCACGAGTCGGACGCTGCGGCGAGTACGGCGAACAGGCTGCCGAGCAGCAGCAGTTGCGGCGCCGCCGGCTTGGAGCCGTCGACGAACTGCGGCAGGAACGCCGCGAAGAACACGATGGTCTTGGGGTTGGTCATGCCGACTATCAGCCCGGTGCGCACCGAGCCCCAGCCGTGGGTGCGCGACGCCGGGAACGCCTCGTCGAGCGCCAGTCGGGCGTCCTTGCGGTGCCGGATCGCCTGGACGCCGAGGTAGACGACGTACGCCGCGCCGATCAGCTTGAGGACGGTGAAGGCGTGCGCGCTCGCGGCCACGACGGCCCCGAGCCCGACGGCCAGCGCCAGGACTTGCACCAGCAGGCCTAGGGCGTTGCCGACCACCGACAACAGGGCGTCGGACCGGCCGACGGTGAGTGCCCGGCCGATCGTGAACAGCAGGCTGGGCCCCGGGACCTGGATGAACAGGATCGAGGCGATCACGAAGGCGAGGAGGGAGTGACCCACGGGCGCCACGGTACTGGTCCCCGACGCCTGCGCCCGACTCGTTTTCATGGACCGATCGAGCGACGTACGCCAAGATCAACCTGACGGATAGCCCGGGCTCATCCGTTTCGGGGGATTCCGGGCCCTGGCAGGTGAGGTCCGATGGCGTCGGCGGGGCCGCGCTCGCGCCGACTGGATCGCGGCCGGATGTCCGAGGAGGTGGGTCAGCTGTCGACGGAGGTCGAGCACGAGTTCGAGCATGAACTCGAGCAGGGACCCGGGCTCGCGGTAGTGCCCGGCCGGGCGGCTCACGCGTCGACGGCGGTCCTCCAGGCCAAGCTGCGCCCCGGCGCCAACCCGGGTCACGTCGTACCCCGGCCCCGGCTGCACGCCCGGCTTGAGGAGTCGGTCGACGTGCCGCTCACCCTCGTCGTGGCGCCCGCGGGATCGGGCAAGACCTCGTTGCTGCGCTGCTGGGCCGCGGAGACAGAGGTGCCGGTGGCGTGGCTCACCCTCGACGAGGAAGACCGGGATCCGGTCCGACTGTGGCGAGGAGTCTTCGCCGCTCTCGATGCGCTCGCACCTGGTGCTGCAGCCGTCGCGGCTGACTTGGTCGACGGGCCGGGTGGTGTCCCCGAGGCCGTCGGCGCGCTCCTGGACGAGCTCGAGAACCGCGACCGCGAGCCTGCGGTCCTGGTGATCGACGACGCCCATGTCGTCGATGACGCCTGGGGGTCGTCCCTGGCGGGGTTCGTCCAGCATCTGCCGTTCTGGCTCCACCTGATCGTGGCCGGTCGACGTACGCCGGAGCTGCGGGTGGACCGCCTACGGGCCCGAGGGGTGCTGGCGGAGGTTCAGTTCCCGGAGCTTCGGTTCACGGTCGACGAGGCCACCGAGATGTTGGCCCGACTCGTTCCCGACCTCGACCCCGAGACCGCGACCCGGGTCATCGAGCGGGCCGGTGGCTGGGCCGCGAGCATCCAGCTCGCCGCGCTCGCCGCCCGCTCTGCCGAGACCCAGGGTCGTGGCTATCTCCCGGACCACGACGACCTGGCTCGGATGGAGGACTACGTCTGGCGTGAGGTCCTGGCCGAGGAGCGTGACGACGTCGTCGACGTCCTGGTCGCGATCACGGTCGTCGACGACGTCGAGACCGAACTCGCCACCGTGCTGTCCGGACGCGCGGACGCCGCGGCCCGACTTGCGCTGGCGGAGCAGCGGGGGTTGTTCGTGGCCCGCAGCGAGACCAGTGGATTCGTGCTGCACCCGCTGATGCGCGACGTGCTGCGGTCCGGGCTGGGGCGGACGGATCCGGAGCGGGTGGTAAGGCTGCATGCACTGGCCGCCGGCTGGTTCGAGGTGCACGGCCGGACCGAGCAGGCTCTGGACCACTGGATCGCGGCCGAACGCCCACGCGATGCACTCCGACTCCTCGCGGCCCAGGCGTTCCCGCTCTACGACGCGGGACACGAGGACACGATCGTGCGCATCGTCGGCGAGCTGCCCGAGAGCGTGGTGCCGGGCGATCTGGACGCGATGATCGAGTACGCCTGGGCGCACCTGCTGGTCGACCGCGCCCGCTTCCTCGACCTGGTGGAGAGCCTGTCGCGCACCACGCGCGACGACCTGGACGTCGACCCCGTGCGTGGTGCGCGGGTGCAGGTCCTCGAGTCCATCGCGGCCACCCTGCGCGGGCACTGGGCAGATGGCGGCTCCCTGGCGAGGTCGGCCCTGCAGGAGCTGGGCGAGGCGTGGTGGCTGGACCCGATCGGACGATGCGCGTGGAACATGGTCGCGCGCGATCTCGCCCTCTCGGAACGGTGGGACGACGCCGGTCACGCGCGGCGCGGAATCGTCCGGGCACTGGGCGCGGTGCCCGACCGGCGGATCGCACTGGAGGGGACGAGGGCCCTCGCCGAGGCTCTGGCCGGCCATCCGGTGGACGCGTTGCGGCTCGCCACCGGAGCGCGGCACGCCACGGAAGCCTCGAGCGCCTCGATCACGCGCGCCGAGTTCCGCACCGCGGAGGCGGTCGCCCACCGGGAGCTGGGTGATCTGGCGAGCGCCGTACCCATCCTCGAGGAGCTCGCGGAGCTGCGCACCCCAGCGACGCCGTACTGCCGGTTGTTGGCGCTGCTCGAGCTCACCCAGGTCCGGCTCGACGACGGCGACACCGCGGCCGCCGGGCGGGCGTTCGACGCAGCCGCCGAACTCGTCGAGAACCAGATGCCCGGACCCGGCGCCATGGGTTGGCTGGCGCGCACGGGCACGCTGCTGGCCCTCGCCACGGGAGACGTCGACGGCGCGCGCGGGTGGGCGGGCCAGGTCCGCGACCCGTTCTGGTCAGCGGTGAGCACGGCCCGGGTGCTCCTGGCCACAGGGGATGCCCGACTGGCGACCGAGGCGCTCGAAGGCGCCGAGCCGCGCTGCCTGCGTCACCAGGTGGTCGCCGACCTGCTGCTCTACCGAGCCTCCGGCCTCGCGGCCGAGGCTGAAGGCCACCTCCTCGACGCGGTCCGCCTGGCCGCCGACCACGGCCTCGTCCAGACCGTCGCCTCCGAGGGTCGAGCGGTCGTCGAGGCGGTCGAGAAGGTTGCCTGGCAAGCGCCGCTGGCCTGGCTGGACCGGGTACGGCGGGCCGGACAGCCAGAGGATCCGCACCTGCCGGACGACCGGGTCGAGCTGCCGATCGAGGCGCTGACCGAGCGCGAGCTCGCGGTGCTGCGGATGCTGCCGAGCCGGCTGACCCTGCGCGAGATCGCCGACGAGCTCTACATCTCGATCAACACGCTCAAGTTCCACCTCAAGGTCATCTACCGCAAGCTCGGCTGCAGCTCGCGGGCCGAGGCCGCCGAACGAGCGCGCGCTCTGGCCGGCCTGCACCGTCCGGCTCAGCCCTGGAGCACCCGGCGCCGCTGAACCTCGTAGTGATCGAGCGGGAGCACGCCGCGGTCGACGAGGCGGGACAGCTGCCGGACCTGCTCGACCTGGTCGAACACCGTGGTCGTTCCGGGGCTCCGGTGCAGCAGATCGGCCCGCCCGTGGCGAGCGGTCGGGATGGCGGCCTCCAGCGAGGCGGCGACCCGACCGCGCGGGACCCGCTCGCCCGCGGTCATCCGCGCTCCGCTCCGGCGTACGGCGGCCGACAGCGTCGCCGCCCACCGGTCCTCGACCAGGAGCAGCAGCGCCGCCTCGTCAGGACCCAGGGTGAGCGCCATCAGTTCGAGATCGTGGGAGCTCAGCAGCACGCCACCCGTGGTCGCGCGTCCCAGCGCGGCGAGGCTCGGGTGCTCACCCGGACTGATCGTGCGGACCGTGGTCTGCCCCTCGCTCCGGACCAGGAGGACGGCGTCGACCAGCCGGATCGTGCCGCTCCGCGCGAGCGCGACCACCGCGGTCGCGACCGACGCGAGGCCGGTCACGTCGGGTGCCGAGAGCAGGAGGTACTCCAGCAGATCGGGGTCCGGCCGGTCTGCGCGGTCTGCGCCCCTCTCGGCGCCGAGCATCTGTCCCAGCCCCCTCAGTGGAGTGCGACCTTGAGCAGGACGACGAGCACGCCGAGCACACCGCCGGCGGCCGCGCCGGCCAACCGCCCGGTGGTGTCGAGGCCGGCTCGGACGCCTGCCAGATAGCTGTAGACGACGAGCAGCCCGATCGTGGCGAACAGCGCCGTGTACGCCGCGGTGCGGAGGCTGGCGCCGAACACCGTCAGCACCAGCAGCACCCCCAGCGGCACGACGGACGCACCGGCGATCGGCAAGGTGTGCCAGAAGGCCGTCTTGAACGCGGCGAACGGGTGGTGCCCGTAGGTGAGCGAACTGCCGATCATCGAGGCGTGCAGGTGCGCGATCCAGTAGACGGCGACAGTGCCGAGGATCGCGAGGCTGAGCTCGCGGGTCGTGTCGACGTGGCCGGTCACGGCCGCGATCGCCGCGGCGCAGACCACGGTCCCCGTGATCGTGCCCTCGCTCCCCTCGATGAGCCCGAACGGGTTGCGATAGTCCAGGTGTGGCTCAGCCACCGCCGAAGGTCTCCAGGAGGGTGTCCCGCTCGGCCTCGGTGAGGTTGGTGCTGAGCAGCGTGCTGTCGTGGGCCTGGAACCGCTCGCCGAGCCGGTCCAGGTTCGCGTGGTCGGTCACCAGGAACAGCGCCGAGGTCCCGGGCGTGACCTCGTCCTGGATGCGTTCGAGGTCCTCCTTGGAGATGCCGGTGCCCTCACTGGCCTTCGCCAGGGCGCCGATGCCGATGCCGATCGCTGCGCCGGCCACCGGGATGGCGAACAGCGCGCCGCCGAGCAAACCCCAGAGCCCGCCCCACGCGGCGCCCTTCTTCTTGCTGTCGTGCTCGTGGTGCAGCTCGGGCTTGTCGGCGCCCGGCTCCCAGGTGAGGACGGCGTGGTCGACGATCTCGACCAGCCCCTCGCTCTCGGCCTGCTTGAGGGTCTGCTCGGCCCGATGGGCGCCGCCCGCGTCGTCGTACTTCCACACGGTGAACGTCGTCATGACACTGGCTCCTCGTCTCTACTCCTTGGGGGCATCTGCCTGGGCCAGGGCGGCCAGGGCGGACTTGGTCTTCAACTCTTGGGGCGCGCCCAGGTCGACACCGCGATCGGCCAGGAAGACCTTGGTCTCGGCGGCCGCGTAGAACGCCTCCTGCGGCGGGACCTTGGTCGAGAGTTCGAGGATCTGGCCGCCGCCGGGCAGCAACCACACCTCGGCCACCATCGACCGGGGGTATCCCTCCGGGGCGAACTTGGCCTTGAGCAGGTGGACCGGACCGAGCACCCGGAGATCGGAGATGGCGACGTCCTCGGGCAGTCGGTCGTTGAGCAGTCCGCGCTGGGTCTCGGTGAGGACGTCGGCCAGCTCG
>DOWL01000060.1:866-6551 GCA_003519585.1 Nocardioides sp. | reverse complement strand
CCTTCTTGTCGGAGACCTCGGCGGTGACCGAGCACGAGCAGGTGTAGCCGACCGGCGAGGCGTCGACCTCGATCTTGAAGCCGGGCACCTCACGCAGCCCGGCCGGCACGTCGCTGGGCAGCATCGGGCGGAGCTTGACCGTGACGTCACCGGGCTTGTTCTGGGTACGGCGCGCGCGCACGACCACCCCCGCGGCGGAGGCCCGCAGGTCGAGGGTGTCGATGAAGGCCACCTGCCGGATCCGGGCGTCGATCGAGTCGATCCCGAGGTTCCGTGCGACCGTGCGCTGGTCGGCTCGAGGAACCGTCAGCTTCAACTCGACGCCGTCGACGCCTGGCAACGTGGCGAGGAGCCCGGCGAGCTGGTCCGCGTCGTACGTCGGGAGCGTGGACTGGGACATCTCATCACCTTCGGCGGACTGGGGGTGGGTTCGCGCCACCCCGGGGCGGGTGGGTCAGGGCGCCGGAACGGCGATGGCGCCGGTCCGCCGGCGGAGCACGAACTTGAGGACCTCCTCGACCACCACGAGCGAGGCGGCCAGTGCGATGCAGATGGCCCACTGGTTGAAGCTCATGCCGGTGGTGCCGAAGATCCGCTCCAGGAAGTCGATGGCGGTGATGGCGATGATCGCGAGCAGCGCGATGCCGTAGCGGCGGATCTGGACGATGCCCGGGAGCGCGTCGCGGTCGAAGATGGTGTTGATCTGGTCGCGGCACAGCAGCGCCCCGAAGAGATGGAAGAGCGACAGCGCGGTGAGCAGCATCGTGGCGCCGAGGATCGCGCCGCCCTGGTCGTGGCCGATCTGGTAGGCCACCAGGGCGCCCACGGTCATCACCGCGCCCTGGACGCACAGTCGGATCCAGTTGCTGCGGGAGAGCACCGGGGCGGCCACCGGCCGTGGTGGGCGGGCCATCAGCCCGCGGGCCGGCTGGTCGAAGCCGAGCGCGACGGCCAAGGGGATGTCGACGACCATGTTGAGCCAGAGGATCTGGAGGGGGTTCAGCGGCGCGCCGTTCGCGATGCCGAAGATGCCGGCCCCGATGAAGATCGCGATGTAGGCCACCAGCGTGGACATCTGGAAGCGCAGGTACTTCAGCAGGTTGTCGTAGAGCGTGCGACCGTACGACACCGCGCCGACGATGGTGGCGAAGTTGTCGTCGGTCAGGATCATGACCGCGGCCTCCTTCGACACCTCGGTGCCGGTGATGCCCATGGCCACGCCGATGTCGGCGGTCTTGAGCGCCGGGGCGTCGTTGACGCCGTCCCCGGTCATGGCGACGACGTTCCCCTTCTCCTTGAGCAGCCGGACCAGGCGCACCTTGTCCTCGGGTGCGACCCGGGCGACGACGCCGATGTCGTCGATCTCGGTGCGGAGCTGGTCGTCGCTCATCGCGGCGAACTCGGTGCCGGTCACCGCCCGTCCCTCGATGCCGAGTTCGTGCGCGATCGCCGCGGCCGTGGTCGCGTGGTCCCCGGTGATCATCCGGACCCGGATGCCGGCGTCGTGGCACTCCGCGATGGCGGTCTTCGCCTCGGGGCGTGGTGGGTCGACGATGCCGACCATGGCCAGCAGGGTGAGCTCCTGCACCAGCTCGATCAGGTCGTTGCCGGGCTGCACCGTGCCGGCCTCGAAGTCGCGCTGCGCGACCACCATCACCCGCTCGCCGGCGTTGGCGATCTTGTCGTTCGCGTCGACCACCAGCTGTCGGTTGTCGTCGGTGAGTGCGACCAGGGTGCCGTCGGGGTTGCGGATGTCCTTGGCGCGCGCCAGGAGTACGTCGGGCGCGCCCTTGACGTAGCAGCGCACCACCGGGCGGCCGTCGTCCGCCGTCATGTCGTGGAAGGTCGCCATGAACTTGTAGTCGGAGTCGAAGGGCACCTCGGCGACGCGGGGGAGTGCTGCCCGGGTCTCGGTGATGTCGAGGCCGCCCTTGGCGCCGAGCACGATCAGCGCACCCTCCGTCGGGTCGCCGATCAGCGCCTCGCCGTCCAGCACTGCGTCGGCGCAGAGCACCATCGGCAGCAGGTAGGGATCGAGGTCGTGCTGCTGGCCACCGACGTGCCGGATCTCGCCCGCCGTGCTGTAGCCCTCGCCGGTGACCGTGAAGCGGTTCTGGCCGGGGATCACCAGCTCGCGGGCGGTCATCTTGTTGAGCGTGAGCGTGCCGGTCTTGTCCGAGCAGATCGCCGAGGTCGAGCCGAGCGTCTCGACCGCGGGCAGCCGTTTGACGATCGCATTGCGGCGGGCGATCTCCCGGGTGCCCATCGAGAGCAGCGCAGTGACGACCGCCGGGAGACCGGTCGGGATCGCGGCCACGGCGAGGGCCACGCCGGTGATGAACAGGGTGTCGAACGACTCGCCTTGGGCCAGGCCGAGCAACACCACCAGGACCAGCGCCACCGCGGCGATGGTCGCGATGATCTTCGACAGCGAGTCGAGCTGCTTCTGCAGCGGGGTCTTGGTCGCCTCGGTGTTCGCCAGCATGTCGGCGATGTGGCCGATCTCGGTGCCCATGCCGGTCGCCGTCACGATCATCTCGCCGCGACCGCGCGTCACCGAGGTGTTCATGTACGCCATGCAGATCCGGTCGCCCAACGGGACGTCGTCGCCGGGCACCGGCTCGGCGGTCTTGCCCACCGGCAGGCTCTCTCCGGTGAGGGCGGCCTCCTCGATCTCGAGGGTTGCGGCGAGGACCACGCGGCCGTCCGCAGGCACCCGGTTGCCGGCCTCCATGAGGACCACGTCGCCGGGCACCAGCTCACCGGCGTCGATCTCGACCGCCTGCCCGTCGCGGCGTACCCGCGCGATCGTCTTCATCATCTGCGAGAGCGCCTTGACGCTCTCCTCGGCCTTCGACTCCTGGCGCAACCCGATGATCGCGTTGAAGACGGTCAGCCCCGCGAGCACCACCGTGGTCCCGGTCTCGCCGGTCACCAGCTGGTTGACGAGAGCCGCCCCCAGCAGGATCAGCTGCATGAAGTCCTCGTACTGGCGGAGGAAGGCCCGCCAGGCCGGCTCCTTCGTGCCACCCGCGAGCTGGTTGGGGCCGTGCGAGGCCAGCCGGGACGCCGCCTCTCCCGCGGACAGGCCGCGGCTCGGGTCTACGCCGTGGGCGGTCGCGACTTGCTCGGCGGTCGACGAGACCGGATCGCGCGATGTCTCGCCGACCTGTGCGGGAGCCGGGTTGGTGGTCATGGTTCCCTCCAGTCGTCCGCGCTTCCGCGCCTCCGTCCTCAATGTCGGAAGCGCGCGGGTGGTTGCACCTCACCCCTCGCGGGGTGGGGTAGAACCACCCATGCCCGTGTGATCGTCGAGGCTCACCCACAGAAATCTCTTGAATGGCACTGCCAGGGAGGACCTGATGACCCAGATGGACGTAGGACCGATCGACTACCTCGCCGTGGAGTTCCCCAAGGCCCGGGCTGAGGGACAGGGACTCGCGGCCCTGCTTGACCTGACCGACCGCGGGATCATCCGGGTCCTGGACCTCGTCGTGGCGACCGTTGACGAGGACGGCAGCTTCCAGGTCATCGAGATCGCCGACCTCGACGGCGACGGCGTCCTTGACCTGGCCGTCTTCGAGGGCGCCCGTTCGGGGCTGCTCGACGACGAGGACATCGCCGAGAGCGCCTCGCTCGTGACGCCCGGCAACGCCGTCGCCGTGATCGTCTACGAGAACACCTGGGCGGGGCCGTTCGTGAGCGCGATGCGCGAGGTCGGCGCCGAGGTCATCGCCACTGGCCGGATCCCGGCCGAAGACGTCATCGCCGCGCTCGACGCGCTCGAAGCAGCCGAAGCCTGAGAGAGGAACTCAACCCATGCCACGACTGATCGGAACCATGGCTCGCACCGCTGTGGTCGCGGGCACCGCGACCGCCGTGTCCAACCGCGTCTCCCGGCGCCAGGCCGGCCGCTGGCAGCAGCAGGCCGATGCTCAGGCCTACCAGGAGCAGCAGTACGCCCCGCCGCCGCAGCAGCAGTACGCGCCCCCGCCGCAGCAGTACGCCCCGCCGCCGGCCGCGCCCGCCGCGGGGATCGAGGACGACGTCGTCGAGCAGCTGCAGAAGCTGGCCGGCCTGCGCGACCAGGGGATCCTCACCGAGGAGGAGTTCGCGGCGCAGAAGGCGAAGCTGCTCGGCTGAGCCTGAACGTGGGTCGGGTGAGGTGACCACCGGGTCGGGCGAAGGCGTCGAGGCCGTCGACACGGGGGCGTCCGGCAGCCGCCGGTTGATGGTGCTGCTCGCGGCGGCGATGTTCGTCCTGGTGGTCGACACCTCGCTGATGAACGTGTCGATCTCCGCGGTGATCAAGGACCTCGACACCACGGCCAGTGGCGTCCAGTCCGCGATCGCGCTCGAGGCGCTGGTCTCGGCGGCGTTCATCCTCATCAACAGCAAGGTCGGCGACCTGATGGGCCGCAAACGGGCCTACGTGCTCGGGCTGACGGCGTACGCCATCGGCGCGCTGTCGATGACCCTCGCCCAGAGCCTGCTGCCGATCGTGCTCTTCTGGGCGATCCTGGGCGGTCTGGGAGCCTCGCTGCTGCTGCCGGCCATGCAGTCGCTGATCCACGGCAACTTCAGTGGGGGAGCGCAGAAGCAGGCCTACGCGCTGGTCGGGGCGGCGGCCGCCATCGCCGCCGCCATCGGCCCACTGCTGGGTGGGTTCGTCACGACGTACCTCTCGTGGCGGGTGGGCTTCGGCCTCGAGGTCGTGATCATCGCCGTCGTGCTGCTGCAGATCCGACTGGTCAAGGACGTGCCGTACACCGGCGACCGCCACGTCGACGTCGTCGGTGCGGTGCTGTCCGTGGTCGGCATGGGCGGCGTCGTGCTCGGCATCCTGGTCTGGCAGGAGGGCGGCGAATACGTCGGCCTCCTGATGGTGCTCGGCGCCGTTGCGCTGGTCCTGCTGGCCCGCTGGCTGGTCCGCCGCAAGCGCGCGTCGAAGCTGACGCTGCTCGACCCGGACCTGTTCCGGTTCCCGCACTTCACCGCCGGCGTGACCGGCCAGATGATGCAGCAGATCACGCTCGGCGGTGCGATGATCGCGCTGCCGTTGTTCTTCCAGATGACATTGGAGTACGACGCCCTCGAAGCCGGCCTCTCGCTGGCTCCGCTGTCGTTGACGATGTTCGCCGCGGCCCTGGTGGCCGGCCGGCGGGCCGGTGAACGGCGACCCGCCGCGGTGATCCGGGCCGGATTCGTGCTGTCCACGCTGGGGATCGCGATCATCCTCCCGCTCGTACCCCGCGTGGACAGTGGCTGGTGGCTCGTCGTACCGCTGGCCATAGCGGGGTGCGGGCTCGGACTGCTGGTCTCCCAGCTCAACAACTACACGCTCGCCCCGATCTCGGGTGACCGGGTGAGCGAGGCAGCCGGCGTGAACTCCGCCGCCGGGTCGTTCGGGCTCTCCTTCGGCCTGGCCATGGCGGGCGGGCTGATGCTGGCCGCGCTGTCCTTCAGCTTCACCCACCAGGTGCAGGACAGCAATGTGATCCCCGCCGACGAGCAGGCGCAGATCACCGCCGCGCTCGAGGACGACGCCGAGGTGATGAGCAACACCCAGCTCGACGAGCTGATCACCGGTCAGCCCCCCGAGGTGGAGCAGGCGGTGCTGGACATCAACGAGAGCGCCCGCAACCGGTCCCTGCAGATCGCGCTGCTGGTGCCGCTGCTGGCCGG
>DOWL01000060.1:0-731 GCA_003519585.1 Nocardioides sp. | reverse complement strand
TGCCGCTGCTGGCCGGGCTGATCGGACTGGCCAACTCGTTCCGGATGATGCGACTGCCGGACCAGAAGCCGCTGGCCTCGCTCGAGGGGATGGACTTCGGCTGACCCCTGGCTGCCGGGGTCTCACCCGTACGGCGACCCACCCCGACGGGGGTGGTCCGTGCCCACCCCGGCGGTGCGCACCATGTGACGCACTCGCCGTCACCGTGACGGCGCCCTGCAGCGGCTATGCCGCTGCGACTTTGCCAGGAGGCTCATCGTGGTTACCGCGTGGGAGTACAGCTTGGGGGACATCTTCCTCAGCATGCTCTGGTTCACCCTGTTCATCATCTGGATCTGGCTGCTCATCGCGGTCTTCACCGACCTGTTCCGCAGCCGCGACATCGGTGGCTGGTCGAAGGCCCTCTGGGCGATCTTCATCATCGTGTTGCCCTATCTGGGCGTCTTCGTCTACCTGATCGCCCGCGGCCACAAGATGGGCGAGCACGCGATGGCCGACGCCCAGGCGCAGGAGGCCGCGACGCGGCAGTACATCCAGAGCGTCGCCGGCAGCGGTGGTGGCACCAGCACCGCCGCCGAGATCGCCCACCTCGCCGAGCTCCGCGACGCCGGAACCCTCAGCGAGGAGGAGTTCCAGACCGCCAAGGCCAAGCTGCTGGCCTGATCCACCCCGGCTCACGCCGCCCCCGACGTCCCCGTGCGTCGGGGGCGGCGTGTTGTTTGGGGCGGTTG
>DOWL01000148.1:22019-22232 GCA_003519585.1 Nocardioides sp. | reverse complement strand
TCCCCCCCCTCGACGTCTTCCCCGACAACACGATGGCCGATGCTGAGCGCTGGGCCGCCGCACTCGACACCCCCGCGTACGTCATGGACGACCAGAGTGCCGTCACCGTGGTCGACGGCCAGGTCGAGGTGGTGTCCGAGGGTCGGTGGGCGTTGCTGAACGGCCTCGGCAGCTGAGGCAGGCGCGAGTTTCGTCGGCTAGCCGACAAAACTC
>DOWL01000148.1:2715-21796 GCA_003519585.1 Nocardioides sp. | reverse complement strand
GTTTCATCGGCTAGCCGATGAAACTTTCACCGAAGCGGCGTCCCAGGCGAGGGTCCGTCAGTCGTCCGCACCCTCGGGCTTGGGAGTCACCAGGGTGTTCATCTCGAAGTGCATGGGGTCGGTGTAGTTCCAGTCGCCGCCCCAGGTGAAGCCCCACTTCTGGAACACCCGGACCACGCCGCGGTCGATCAGCCCGACGGTGCCGCGCTGGTTCTCGACGGCGTTGATGTCGAGGGCCAGCCCGAAGGCATGGTTGGAGAGCGTGGACGTGCCGGCGATGAACCGCGGGTAGTAGCAGCCGGCGAACTGGTCGGGATGGATCTTGTCTGCGAGGCCCTGGTCTTGGATGTCCTCGAGCGCGGCGCGCAGCTGCGGGAAGATCAGCTTGTTGCAGGTGACGGCGCCCAGGATCGGGACCACCTCGGTGCTGATGTGGTCGCGCACCCAGGCGGGGTCCGGTGCGATCCGGCCGCCGCCGAGCACCGTGTAGCGGAAGACGCCCACGGCGTCGGCCACCGTGCCGGTCACTACCGCGATCAGCTTGGCCCCCGGTTGCAACCCGATCCGGGTCGCCTTGTCGACCAGCGTCACCGCGGCGGTGCCGCCGAAGAGTGTGCGGACCTCTTTGGCGACCGTCGCCGGCGCCCGGGCGCCGGTGCGCACCAGGAGCGCGTTGTCCTGCGGCATGCCGAGGGTCTCGGCCCAGGTCTGGTTGACCACCACGTCGATGAGCGGCTGCTGCTGGACGTAGGCGCCGACGTGGACGGCGGGCGCGTCGGCCGCGCCGCCGAGTCGGAGGTAACCGTCGGGGTCGGTCGACAGCTTCCCCTTCAGCCGCTGCTTGAGCGCGAGCTCGCCAGCGGCCACCCGGTCCCACGCCTCCTCGAAGTCGGCGAACCTCGGTGGCGTGAAGCTCCGGTAGGCACCCGGGTCGACGGCAGCCACGGTCCGCGCTTCGTTCTCGACGATCGGCTCGGCCAGCGACAGCTGCAGCAGGGTGACCCCGTCGAGCGCCTTGACCTGGTCGACGATGGCGGGGTCGAGTGTGTTGGCGCCGACCACGAGCAGGTCGGCCGGCGCGAGGATCCCAGGTCCGCGAGGACCAGGCGCGGGCACCGCGTGCTCCTGCCCGACCGTCGGTGGTGCGGTCGTCGCGCTGGTCGGGCTGGTCGCGGTGGCCGAACCGGTCGCGGACCCGTCACCACCGGGCGTCGCCGACGAGGTGGGATCGGCCGCGCCGGAGCCGCCGGAGCACGCCGCGGTCACGGCGAGTACGGCGAGCGTCGCCGTCGCCGTCAGAGCGCGTCGTACCCCATGTCCCATCAGCCCTCCCTGCGCTAACAGGGTAGGGCGGGTGTGGTCGCGTCGTGGTCGATCAGCCGCGGCGGCGCTTGATCTCCTCGTTGATGGCGGGGACCACCTCGTGCAGGTCGCCGATGACGGCGTACGTCGCGCGGGTGACCATCGGCGCCTCGGCGTCGGTGTTGATCGCCAGGATCGTCTTGGCCGACGAACAGCCCGCCCAGTGCTGGATGGCGCCACTGATGCCGCAGGGGATGTAGAGGTCCGGCGAGATCCGGGTGCCGGTCTGGCCGACCTGTTCGTGGTGCGGCCGCCAGCCGGCGGCGGTGACCACCCGTGAGACCCCGAGCGAGGCACCGAGCAGCCCGGTCAGCTCCTCCAGGTCGCCGAACCCGTCGGCACCGCCGGCGCCACGACCGGCGCCGACGACGACCCGGGCCGACTTGAGCCCGCTGCCCTCCTCGGCCTCGAGCTTCTCGACCGACACCACGCGGGCGACCAGGTCTTCCGCGGCGACGTCCGGGGAGTGCTCGACGACGTCGGCGGCACTCGGACTCTCGGCCGGCGCCGGCTCGACGGCGTGACCGGCGACGGTGAAGACCGCCGGGCGCTGGTCGAGCACCATCTCCTCGAGCGCGGCACCGCCGACCACCTGACGGGTGACCTTGAACGGCGCCAGCCCGTCGAAGGACAGCACGTTGGCGGCCATCGCGACCCCGGCGCGGGCGGCCACGTGGGCCATCAGCTCCATGCCGCGGTCGGTGCCGGCGGCCATCACCACGACGGACTTGGCCGCAGCGCGCACTGTGAGGATCGCGGAGGCCCAGCCGGCCCCGGAGTACGACGAGACGGCGTCACCAGTGACGTGGTGGACGGTCCGGACGCCGTACGCCGCCAGCTCCTTGTGCAGCTCGTCGCTCAACTCGCCCACGACGAGCGCGTCGACGGGTACGCCGCCGCCCTCGGCCGAGAGCTTGCGGGCGAAGGTCAACGCCTCCAGGGAGGTGTCGACGGCCGAGCCGTCGAGTTCCTTCTCCACCAGGGTCAGGATCATCGGGAGAGCACCCCCAGCTCCTCCAGGATGTCGACGACGGCGGGCGCCGCAGCCGCACCCTCGCCGAGGATCTGCACGTTGGACGGCACCGGCGGCGGCAACGACATCTTGACCCGCTTGGCGCCCGTGGGCTCCGCGGCCGGGGTGCGCTCCTCGACGGCGACCTTCTTGGCCTTCATCCGGCCGGGCACGCTCGGGTAGCGCGGCTCGACGCCGCCCTCGCGCACGGTCACGACGGCCGGCAGCGGCACCCGATAGGTCTCGGTGCCCTCGGGGCCCTCGCCACGCGCGACGACCTCGGAGCCCTCGACCGTGACGACGCGGGCGCCGTTGACGACCGGTCGGCCGAGCTCGTAGGCGAGCCGGATGCCGACCTGGAAGTCGCCGCTGTCGGCGGCGTCGTTGCCGAGCAGGATCAGGTCGTGGGCGGTGCCCTCGGCCTCGTGCGCGCGGACCACGGCGGCGATCTCGCGGGCCACGTCGGCCGGGCCGAACGTCGACGGCTCGGCCTGCACGAGCGTGGCCGCCGTAGCACCGACGGCCAGGGCGTTGCGAAGCTGCTCGACCGCGTCGGCGTCGCCGAGGGTCAACACAGCGGCCTCACCCGCGCCCCCGGCGGTGATCTGGACGGCGAGCTCGACCGCACACTCCTCGTGCGGGCTCATCGTGAAGCCGGCGAACCGGCCGTCGACCCCTTGCGCGTCCTCGGTGAGCACGACCTCGCTGGAGGAGTCCGGGACCCGCTTCACGCAGACCAGGACGTTGGCCACGTCAGCGCATCCTCTCGTTGCTCGGGTCGAAGACCGGGGTGGCGTCGACGCTGGCCACGACCACCGGGTAGAGCTCCTCCATGTACGACACGGCCAGCTCGTTGCCGATCGTGGCCGCCTCGACCGGCAGGTAGGCCATCAGCACGTGCTTGCCCAGCGACGGCGCGGAGCCGGCAGTGGTGACGTACGGGTGGTGGCCGTGACCGTCGGTCAGCGTGCCGCCGTCGCAGGTCAGGATCGGCTCACCGCCGAGCATGTACCGCTTCACGCCCGAGGCCGAGGTGTGGTCCTCGACGGTCATCGTGCAGAGGACCGTCTTGGGGGCCTCCTCACGTTGGGCGAGGTACGGCGCCCGGCCGGTGAAGTCGGCCGCCTTGACCTTGGGCCGCTGCATGGCCGCCTCGACGATGGTGCGCTCGCCGTCGAGCTCGTAGCCGTAGGCGCGGTAGCCCTTCTCGATGCGGCCGGTGGTGCCGTAGACGCCGATGCCGACCGGGACGGTGCCGTGGGTCGACTTGGTGTCGAGCAGCGCCTCCCACAGGCCGGCGGCGTCGGCGAAGTCGACGTAGAGCTCCCAGCCGAGCTCGCCGACGTAGGAGATCCGCGACGCCAGCACCTGCGCACCACCGACGGTGATTTCGCGGCACGAGAGCATCGGGAAGCCCTCGTCGGAGACGTCGGCGTCGGTGAGCGAGGCGAGGATGTCGCGGGCCTTCGGACCCCACAGGCCGATGGTCGAGATGTCGTCGGTCTTCTCGGTGAGCGTCGCACCGCCGACCAGGTGGTCGCGGAACCACTTGCGGTCGGCCGGACCGTGCGCGCCGCCGGTGACCACACGGAAGTGGTCGTCGCCGAGCCGCATCACAGTCAGGTCGGAGCGGAAGCCGCCGTTGGCGTCGAGCACCGGCGTGTAGATGACCTTGCCTACAGCGACGTCGCACTGCGCGACGCAGGTGCGTTGGACGCTGTCGAGTGCGCCAGCGCCCTCGATGTCGAAGATCTGGAACGCCGTCAGGTCGATGACGCCCGCGGCCTCGCGCATCCGCAGGTGCTCGGCGTTGATGATCGGGCTCCACCAGCGCGAGTCCCACTCGTGCTCGCGCGGCATCACCGCGTCGCCGTACTGGTCGAGCAGGTCGGCGTTGGACTCGTACCAGTGCGGGCGTTCCCAGCCCGCGGTCTCGAAGAAGAACGCACCCAGCTTCTGCTGGCTCTCGTGCATCGGCGAGAGCCGCTGGTTGCGGTCGGATTCGTACTGCTCGGCCGGGTGGACGATGCCATAGGTCTTGATGAACGACTCGGTGGTGCGCAGCCGGGTGTGCTCGCGGCGCTTCTGGTGCTCATGGAAGCGGGCGATGTCGCTGTGACTGACGTCGATCTCGCTGAAGCCGTGCGTCATCCACTCGGCGACCGCGCGGCCGACGCCCGGGCCCTCCTTGATCCACACCGCGGCGGCGGTCCAGAGGCCCTGCACGTCGCTCTCGCCGAGGATCGGCAGGCCGTCGCAGGTCAGCGAGAGCAGGCCGTTGATGGCGTAGCGCATCTCCGCGCCCTCGGCACCGAGCAGCTCGGGCATCAGCTCGTAGGCCTGCTCGAGCTGCGGGTCGAAGTCGTCGGAGGTGAAGGGCAGCTCGGTCGGGCTGAGCTTGGACTGCTCGATCGAGGGGATGTCCTCGGGCTCCATCAGGATCGCGCGGTGCGCGTAGGAGCCGACCTCCATGTCGGCGCCGTGCTGGCGCTCGTAGCAGAAGGTGTCCATGTCGCGGACGATCGGAAAGGTGATCTCACCCTCGGTCTCGGCCAGCTGCGGGCACGGACCGACGGAGATCATCTGGTGTACGGCGGGGGTCAGCGGCAGGCTCACGCCGGCCATGTCGGCGATCTTGGGGCTCCACACGCCGCACGCGATCACGACGGTCTCAGCCTCGATGGTGCCGCCGTCGGTGACGACCCCGGTGATGCGACCGTCCTCGACAAGAAGGTCGGTGACCTCGACGTTCGGGACGACGGTGAGCACGCCCTTGGCCAGCGCGCGCTCCCGCATGATGGTGCCGGCCCGGAGCGAGTCGACGACGCCCACGCCCGGCTGCCAGAAGGCACCGATGATCTGGTCCTTCTCGAGGAACGGCACCTTCTCCTGGACGAACTCCGGGGAGACCAGCTCGCCCTCGATCCCCCAGGCCTTGGCCGAGGACATCCGGCGCCGCAGCTCCTCCATCCGCTCCTCGGTGCGCGCCACCTCGAAGCCACCGGGCTCGATAAGGACGCCCATCTCGCGGTACTGCTCGACCGAATCGAGCGTGAGATCGGTGATCTCGCGGGAGTGGTCGGTGAGGAAGATGAAGTTCGACGCGTGACCGGTCGAGCCGCCCGGGTTGGGCAGCGGGCCCTTGTCGATCTGCACGATGTCGGTCCAGCCGAGCTCGGCCAGGTGATGGACCAGGCTGTTGCCGACGATGCCGGCACCGATGACGACGCACTTGGCCTGGGTGGGAACCTCTGCCACGACAACTCCTCGGGTGCAACTCTTGTTGCGTCATACGCACCGCAGTGCGCTATAGGGAACAACTCCAGTGTGGACTCGACTCCCGGTGCCGGTCAACCTCTCGGGTGGGTCGACCGGCACCGGTCGCCGGTTCCGGGCCGGACGGGCAGTTTCTAGGGACCGTCCGGGTAACTCTGTGCGTGCTCGACCGCGCGCCGCACCCGGGACGGCAGCGTGGCCTCGAACGTCTCTTCACGCAGTGACTTCATCAGCGAGACGCACATGCCGATCAGCACCAGCATGAACGGCGCCGCCACGAGGATCACCAGGGTCTGCAGCGCCGAGAGACCACCGGCCCACAGCAGCACCGCCGCCACCGCGCCGGTGGCAACACCCCAGAACACCACGAGCCAGCGCTTCGGCTCCTCGGTGCCGTGCTGGCTGAGCATCCCCATCACGATCGAGGCTGCATCGGCGCCGGTCACGAAGAAGATCGCGACCAGGAACACCGCGAGCGCCACCGTGAAGCCGCTCAACGGGAACTCACGAAGGAGATCGAACAGTGACTCCTCCAGCGCGATCCCGCCCGTCGCGGTCAGCGGTGGGTCCCAGCCGTCGTTCATCTGGAGGTCGATCGCGGAGCCGCCCAGGATCGCGAACCAGATGAAGGAGACCAGGCTCGGCACCAGGACCACGTAGATCACGAACTGCCGGATGGTGCGGCCCTTCGAGATCCGCGCGATGAACATGCCGACGAAGGGCGACCACGAGATCCACCACGCCCAGTAGAAGATCGTCCACCCGCCGAGCCACGAGCTGGCCTCGGAGTCGTAGACGCCGGTGTTGAACGCCATCGCCGGCAGGTGCGTGAGGTAGTCGCCCATCGTGGTCGTGAAGGTGCCCATGATGAAGACCGTCGGCCCGACGACGAACAGGAAGAAGACCAGCAGAGCCGCGGCGATCGCATTGGCGTTGGACAGGAGCTTGATCCCCCGCTCGACACCCGAGACCGCCGAGATGACGAAGCAGGCCGTGAGGACCGCGATCACCGCGACCGCGAGGGTCTTGCTGCCGCCTCCCTTGCCGAAGACGTTGTCGATGCCGCCGGTGATCTGCAGGGCACCCAGCCCGAGCGAGGTCGCCGAGCCGAACAGCGTCGCGAAGATCGCCACCACGTCGATGGCCTTGCCCGGAGCCTGAGCGGCCCGACGGCCGAGAAGCGGCCGGAACGTCGCGGAGACGAGGTTGCCGTAGCCCTTGCGATAGGCGAAGTAGCCGATGGAGAGCCCGATGACGGCGTACATCGACCACGGGTGGAAGCCCCAGTGGAAGAAGGCGTACTGCATCGCCGACTCGGCCGCCTCCGGCGTGCCCGGCTCGCCCTGGCCCAGCGGCGGATTGTTGAAGTGGGTGAGCGGCTCCGCGACGCCCCAGAACATGAGCCCGATGCCCATGCCCGTGGCGAACATCATCGACACCCACGAGAACGTCGAGAACTCCGGCTCGGAGTCGTCAGGCCCGAGCTTGACGTTGCCGTAGCGGGTCAGCGCGAGGTACGCGGAGAAGATCACGAAGCCCGCACTCGTCAGCACGAACAGCCAACCGAAGTTGCCCGTCACCCAGGTCAGGGCCTCGCTGGTCTTCTCCAGGAAGCCGTCGGGCCAGATGGCCCCCGCGGCCACGAAGGCGACCGACAGTGCGGCGGCGACCCCGAAGACCACTTTGTCGATAGGCAGCGACCCACCCTCGCTGCCCGGAACGTCGGCGTCGATCCCCCCGAGCTCTCTGATGTCCGTCATGGTGCACCCTTCCGAGAAGTGTGGTGGTCGAGGTGCGAGAGACTCAGCGACGAGCTCGCACCTCGACCACCGTCAGGTCAGCTACCAGTCCAGGCCTGGACCTTGTCCGGGTTCTCCTCGACCCACTTGGCCGCGGCGTCCTCCGGGGACATGCCGTCCTCGGAGATGTACTTGGCCACGACGTTCTGGTCGTCGTTGGTGAAGTTGAAGGCCTTGAGCAGGTCCTGCGCAGGCCCACCCTCCTCCAGCCACGCCGTCGAGGCGACCTTCTGGAGGTCGGTCTCCGGGTAGTCGCAGGCGACCTTCGCCGGGTCGTCCTGGCAGCCGTCGGTGTACGGCGGCAGGGCCACCCGCTCGAGCGGGATGTCGGCGAAGAGCCACTGCGGCTCGTAGAAGTAGCCGATCAGGAACTCCTTGTTCTCCTCGGCCTTCTGGAACGCCGTGATGCTGGCGGCCTCACTGCCGGAGAAGACGACCTTGAAGTCCAGTCCGAGGTTGCTGACGATCGCCTCGTCGAACTGGACGTACGACGGGTCGGCGCCCAGGAACTGACCCTTGCCGCCGGACTCGGAGGTCGCGAAGTCCTTGGCGTACTTGTTGAGGTTGTTGTAGTCGAGGATGTCCGGGTGCTCCTCGGCGAGCCACGGCGGGACGAACCAGCCGATGATGCCGACCGCGCCGAGCGAGCCGACGTTGGTCGCGCTGCCGTCACCCTTCTCGGCGAAGAACTTGTCCTCCAGGTCCGGGTGTCCCCAGTCCTCGATGACGATGTCGACCTCCCCGGTGCCGAAGCCCTGCCAGGAGACGTCCTCCTTGAGGTCCTTGTAGTTCATCGTGCAGCCGAGGCTCTCGGCCACGGCGCCGTAGACGTAGGCGTCCGCCTCGTAGCCGACCCACGGGTTGACGGCCATGTTGACCTCACCGCAGTCACCCGTCTCCGCGGCCTTCGACTCGTTGGCCTTGGTCTCCTCCCCGATCGAGCCCCCGTCGCCGCAGGCGCTGAGGACGAGCAGCGCACACGCCGAGGCCGACACAAGTCGGGCGTGCTTCCAGTGGTTCCTCATTCCATCTCCCCTTGTGTCTTCTCTGGATGTTGTTCTCTGATTCCGAGCATTCGTGTCACACCATGTCGCTCTTCGCCGGGCCACCGATCGGCACCCGCGAACGCAAGAGCGTGGACGTGCGGATCCCCGAGCGGATCGATCTGCCGCCGTTCTGCTGGGCCGCGGCAGCCCGGCAGACCCGGTCGATCATCACGCCGAGCAACACGATCGTGATGCCGGCGGCGGCACCCTTGCCCCACTCCTCGGAGCGGGCGAAGCCGAGTACGGCGTCGTAGCCGAGCGCACCAGCACCGACCAGGCCGCCGATCACCACCATGGACAGGACATAGAGGAGGCCCTGGTTGGTGGCCAGCACGAGCGACGAGCGGGCCATCGGCAGCTGGACCTTGGTGATCTCCTGCCACGTGGTGCAGCCGGTGGAGCGGGACGCCTCGAGGGTGGACGGCGAGACGCCCGAGATGCCGTCGGCGACCAGCTTGATCGCGACGGGAGCGGCGTACACGACGCCGGCGATGATCGCGGTGAACCGGGTCGGCCCGAACATCGCGAGCACCGGGATCAGGTAGACGAACGGCGGGATGGTCTGGCCGGCGTCGAGGAACGGCCGCAGCACGACATCGACCGAGCGGCGCCGCGCCATCCAGACCCCGAAGACGATCGCCAGGATCATGACCAGCAGCGTGGCGACCAGCACCATGTTGAGGGTGATCATCGCGTCGTGCCACAGGTCGAAGAACCAGATGCCGGCCAGGCAGACGGCGGCCGAGACCAGGGCCCGACCGCGGCCGAGGACGTAGGCGATCGCGCACAACGCGATGGCGGTGACGTACCACGGCGACTCCGCGAGCAGCGACTGGAGCGGGTTGAGCAGGAAGGTGGTGACGAAGTCCTTGATGCCCTCAGTGATGCCGTCGAAGGTGTCGGTGAACCAGGCGAAGAACCGATCGACCTGCGCCGCGGTCTTGGGGCCTGCCTCGGACTCGGGGAACTCCGCCGCCCAGAGGTACTGACGCGACGCCCAGATCGCGACCAGCACGCCCACCAGGCCGGCGCCGAGCACGATCCGGCGCACCTTGGGGTTGCCGCCGCCGCGGGCCGCGCGCTCCGCGCGCATGCTGGCCGCCGTCGTCGAGCGGTCGAGCATGATCGCCATGATCACGATGAGCATGCCGGGGACGAACGCGCCGCCGACGTCGTTCTTGAACAGCGCCCGCAGCACCGGCTTGCCGAGGCCCGGGCCGTCGACGTACGCCGCGAGCGTGGCCATCGAGAGCGCCGCCATGATCGTCTGGTTGAGGCCGACCACGATGGTCGAGCGGGCCATCGGCAGCTGGACCTTCAGCAGCCGCTGCCGGGCGGTCTGGCCGGAGGAGTCGGTCGCCTCGATGGTGGTCGGCGAGACGTTGCGGATGCCGTGGCCGGCGATCCGGATGATCGGGGGCAGGGCATAGACCAAGGTGCAGGCCACCGCGGCCGAGGCACCGATGCCGAAGAACAGCACGATGGGGCCGAGGTAGACGAAGGTCGGCATCGTCTGCATGAAGTCGAGGATCGTCGTGATGATCCCGATGCCGACCTTGCCGCCGGTGCCGTAGTAGACCGCGAGCGGGAGGCCGATCAGGGTGGCGATCGCGACCGCCATGAAGGTGATGATCAGCAGGTCCATCGAGTCGGACCAGTAGCCGAAGATCCCGAACGTCGCGAAGGCGGCGCCGACCAGGATCGCGATCCGCCAACTTGCGACGGCGTACCCGATCCAGATTGCGGCGGCCATGACACCCAGCCAGCCGATCTGGGGGACCGGCCGCGGGAAGTCGGGCACCGCGATCAGCCGCGAGAACCAGTCGAAGACGGAGACGAACCACTCGCCGATCTGGTACGTCGCCTGCACCAATGGGTTGGTGTCGCGGCTGGCCAGGACCGAGTCGCGGAAGTCGGTGAGGCTCTGGTGGAGGTCGGTGTGCTCGCGGCCGGGCAGGGTGAGCGTGTCGTTGCCCTCGGTGAGCTTCCAGACCACGATCCAGAGGCCGACGATCACCGCGAGCCAGGCCCAGCGGTTGGCGGCGAGACCGCCACCCTCCGGCTCGACCGGCGCCGGAGCGTCGGGCTCGGGCCGGGTCGTGACGGCGGTGCTCATGCCGGGCTGCTCTCGTGGTCCTCCTCGGCGACGACCACGCGGAGGATCTCCTCGTCGTCGACGATCCCGACCACCTGGCCGTTGTCGGTGACCCGCACCGGCTTGTCGGAGGCCAGCACCGCGGTCGCGGCCTTCCGGACGATCGTGTCGCACGGCATGGTCGGCCCGGTCATGTCATCGTCGGGCCGCGGGTCGCGCATCACCCACTTGAGGGTCAGCACATGCGAGCGGGGTACGTCGGAGACGAAGTCGCGCACGTAGTCGTCGGCAGGGGCCCCGACCACCTCGGGCGGAGTGCCGACCTGGATGATCGCGCCGTCGCGCATGATCAGGATCCGGTCGCCCAGCTTGAGCGCCTCCTGCAGGTCGTGGGTGATGAAGACCATCGTCTTACCGAGCTCGTGGTGGAGCCGGATCACCTCGTTCTGCATGTCGCGCCGGATCAGCGGGTCGAGCGCGGAGAACGGCTCGTCGAAGAGCAGCAGCGAGGGGTCGTTGGCCAGCGCGCGGGCCAGGCCGACCCGCTGCTGCATGCCGCCGGAGAGCTGGTCGGGGAACGAGTGCTCGTAGCCCTTGAGCCCCACGAGCTCGACGATCTCGTGGGCCTTGGCGCGGCGCTCCTTCTTGGCCACGCCCCGGACCTCGAGCCCGTAGGCGACGTTGTCGAGCACCTGGCGGTGCGGCAGCAGCCCGAAGTGCTGGAAGACCATCGAGGTGTGGGTACGCCGCAGGTCGCGCAGCTCGCTCTCGCTGGCCTTGACGATGTCGTGTCCGTCGATGACCACCTCGCCGGAGGTCGGCTCGATCAGCCGGGTCAGGCAGCGCACCAGGGTCGACTTGCCGGAGCCCGAGAGGCCCATGACGACGAAGACCTCGCCCGGCGCGACCTCGAAGGAGACGTCCTTGACGCCGACCACACAGCCGGTCTTCTCCTTGAGCTCGGCCCGGCCGAGGTCGGCGTCGGGCGTGCCGATGATCTTGTCGGAGCCCTTGCCGAAGATCTTCCAGAGGTGACGCACCGAGAGCGCGGAGTCGCCGGAGCTGGTCGGCACGCGGGTCTCGGGTTCGGGGTCGGTCACTGCGGTCATGGTGTCTCCTCGGTCGGGCGCAGGTTCGGGTCGTCGTTGCGCGGGTCGCCGGGCGGGTAGAGGGGGCTGCCGTTGCCGTGCCGGTACCACGGCACGTCGGAGGGGGGCAGCGGGGTGTTGCCCGCGATCAGATCGGCAGCCTTCTCGGCGACCATCATCACGGGGGCGTAGATGTTGCCGTTGGTGACGAACGGGAAGACCGAGGCATCGACGACCCGCAGCCCTTCGAGGCCGTGCACCTGCATGGAGGCGGGGTCGACCACCGACTTCTCCTCCACGCCCATAGCCGCGGTGCAGGACGGGTGCAGGGCTGTCTCGGCGTCGTCCCGGACCCAGTCGAGGATCTGGTCGTCGGTCTCGATCTCGCGGCCGGGCGAGAGCTCGCCGTCGTTGTACGGCGCGAAGGCGGGTTGGTTGAGGATGTCGCGGGCGACCCGGATCGCCTCCACCCACTCGCGACGGTCGGTCGGCGTCGAGAGGTAGTTGAACTGGATCGAGGGATGCACCTTCGGGTCGGTGCTCTTGATCCGCACCCAGCCGCGCGTGTCGGCGTACATCGGGCCGATGTGGACCTGATACCCGTGGCCCTCGGTCGGCGCGGAGCCGTCGTAGCGGATAGCGACCGGCAGGAAGTGGAACATCAGGTTGGGCCAGGCGACATCCTCGTTGGAGCGCGCGAAGCCACCGCCCTCGAAGTGGTTGGTCGCGCCGAGACCACGGCGGTGGACCAGCCACTGGTAGGCGATCCCGGGGCGCTTGTTCCACTTCAGCCCGGGGGCGATGGAGACCGGCTGCTTGGAGGCGTACTGGATGTAGACCTCGAGGTGGTCCTGGAGGTTCTCGCCGACGCCGGGCGAGTGGTGTACGACGTCGATGCCGAGGTTGCGCAGCAGCGCTTCGTCGCCCACCCCTGAGAGCTGGAGCAGCTGCGGGCTGTTGATCGCGCCACCGCAAAGGATGACCTCGCCGGCCGCCACGCTGCGCTTGAGCCGGCCACCACGCACGTAGTCGACACCGACCGCGCGCTTGCCCTGGAACCGCACCTTGGTGGCCATCGCCAGCGTCTCGACGGTGAGGTTGTGGCGCTTGCGCACGGGGTGGAGGTACGCGCGGGCGGCCGAGAGCCGGCGGCCGCGGTGCAGGTTGCGGTCGAAGCGGGCGAAGCCCTCCTGGCGATAGCCGTTGACGTCGTCGGTCAGCGGGTAGCCCGCCTCCTGCACCGCGTCGAAGAACGCACCGAAGAGCGGGTTCTGGGCCGGGCCGCGTTCGAGCACGAGCGGACCGTCGCCGCCGCGCCAGTCGTCGGCGCCGGCCAGGCAGGTCTCCATCCGCTTGAAGTAGGGCAGGCAGTGGGCGTAGTCCCACTCCTTCATCCCCGGCTGGGCGGCCCAGCGCTCGTAGTCCATCGGGTTGCCGCGCTGGAAGATCATGCCGTTGATGCTGGAGGAGCCGCCGAGCACCTTGCCGCGGGCGTGGAAGACCTTGCGGCCGTTCATGTACGGCTCGGGGTCGGTCTCGTAGCGCCAGTCGTAGAGCCGGCTTCCGATGGGGAACGGCAGCGCGGCCGGCATGTGGATGAACGGGTCGATCTTCCAGTCCGAATGACCGGCCTCGAGGACCAGCACGCTGGTGCCGGGGTCGGCCGAGAGCCGGTTGGCCAGGGCGCACCCCGCCGAGCCGCCGCCGACGATCACCACGTCGTACCGGTCCCTGGCCATCGTGTTCGCCTCCCCTAGCCCTCGAACCAGCGCTGCTCGGCCGGGCGGATGTTGTGCCAGACGTGCTTGGTCTCGCGGTACTCCTCAAGGCCGGCCAGGCCCAGCTCACGTCCGATGCCGGACTGCTTGAAGCCGCCCCACTCCGCCTGCGGCACGTAGGGGTGGTAGTCGTTGATCCAGACCGTGCCCATCCGAAGCCGGGCCGCCACCCGCTGCGCCTTGCCGGCGTCCTGGGTCCAGACCGCACCGGCGAGGCCGTAGATGCTGTCGTTGGCGATCGCGACCGCTTGGTCCTCGCCGGTGAACGTCTCGACCGTGAGCACCGGCCCGAACGACTCATCCTGTGCGACGCTCATGGTGCTGGTGACGTCATCGAGAATGGTGGGCAGGTAGTAGAAGCCGTTCGCGAGTGCGGGATCCTCCGGCGCCGCTCCCCCGCAGCGCAAAGTGGCGCCCTCCTCGAGCCCCTTCGCGACGTACGCCGCCACCTTGTCGCGGTGCGCGGAACTGGTGAGTGGACCGGTCTCGGCCTTGGCGTCGTGCGGTCCGCCGAGGCGGATCGCGCGGGCCCGGTCGACCAGCGCGTCGACGAACTGGTCGTGCACGCTCTCCTCGACGAGCAGCCGCGCGCCGGCCGAGCAGACCTGGCCGGAGTGGAGGAACACCGCGGTGAGCGCGTAGTCGAGGGCCACCTCGAGGTCGGCGTCGGCGAAGACGATGTTGGGGTTCTTGCCACCGAGCTCGAGGGCGACCTTCTTCACGGTGCCCGCGGCGGCCGCCATGATCCGCTTTCCGGTGATCAGTCCCCCGGTGAAGCTGACCAGGTCGACGCGCGGGTCCTCGGACAACGGCGCGCCGGCCTCGGGTCCGGCGCCCAGGACGAGGTTGCCGACACCGGCCGGCAGCCCCGCCTCTTCGAGCAGGCGCATCAGGTGGATGCTGGTGTGCGGGGTGAGTTCGCTGGGCTTGAGCACGAAGGTGTTGCCGGCCGCGAGGCACGGGGCGACCTTCCAGCTGGCCTGGAGGAGCGGGTAGTTCCAGGGCGCGATCAGGCCGCAGACGCCGATCGGCTCGTGCACGATCCGGCTCACCACGTCGGGGTTGCCGGTGTCGACGATCCGGCCGGCCTCCTCGGCGGCGATCCGCCCGTAGTGCCGGAAGACGCTGACCACGTCGGCGACGTCGTACTGCGCCTCGACGTAGCGCTTGCCGGTGTCGCGCGACTCGGCCTCGGCGACCGCGTCGGCATCACGCTCGAGCAGGTCGGCGGTGCGGAGCAGCAGGTCGCCGCGCTCGCGGGCCGAGGTGTGCGGCCACGGGCCTTCGTGGAACGCGCGGTGCGCCGCGCCGATCGCGTCAGCGGTGTCGTCCGGCGCCGCCTCGTCGACCTCGGCGACCAGGGTCCCGTCGGCGGGGCACTCGATGGTGCGGCGACCACCGGCGCGCGCGCTGACCCACGATCCGTCGACGTAGAGGTCTGGCACCCGGCGTTCCCCTCCGCGCAGCACTGGCCCGTGTTGCGCTATCCGCAACCGATTGCGGCCTCCGCAACCGATTCCTTCCCCGGACAATGGTGTGACTTGGCCCATACGTCAAGGCTCAAGACGCACACGTGACCCGACCGTGTCATGCCATGTTCACCTGCTCTGGCCCGTGCGGGTCAGGTCCGCTGGCCCCAGCCGAGCCTGTGTGAGACCTCGGTCGCGGCCGCGACGAGCATCGGCACCGCCTCCTCCAGCTTCTCCTCGGTGAGCCTGAACGTCGGTCCGGAGATGCTCATCGACGCGATGATGTCGCCGTGGGCATTGCGGATGGGGGCTGCGGCCGCCGTCAACCCGACCTCGAGCTCGTCGACCGCCACGGCGTACCCGGCCTCGCGCACCTCGTTGAGCTCGGTGCGGAGCTTGGCGCGGCTGGTGACCGTGCGATCGGTGACCCTGGGCAGCACCGGGACCGCGCGCTTGAGCTCGGTGTCGTCGAGCTCGCTCAGCAACACCTTGCCGTTGCTGGTGGCGTGCAGCGGGATGTGCTGCCCGACCCAGTTGTGCGACTGCACGGCCGAGGCGCCGGCCACCACCTGGTCGAGGTAGAGAGCGCTGGTCTCGCTGCGCACCGTGATGTTGACGGTCTCGCCGGTATCGGCGCTCAGCTGACGGCAGACCGGCCGTGCCTCCGTCACGAGGTCGAGCCTGGCCGTGGTGGCCCCGGCGAGGCGTAGGTTGCCCACCCCGAGCCGGTAGCGGCCCCGGTCGCCGTCCTGCTCCACCAGCCGGTGCGCCTCCAGCGTGGCCAACAGTCGGAACGCCGTCGACTTGTGCACCCCGAGGTCGGCCGCGATCTCCGTGACCCCCGCCTCGCCCTCCCGGGCCAGCAGTTCCAGGATGGTCAGCGCGCGGTCGACCGACTGGACCGACGCGGGAGCGCCGACCTCGGGCTCACTCACCGCCGGCGGCATGCGCGCACCGTACCTCAGCCCTCGCGTCTCTGTTCAAGGGAGCCTATTCAGGCCTTGGATCGGCCTATATTCGGGCCTATTCTGGGGACCGTGCAGACGCTACCGATCTCCAAGGTCAAGGACCGGCTCAACGAACTGGTCGACGCGGCCTCGGTCACGCATGAGCAGGTGACGATCACCAAGAACGGCTCTCCGGCTGCGGTCCTCGTCGGCGCCGACGAGTGGGAGTCGCTTCAGGAGACACTCTTCTGGCTGTCCCAGTCGGGCATCCGCGACACGCTTGCCGAGGCTGATGCCGATATCGCAGGTGGCCGCACCTTCAGCGAGTCCGAGATCCGTGCCGAGTTCGGCGTGCCCAAGCGCAACCGTTGAGTCGCACGCGTGACCTATGAGGTCCGGTTCACCGGCCCAGCCCGGCGCGCCCTGCAGGGCATCCCGCCGCGCATCGTGCCCGCGATCATCGAGTTCGCGTTCGGCGATCTCTCCCGCGAGCCCTATCGGGTCGGCAAACCTCTCGAACGTGAACTGGCTGGCGTGTTCGGTGCCCGCCGGGGACCCTACCGGCTGCTCTACCGGATCGATGAGGAAGCGAACCGCGTCGATGTCGTTCACATCGACCACCGTGCCGACGTCTACCGTCAGCGCTGACCCCCGCTCCATCTCGTCAGGTCAGGCACTCGATCACCAATGCATCGAGATCCACCCATGCATCTTCGAGCTGTGACGCGATCGCCGAGTCACGGGTGCGGTCGGTGTAGCTGAGGAACGCGTTTCTGGTCATCTGAGGAATCAGGTACAGGTGTAGGGCCAACTCCTTGTCCAGCGAACCTCGGGTCTTCATGACCTGCGCGAGCCCCTCCAGGTGAACGACGAGCCGCGCGTACTCGTCTTCGTCGAACCGCATCTCCTGCCGAAGCACATCGATGAACTTGCTGGCCACGATGCGTCGCTTCAACTCCTCGTACACCACGCATCCTTCAATCCGGTCGGCGCTGGGCGACACCCTTGAAGAAGGTGTAGCAGAAAACGCCGTACCCCTGCCCTCGCGCGCACCGCCGTGCTCGGGTGCCGAAGCCGGTGGTGCCTTGGCGGGAGCGACGCGGCGGTTCTCGGGCACTTCCTGACGTTCTCGTGCATTGCAACGGGGCAGAACGTCAGGAATCCCAACAGATGTTGGGATTCCTGCAGCCGCGAGCGCGAGCGATCTCACTCCGGCCGACGCTGGGCGACACCCTTGAAGAAGGTGTAGCAGAAGACGCCGTCCGGCTCGGCCGTACGTCGCAGTGCGGCGATGCCGGCGTCGAACTCAGTGGCGTCGATCAGCCCGGCGGCGAGGGCCGGCTCACGGATGCCGGAGATCATCGCCGTGAAGGTGCGCAGCGTGAAGCTGTCGGCCAGGTCGGGCCGGCTGCCGTCGACGTACACCATCCGCGGCGACACCTCGATGTCCGACCAGCCGGCCTCGTCGAGCAGCGGGTAGAGGCGCCGCCCGATCAGCGCGTCGCCGCCGGCATGGCGCTGCAGGGTCACCTGGCAGTCGATGGCGGCGCGGGCGGCCGCGTGGTCGGGATGGAAGTACGTCGAGCCGTGATCGCCCTCGATGACCGTCACCGTGCCGCCGGGACGGACGAGTCGTCCCACCCGGCGGAGCGCCTCGACCGGCTCGGAGAGGTGCTCGAGCAGGAAGCAGACGAAGACGTGGTCGAACGACGCTTCGCCGTACTCACCGCCGTCCGGATCCGGAAGGGTGAAGACGTCCGCCTGGGCGAACGCCACGTTGGTCAGACCCGCAGCGGCAACGCGCTCGGACGCCTGCGCCAACGATTCGGGCGAAATGTCGATCGAGACGAAGCTGGTCTGCGGGCTTCGCTGCGCCAGGGTGACGGTCTGCGCGCCCACACCACAGCCGACCTCCAGCACCCGCTCACCGGGTCGGTAGCGGGTGTCGCCGTGCAGTAGCTCGACGAGGGCGCCGGCCTGGTCGGTGAGCCGGACGCTCTCGTCGTCGCGGTAGCCGTGGACGTACTGCTCGAACATCGTCATCGTCTCGATCACTCTCATCAGCTGGTCGGGTGCCGGATCGGCGAGCGCGTCGGCAAGCCGGTCTCGCAGCTCACCGCGGCGGCGCAGGTCCTCCTCGACCTCACGCAGGTGCGCGGTGAGCGTCGCGGCGGGATCCGGGTCCTCCTCGGCGAGCAGTGCCGCGATCTGCCGGAGCCCGAGGCCGGTCCGGCGCAGCGCCACCGCGCGGTACAGGCGCGTGACCTGGGCCGGACCGTACCGCCGGTGCCCGCTCGCCGTCCGCTCCGGCGACACCACCCCGAGCGCGTCCCAGTGCCGCAGCACTCGCACCGACAGACCCGACGCACGGGCCAACTGACCCACCGTCCAGCCCCGCTCGTCGCTCACCCCAGCGACGGTAGGGCCTCACACGGTGTGAGGTTCAAGAGCCGCCAGTTCAGGGGAGCTGAAAGCCGGGGTCGGCCGCGACCTCGAGCAGCTGCTCCACCGACAGACCAGGGTCGAGCTGGCGACCGTTCGGCGGATCCTGGTCGCTCTCGTTGCTGCTGTCGACCACGACCATGCTCCCGTCGGACCGGACAACGGCTACAGCAACTCCAGTGTCGTGACCGATCACGGGCCCCTCGTCGTTGCCATCGTCCAGTCCGTCGTTGCGGATCGGCTCGTTGTACTCGACGACGTACGCCTCGGCAGCGCCCTCGGGCACGAACGGCGCCGGCTGCCAACGGCGGTGTGCCGGCCTCACCGTGGACCAGTCGCGGTGCACACTGACTTTGATCTGGCCTGTGCCGTCGACACCGGGCGAGGTCCACTCGAGGTGGGTGCCGAGGTTGAGCATCGGGCATTGGTTCAACTCGGCACCGGACCCCGCCCACGAGGCTCCTACGACCTGCAGGTGCTTGTTCTGCGGGTCGAGATGTGCGGTTGCCAGCTCCGCGTACACGCCCAGCGCCGGTGCCATCATCTGGCCGAGCCGCTGGTCCCCGAGGTGGTCGCCCTCGAGCGCGGCGCACTCCTGCGGCGTCAGCGGCTGCACTGCTACGGAGGGACTGGGCGTCGGCACGGGCGTTGACGAGATCTCGCCCGCGACACTGGGGGTTGGCCGGGAAGTCTCGGAACCACCGAGCGTGGCTGACCCGAGCCCGACGACGCCGACCACGGCCGCCGCGGCGACACCCGCGAGCGCC
>DOWL01000148.1:2081-2531 GCA_003519585.1 Nocardioides sp. | reverse complement strand
GACCCGCCGTTCGACGCGGGCGGCCACGTCGGCAGGCGGGGCCAGGGCGGTGCTCAGCCGGCCGAAGGCATCGGCGATCTGGAGGTCTTCGTGCTGGTCAGTCATGGTCAGGCTCCTTCACGGGTGATCCGCAGTGGTCCGCTCGACCGGGCGTGCTCGCGCAGCCGCTCCGTGGCGCGCGAGAGCTGGCTCCGGACCGTGCCCTCCGAGCAACCCATCCGCTCGGCGATGGCGCGCACGTCGAGGTCCTCGACGTAGCGCAGCGCGACTGCCGTACGTTGCCGCGGCGAGAGGGTGGCCAACGCGTCGATGAGCCAACCGTCGAGCTCGCCGACCAGCTGAACCGGCACCACCGGTTCGGGTCGCTGGGCCATGGGCAGCTCGCGACGGAGTCGCCTGATCCGGTCGATGTTGAGCCGCACCATCACGGTGCGTGCGTACGCCGCGGGC
>DOWL01000148.1:1373-1982 GCA_003519585.1 Nocardioides sp. | reverse complement strand
ACGGTGCGTGCGTACGCCGCGGGCTGGTCGAACCGCATCCGGTTCCACCGCTCGCAGACCCGGGCCAGCGTCTCCTGGGTGAGATCCCAGGCGTCGTGCGGGTTGGCGGTCAGGGCATGAGCCAGACCGAGAAGTGACCGGGCGTGTGCGGCGGAGAAGTCCGCGAACTCCCCTGCCGTACCCGATTCCAGAACTGCTTCCATCGACGACCCTCCATGCCGACCTTGCGGTGCAGGCGAGGTCCGCCTGCTCCATGGTGACGAGGGCGGGCCGCCGAACGCTGAGGGGCGAGGTCACGTGATCGCGCTGGTACGGGAGGAGTGCACTCTCAGTCGATTTCGACGTCCTCATTGACGCGACAGAGCCCCGGGAGAGGGGTCGTCTCCCGGGGCTCCGTCACGGTGTTGCTGAACGAATGCAGCCAAGCCGTCCTAGCGGTTCCGGCGTACCTTCACGGCCGGCGCGGTGGCGGTAGCCGCCCCGGCGCTGGTGGTGCCGGTGACGACGACCGTGAGCTTGTGGCCGGCGTCCTTCTTCTTGATCTGGTACGACGCCGCAGTCGCGCCCTTGATCACCTTGCCGTCTCGCAGCCACTGGTAGGCGTACGTC
>DOWL01000148.1:566-1161 GCA_003519585.1 Nocardioides sp. | reverse complement strand
TGATGTCGTCGAGGAACCAGCCGACGAACCACCACGCGTTGTCGGTGCTGATGGTGAACTGCGGTCGCACCGACGTGCCGGCAAACCCGGTCAGCTCGACGGAGCTGGCCGACCAGCCATAACTGTTGCCTCCGAAGGCCTTGCGCCCCAGTGCGGGGTTCGCGGTCGGGGTTGGGTCGCGCGGGTCGGTCCACGGAAAGCTGGCGTCCACGATCTTGTGCTGGGGACCGTTGATCCATGGGAGACCAGCTGCATCCTGGGGCCCCTGTGCGTCGGAGAGGTCGTCGATCTCGACCGTCCCGCCATCGTAGGTCTGGGGCCAGGGCGACGCGGTGACCATCGGAGCGTCGAGGTAGTACCAGCCGTTGAACCACAAGTAGGTCCGACCGCTCTTCGGCACGGCGACCGGCTGCGCCAGGGCCGCGGAGTCGGTGCTGGGCAGCTCGTAGTCGTTGGTCGGTTCGCGCGTCCCGTGCCAGCTGTCCTTGCCGCTGGTCGCGTTGGAGCCCCAGTAGGGGTCGAC
Organism: Nocardioides sp.; assembly: GCA_003519585.1. Classification (GTDB taxonomy): domain Bacteria; phylum Actinomycetota; class Actinomycetes; order Propionibacteriales; family Nocardioidaceae; genus Nocardioides. Next base: position 638 of record DOWL01000148.1, on the reverse strand, counting down.
GTCGCGACCCCAGACCGAGTCGGCGCCGTGGCTCAGCTTGGCCGCGCTGTCGCCGGTCTCGCTGTCGAACAG
>DOWL01000148.1:0-492 GCA_003519585.1 Nocardioides sp. | reverse complement strand
CGCCGGTCTCGCTGTCGAACAGCACCGTCCTGACCGGCAGCTCCTTGGGGCAGGTCGCCGGGGCGTCGGCCGGCTTGGCCGTCTTCTGCGGCGCCTGTTCGAGCTGCGTCGCGAGGGTGGCCTTGCGGACATTGGCGCAGTCCGACGAGGTGAACCCCGAGCCGGCCACCCCCATCAGCGTCTGACAGCTCTGCTGGAGCACGGCCGAGAGCGCCCGGTAGTCAGCGCCCGACGCCAGGGACTGGTCGGCGAGCAGGAACAAGCTGGCGGTCTTGATGAAGCTCTGGTCGGTGTCGATCGGGTCGACGGACTGGCCGTTGTAGACGCCGCCGTTCATGATCAAATACGCCGTCTTGTTGCCGACACCGCTGTTGGTATGGACGCCGCCGTTGTCCCAGTCGTCGATGGTCCAGTCACCGCTCTGGGTGCGGGCGGGCTGCCAGAAGAGGCCGGGGTTCTCGAGGTTGCGGATGCCCTCGGACAGGTCGGGGA
>DOWL01000067.1:16752-31930 GCA_003519585.1 Nocardioides sp. | reverse complement strand
GGACCACGGCTCGGGGATGGGCGGGATGGGCGAGGGCATGCAGTCGCCCTTGCTCGGCGGCGCGGGCGACGTCGACTACCCGTACTACCTGATCAACGGCCGCACCCCCTCCGCGCCGCACACGTTCACCGGCCGACCCGGGCAACGGGTCCGCATCCGTTTCGTCAACGCCGGCTCCGACACGGCGTTCCGTGTCGCCGTCGGTGGACACCGCATGACCGTCTCGCACTGCGACGGCTTCCCCGTCATGCCGGTGTCCACCGACGCACTCCTGATCGGCATGGGAGAACGGGTCGACGTCACCGTCACCCTCGCCGACGGTGTCTTCCCCCTGGTCGCCGAGGCCGAGGGCAAGACCGGCCGCGCGCTCGCCGTGATCCGCACCAGCTCCGGGAGACCCCCTACTCCCGACGTCGCGGTGCCGGAACTGGGGCGCAGGACCCTGCTGGGCACCGACCTGGCCGGTGCCGCGTCGGTGCGCCTCGATCGACGTGGCGTGGACCGCCGTCACGAGCTAGCGCTCGGCGGGTCGATGATGCCGTACCGATGGACCGTCAACGGCGAGGCATTCCCGGACGCCACTCCCTTACCGGTCAGTGCCGGAGAGCGGGTCCGGCTCCGGTTCGTCAACCAGACCATGATGTTCCACCCGATGCACCTGCACGGCCACACCTTCGGCCTGGTCGACGGCGGCGGACGCAAGGACACCGTCATCGTGCGCCCCATGCAGGCGCTCGAGGTAGATCTGGACGCCGACAACCCCGGTCAGTGGGCCGTGCACTGCCACAACATCTACCACGCCGAGACCGGGATGATGACCACCCTGTCCTACCGCAGCGGAGGCTGAGCACGATGCCCCACGACCACACCGGCGATCCCACATCAACCCCGGCGTTCGGCGGCACTGTCGCGGATGCATCCGGGCAGATGGACGCTGGGGCGGGGCCCTCGCACGAAGGCGGACGGCTGGCGACCCTGTGGAACGCGGTGACCGCGGCCGTCGGTGCGGTGATGGGGCTGCTGCCCCATCTGTTGCACCACATCAGCTTCCTCGCCGGTGCCGCCCTGGTCACCGGAGTGGGCGGAAACCTGCTGTTCGGGGCGCTCGGCCTGCTCCTCTCGGTGCCGCTGCTGCGCCGTCTCTACCGCCGGTTCGGGACCTGGAAGGCCCCCACCGTGGCGGTCGCGGTGTTCGCGATCATGTTCTCGCTCTCGGCCTTCGTCATCGGCCCCGCCATCAGCGACACCGACCAGGAGCCGGCGCCGAGTCAGATCGACCCCGAACACTCCGAACACCACGACTGACCAGCCCGCCGGCCTTTTGAGGTCACCCAATCCCAGCTTCGCGGCCGGCCATGGTCCTTCAGGGAACCTTCATCGAAGCCTCGGAGCGATCTTGACCTCGGGCGGCGACGCTGGAGGTGCAAGGACCGGAAAGGCCGGGTCAGCGAAGGAGCTGAGAGTCATGACCACCCGTTGGAAGGTCAACATCACGCCGGCCGAGAGGACCGCCCGGGTCGTGATCGGAGGGCTCGGCGTCCTCGCCGGAGTGGTCCTGCTCACATCGGCCCCAGGCGTCGTGGCGGTCGTCCTCGAGCTGCTCCTCGTGGTTGCCGGCCTCGACCTGGTGGTCACCGGCGCCCTCGGGCACTGCCCGCTCTACGCCCGCCTCGGCCACGTGCCGTCATCACTGAAGGAGAAGGTGTCATGACCAGCCCCGCAACCGGCCCCGACCGCCCCCTCTGGGGCCTGCCCAAAAGCTCCGCGCAGAAGACCGACCAAGAGCAACTGAACCCCCACACGGGCCACGACGCCCACGCGGGGCACCGGTGGATGATGCTCATCTGCTGCGTTCCGATGATCGCGATTGTGCTGGTGCTCATCGTGTCCGGAACCGCGGGCTCCGACGCACTGCTGTGGGCCCTGGGCTGCGTGGCGATGATGGCCGCCATGATGGTCATGATGCCCGGCGGCCACAACCACAAGTAAGCACCCAACCGCAGGCCCCGGTCTCGCCAGGATTGCCCGCTCGAAGAAGTGACGACCATGCAACGCCCGTCCCACACCCAGCCAACGGCGCCAGTCACCGGCAGGCATCTGGCCACTCGGCCGGTGCACACCACCGCAAGCGCGGCCTTGTCGCCCGCCAGGACTGACCCTGGCGGCCACTCACGCCGGTCCGGCTGCCGGCTGACGCGAGGGGGCAGTGATGACTGAAAGCTCGCAACTCGAACAGCCCGCAGTGCCAGTTGAAGCTTCCCCGACGATCGCAGCCCACCCGGATGCGAGACGCAAGGGGGCAGTCCTCGCAGCGGCCGGGGTCGAGAAGTCATATAGACGCAACCTGTGGTCGCCCCGAAGTCGGGTTCGGGTTCTTACCGGAGCGGAGATCACCCTGGAGCAAGGCGAGGTCGTCGGCCTCGTCGGCGAGAACGGTTCCGGGAAGTCGACGCTGATGAGGATCCTGGTCGGCGACCTCCGAGCCGATGCGGGCACCCTCACCAGGAGCGGCATGGTCGGCTATTGCCCCCAGGAGCCGTTGGTCTACCCGCGGCTGACCTGCGACGAGCATTTCGAGTTGTTCGGCCGCGCCTACGGCATGACCCCCCGGCATGAGCGGGAGAGCCGGGCGGCCATCTACGACTCCCTGGGTTTCGAGCGCTTCGCCGGAACCCGGGCGGACCGACTCTCCGGCGGAACCCTCGCCAAGCTCAACCTGGGCCTGGCGCTGCTGCCCGATCCGGCGCTACTGCTGCTCGACGAGCCGTACGCCGGGTTCGACTGGGACACCTACCTGAAGTTCTGGGACCTTGTGGACGAGCGCCGCGCCACCGGCCGGACGGTACTGATCGTCAGCCACTTCGTCGTCGACGAGGCGCGGTTCGACCGGATCGTCGAGATCCGCGATGGCAAGACGTGGGCACGATGACCACCAACGCACTCTTGGTCCGATGCTTCCTGGCCGACTACTCAAGGAACGGCCCGAACCTGGTCCTGCTCGCTGTCATACCCGTTGTCTTCGTCGTGGTCGCAGCCCCACCAATGGCCGACGCCGCTCGGCTGCTCGGCGGCACCGGAGGCGGCCCCGCCGTCGAGACCGTCACCGCGGGATGGGCGGCCGCCTTCCTCACCGCGGTCGCGATGTACTTCCAGATATCGTCCGCCCGCACCACCGACCGACGGCTCGCGCTGGCCGGACTGGCGCGGGTCCGGCTGGCGACCGCCCGGCTGACGGCCGGGGCCGTGCTGGCCCTGTTGGCGACCCTGGTCGCGGTGCTCGCCCTCGCCGCCCGAGGACCGCTCGACGACCCGTGGCGGGTAGCCGCCGGCACAGCCATGTTCGCGGTCGTCTACCTCGGCCTCGGGGCGGTCGTGGGGGCTCTCGTTCCGAACGCGGTCAACGGCACAGTGATCCTGATGTTCATCTGGATCCTCGACGTCTTCTTCGGCCCCACCCTTAGCGGCTCGGAGTCCCCGGTGCTGCGGCTGCTGCCCACCCACTTCATCTCGCTGTGGACAGTGGCCCTCCCCTCCGGTCACGGTGGACCCGGAGAGCTCGCACTGTCGCTCGGATGGGTGGCCGCCGCCGTGGCCCTGGCCATGTGGGTCATCGCCGGCACCACAACCACCGGGCGCACCCCACGGACTGGCCGCACGGGGCCGGTCGGCCAACTGCTCACGGGCCTGCGCATGGGCTGGCACGACTGGAGGCGCACCCCGGTGCTGTGGCTCCTGCTCGCGATCGTCCCGACGGTCTTCATCCTCCTGTCCGACGCGATCACCCCGCACGGGCACACCCCGGTCGTACTCCGCGAGGCCGGCGTAAAAATCACGACGATGGTCGACCCCGCCGACATGCACGCCGGCACCATGGCACCGGTGGCCGTCGCCTCGCTGGCCGCCCTGGTCGGCCTCTTCGTCGTCCTCGACGCCCGAGCCGCCGACCGTCGCCTTGCCCTCGCGGGCCAACGCCCAGCCGTCCTGCTGGTCACCCGACTCACCATGGTGCTCGCTGCCGCCGCCGTCGCCACCGCGGTCTCGCTCGCGGTCACCGCCACCGTGTTCGACGCGAGCAACTGGGGCGTCTACATCGGCGGCATCGCCCTCCTCGCCGTCACCTACGCCTTGATCGGCGTCCTCCTCGGCCCGATCTTCGGCCGGGTCAGCGGCACCTTCATGGCCTTCCTCATCCCCTTCCTCGACCTGGGCATCGGGCAGAGCCCCATGCTGCGCGGCGAACCCGCGACTTGGGCACACTGGCTGCCCGGGTACGCCGGCACCCGAGTCATGATCGACGGCGCACTCACCAGCAGCTTCGACGAGGCAAACTCCCTCGCACTCGGACTTGGGTGGATCGCCGTCCTCCTCCTTGCCGCAATCGTGCTTCTGCGCGGCATCGCTGGCTCCCCCATCCCAGAACGACTGAGTAATGCGCACACGGCGCACGCATGAAGAAACCAAGGAGATACCAATGTTCAAACAGATGACCCGGCTTGCTGCTATCGGAACTGCCCTAGGGCTGCGGTACTGACGGTGGGCGCGGGGACACCGGCGGCCGCCGCGGACGACTTCGGCGACCACGTCAGCACATGCGCACAGACGGTTGGCTTCAGTGCCGACCACAACCCCGGCATGCATCAAGGTCGCCGCGGTTGGGACCCCACCCCCACCTGCTGAGAGGTAGCCGGAGGATCACGACTACTCACACTGAACGCTTTGGCAGTCGCCAGGTCAGCGCCGGGCATCCGGAGCTGAGGACCCGAAAATCGGCGAGGGCCTTGTCAAACGCGGCCGGGGCGTCCGGCCCACTCCCCGTCACTCAGGCAACGAGAACCGCAAGTGTTGGCCAACGACCAGGGACTCGGCGGGCGTGGCATCAGGTCCGCATTCGTTACAAGCGTGGTACAAGTACATGAAAGTCCTCGACGTTTGCGCAGGTCAGCATGGGTCAGTCAGTCAGAACTACGACCTGTAGTCACTTCTGACGTAGAGCTCGAACTGCAGTCGGTCGCTACGCCATACGGAGTTGCTCCGCCTGGTGGTGCGGCCGAAACCACGCAATTACGACTGATGCTGGCAAGGCAGAGTGTGGCGTGTGCGTCCCGCAGCGGGATCCAGTTGTGATACGACGTGATCCGTCGATGACAGGGCGTCCATGGGTGCGTCCATGGGCCCTCAGGTTCTAAAGGCTCGCTGGTCGGCGTCGGCGACGCCGTGCCAGTAGGCGGCGCGACGCAGTTGCCGCTCCAGGGCGCGCATGGCCGTGGGCCGCATCAGCCGGATGAACGGTCCTGCCGCTTGCCAGTAACGCCGGAACCGACGCCGGCTGTGGTCGTCGGTCATCACCACACGGCTCTCCAACGTCAGGACGCATCCACCCATGCCGTACGGGATGACCACGGTGCTCTCCGCCAGTTTGGCGAACCCCGGTTCGGCGAAGGCCGCGAAGGTCTCGGCGGTCACCGGGGGCTCGGGCGCCTGGCCACCGGTTCCCTTCCACGGCTGGCCGACCGCGCCGTAGACCAGCTCGGTGCCGGGCCGCTCGCCCAGCGGGATCCAGCCGCGGGCCGGCAGGTCCCGCACCCGGAAGGTCGGCGGCTCCGGCGCGACCGTTTCGCCGTGGCGCCGCGCCGCCGCGTCGGCCAGGCGGCTGGGCAGGCCGCGGGCCTCAAGCAGCACCCGGGCCACCGGGAGGCGGAACAGGTCAAGGTTCGTGATCGCGTCGAACACCTCGTCCGGGGGTGCACGAAACAGCTGCGAGATGGAGATCTCGTGGTCCCAGGTCGGCAAGTAGTTGTCGAGGAGCAGCGGCTCGCTCATGGTTGTCTCCTTCGTCTCGGCGGTCACGGACCGTGATGACCACTGCTCCCGTCTTCGCCCCGCTCTCGGCGTACTTGTGGGCCTGGGCTGCCTGTTGCAGGGGGAAGACCTTGTCCACGACCGACCGGATCTTCCCCGCCTCGATCAGGCTCTTGATGAAGACGAGGTCATCGGGTTTCTCGTTGACCAGCACGCAGAGGACCTTCCTGTCGCCGACCAGCGACGTCCACAGCATCTGGCACAGCTGCTTGGTCTTGAAGCTGACGAAGACGAGGCGTCCGTGCGGCGTGAGCGAGCCCTTGGTCCGCCTGAACGAGCTCTTGCCCAGGATGTCGATGATCACGTCGTAGGTCTCGCCGCTGTCGAGGTAGTCCTGTTGGGTGTAGTCGATGACCTTCTCGGCTCCCAGTGCCCGCACGTAGTCGACCCTCGACGTCCCGCACACCCCGGTCACGTGCGCACCGAACTGCGACACCGCGAGCTGCACTATTGCCGGGCCTATCCCCCCGGAGGCTCCGACGATGAGGATCCGCTGCCCGGGCCGGATGTGCGACTTGCGGAGCAGCCCCAGCGCCATGATTGCGCCGTAGGGGATGGCAGCGGCTTCCTCGTCGGTCAGGGTGCTCGGTTTGGAGGTCATCACCGCGTCCTCCGGTACACACAGGTACTCCGCGTACGCACCCATCTGGGGACCGGAGTACCCGAAGACCTGCTCGCCGACCTTGAACCGCGTGACGTCTCGCCCTACAGCGACCACCTCGCCGGCGAACTCGCTGCCCAGCACGGTCCTGCGTGGCCTGGTGAAGCCGAAGGCGCCCTTCCCGATCAGCCAGAAAACAAAGGGCATGTGGAACTTCCGGGGAGAGATCGCCCTGAAGTTGCGCACCAGCAAATCCCCGAAGTTGACCGAGGTCGCACGAACCCTGACCATCACGTCCCGGTCCCCGGGGACCGGGTCTGCGACCTCCGAGAGATGGAGGACCTCGGGGGGCCCGTACTCGGTGAATACGGCTGCCTTCATGCGCTGCTTCCTCCCAGCTCGGGCTCTAGGCTGAATGGATCGGGACGTCGACCGCTCTGGTCAACGCGACCGGACACGCGATCAGCAGCAGCAGCACCCATCTCCTGGTCCCTTTGGCTTCGCTATCTGCGTAATCATGGTGACCTCCGCGTTCCGCAAACCGGGCGCCGAGCTAGCCGTGCACCTTCGGCACGGAGGGCACCCGTGTACCGGCCCGCGACTCGTCCGATACCGGGGCACCAGCGTCGGTCGACTTCGGCCAGGTCCATGCGTAGTAGACGACACCGGCCAGCAAGGCGACCTCGGTGATGCTGCCCAGGATGTAGTAGTTCCACTCGCCGATGGCGCCCCCGGCGATCGTGACGGCGTAGAGGACCGCCGCAATCATGTTGGCGATCCGCGTGACCCTCACCGGCAGGACGAGGCTGAGGAACAGCAGCAGGCTGGGAACCACGATGTAGATGGTGACGCCGAGCAAGAAGCCTTGTCCGATGGTGAAGGCGAACAGCTTGCCGGCTTCGATGTCGGCACGGATGTCGGCTCGGTACATGCTGAACAAGTCCACGTACGCGAAGACGAACATCATCGATGTCCACAGTGCGGCGATCTTGATCCGTGGGTTGATCCAGTAGTCCTGGTAGTAGGTCCTGGCGGACATGGTGGCCTCCAACAGGTTGTTCTTGGGGCTGCGGCTCCCGATGCCGGGGGACGGAGGATCCCGCCTCCAGTTCGACCCTGCTCCGTCACTCCCCAACCCGGCAGAGGCGCAAGTCCCAGGGTGAGCGGCCGTTCATCACGGTCGTGGATGTCGCTCAGGTGGCCGTAACGGGAGCGTTCTCGCGATCCGGTCGGGCGTGGTCGCGGACCCCGAAGAGGATCAGGTATCCGATGATCCAGAGCTCACCGATCGTGGCGGGGACGGTCAGCAGCCCGGCCACGAGATCGGCATCCGCGAACACGTAGCTGACGAAGGTGCTGAGCACGTAGCCCGCTCCGCCGACCATGAGCAGCTGGCCCAACGGCCGCGGCAGCCACCGCGAGCGCACCACGAGCCAGCCCATCGGGATCAGCCACAGGCCGAAGAACAAGCCCCCGACTCCCCAGAGATGACCGCTGATGACATACAGCAACTGGACGGTGGCTGCCGCACCGCCGGACACGGCCAACGACCTGTCATCGGCGACGTCGAGGGCCGTGGCGAGCACCGCGGCACTGCCCAAGATCGCCACCGCGTTGACCATCCCGAACACCGCGACCAACCCCGCAGCGAAGGAGTCGACACTGCGGAACAGACGGTAGAACCACACCGCCGCCAGGGCCTGGGTCAACACGATGCCCAGCTCGAGCACGATGCCCAGCCGCGCGGTCGCCGTGTGTTCGACCAGGTTGGACAACGTGCCGGCGGGGTCGTCGGCGACATAGAGCTGGCCGCGGACCAACTGGTAGCCGAGTGCCCCGGTGACGGCCAGTCCGAGATAGAGCAGCCCGGTGATACGAGCCGTGCGAGTGAGGCCGACTCCGATCACCTCGGCGCTCGAGTCAGGCGGGGAGCTGGTCATGGTCATCGCAAACTCCTTCCAACACACGTGCAGCAGGATCAGAACTCGCCCAATGCGATCTCCGAGAGCAGCATCAGGAGGGGAAGCAGGCCCAGAGCGGTGGCCAGCATGACCATCCAGGACCGCTCGTGGTGCCGGAGGATCGCGACAAGGCCGGCGACGAACGCCGCGACCGCGCAGCCCCAGATGCCCGCGCCCCACACGAGCTGTGCCCAGCTGTCGGTGTAGCTGTCGGCCGGTTCGACGATGTCGAGCGCGAACGAAAGCACGAGCAGGACGATGCCTGCGACGCTCAACCCTGCGAGCGTGATCGCCCACCGTCCGATACGCGTTTCAGGCCACCCCCGCACGTCGGGAGGAGTGCGCGACTGCGTGCTCATACCTTGAGTCTGGTCGTGGCGTGTGCCCGGCCTCCAGAGTCCAAAGCCCGAAGGTCAAGGGCCCTCCGGCCCCCTTGCGCCGACGGGCTGAGATGGCCGAAGGGGCGAGGTGTTCGGCGCGGTGGCGGCCTGCCCGGGTCATGCCGAAAGTGATTATCCCGCCCTCCTGTCCGGGGCTCGTGGATGCGACCTCCTCGTCGGTCTGCAACAAGACGTCCGTCATCAGGGGCTGTCGGCGCGCCCTCGCCATCTGAATCGCGTTGTTCCAATCAAGGCGGTCGAGGCGCGCTGTACGACAACTACCTGCAACCCGGCCGATGACCCACGTTGCGCTCGGCACGCCCACACCGAAGTCAACCTGGCCAGGACTACCGGCTGCGGTCGTCGACCTACTGGAGGATCATCGTCAGACCGAACGGGACCAGGCCCGCGGCCATGGTGATGGCCGCGCCGAGGTTGACGATCTCGGCTCCGTCAGGGAATCCGATGAGCAGCACCCCGACGAGCAGAAGAATGGCCACCCATGGGGAGGTTGCCCCAGAGGTCAGTGCCGCGATGGCCAGCACAGCGAAGCCGATGGGGATCAGGACAATGCCCCACAGGAGCCACAACCAGCCCTTCTTGGCGAAGATCGCAGACAAGGCGGGTCTCGCGGCCGCGAACTCGACATCGCTGAGGTCATCCAGGGCGCTCATGGTCAGACAGAGGGCTCCCTTGTCGGCAGCAAGGCACACGGTGCCCAGCACGGCCAGGAGCGTGCCAACGAGGCCGGCCCAGTCGGCGCCGTGGCTTCTCACGAGACTCCCGAGGTGCAGCGCAACGACGATCATCAACCCTGTGTTGAGGGTGACGAGACCGTGGCCGGCGTGCAGCAGGCGTCTTCCTCGTGCCCGGTCGATCAACTGCTCGGGACCCAAGACCCGCGGTCGCAGGAGGTCAGGATGGGTCGCGAACGCGAACACGAACACCAGCGGCATGACCACGAAGGCCAACCCGGTGCCGACCCTCGCCGCATCGGTGGCGCTCATGTTGCCCCCTTCCCGGGAGACGATCCACTGCGCACGCCAGCAGACGCCTCGACCCCCTCGCCGCCGATCGTCACGCCGATTCTGGCGAGCAACGTCGACGATCTCGACTGCGCGCGCATAGGTCGAGTCTGGTCGCGGCGCAACACAGCCTCTAGAGTCCAAAGCCCTCCCGCGTCACCACCGCCGCACCGCGGGCGGTCCTAGGATGAAGGGACCTACGCCTCTCCGCAGGAGCGTCGCGCCAGCGGCACCCTTGATCGCAGAGAATGTGACGCACCCGGAGGCCCCTGTGTCTGACCAGAGCACGCATGCAGCACCCGTCGCCTACCCCGCGCGTCTTCAGGTTGACTACCCGGCTCAGCTCGACCGAGTGAAGACCTTGCTCCGAGTGGTGCTGATCATTCCGATCGCGATCATCTACGGGGTGCTCACGGCCGGCGCGACGCAGACGGTCATTGACCAGAGCGGCGAGGCGGTGAGCACCACGAGCGGCGGGATCGTCAGCTGCCTGTTCCTGTCGACGTTGCTGATGATCCTGTTCCGTCGCCGCTATCCGCGCTGGTGGTTCGACTTCGCACTCGAGCTCACCCGGTTCGGCGCCCGCGTCTGCGCCTACTTCGTGCTGCTGACCGACGAGTACCCCTCGACGGTCGAGGAGCAGGAGGTTCACCTCGAGATCGACTATCCGGACGTCGAGCGAGACCTGAACCGCTGGTTGCCCCTGGTGAAGTGGCTGCTCGCGCTTCCGCACATCCTGGTTCTGTTCTTCTTGTCAGTGGCCGCCTTCTTCGCGGTGCTCATCTCGTGGTTTGCGATCGTGTTCACTGGTCGGTATCCGCGGGGGTTGTTCGACTTTGTCGTCGGGGTCGGCCGCTGGTGGCTGCGGGTCCAGGCATACGCGATCCTTCTGGTCACTGACCGGTACCCGCCCTTCTCACTGCGCTGATGTCGCGGCGAGAACCCCGTGCATCCGCCCAGTGCATCACTCCACGGTGACCCTCGCCAGTGGCCCGGCGAGTCGGGCACGTCGAGCCAGGCAGCGACGGCGGCGAAGGCTGCGCGGCAGGCCCCGATGGGGGTTGCTCCGATGGGGGTCGGGCCGATGGGGATGGTCCGATGGAGGGCGGTGAGGAGCAGACCGGTTTCGGCGACGCACAGCGGCCGCGCGAGATCTTGGGGTGGGGAGCGCTAGGTGCGTCGCGAGCTTCGAAGCCATCCGGCGCTACCGGTCCCATCTGGAAGAGGTCTTTCGCCTCTGACCTCACCGCGGAAGCCGTTGCACGATGCAGAGTGAGGGAGGTGTGTCGATCATGTCATCTACGAAGTCGTATCCACCACGTCCTCAAGGCGATTCTCGATCCGACAACAGCGTGCGTGAGCACAGGGCTGCCGCCACGACGGCGGGGGTCCTGTTCATCATCGGGACAGCGGCGGGCATCCTCAGCAAAGCCCTCACGTATTTTCCGGTGCACAACGCGGACGACCCGCTCGCCTACGCAGCGGACCACTCCGGCAGAGTCGCGACGGGAGCGCTGCTCGTGCTTGTCATGGGCCTCTCGCTCGCGTTGCTCGCCGTGGTGCTCTTCCCCGTGTTGCGGCGCGTGGACGAAGTGCTGGCCACGGCCTACCTGATCATTCGGGGGGCGGTTGAGGCGACCACCTACGTCATCGTCGCCACCGCATGGCTGCTGCTCGTGCCCCTGGCCGAGACCATGGCGGCAGGACCGGGCACGGCCTCACCAGCTGGCGTGCGTCTGGGCAACCTCGTGATCGACGCTGATGGCGCCAGCGTCATCATGTCGCTGGTGTTCTGCGTAGGCGCCGCCCTGTTCTACGCCCTGCTCTACCGGTCGCGCATCGCCCCCCGCTGGATCGTCTCGTGGGGTCTCATCGGGATCCCGCTCTACGCTGCCGCCTACCTGCTCGCCATGTACGGAGCTGTCGGCATCAACTCCTCCGAGGTGAACCTCCTCAGCCTGCCCCTGGCCGTGCAGGAGATGGTGCTAGCGGTCTGGATGATCGCGCGCGGGTTCCGTCCGGCGGTTGCCGCGCCCGGGAGCTTGTGAGCGAGACACCGACCGGCGCGAGGAGCCCCCACGGGTAGCAGTCGCTCAAAACGTCACAGCGGTCGCCAAGATTCGCAGGCGCAGGTTCTATGCGCCTGCCGCTTCTTTCGGTGGGCCTGGCGTGGGACTTCCTCGAGCACAAGAACCTCCGGCGGACCGTACCGACGAGGCCTGCCCAGCCGGCACAGTGGTAGCGACGGACCGCTGATAGCGAGGCTCACAGGCCCTCTTGGGCCATAGGCCCTCGTCCGGGGAGTCGCTTGGCCCTGCCGCTGGGATGAGGCAGTTGGTGAGGATGGACGGGAAGGCTGAAGTCCCCACGGCGTGCCTCACGGCACGCAAGTCAGGGACGGTGCGGCCGAGCGACTGCCCGGCCGAAGGCCTGGGTCAGGAGCGTCCGTGATGAGTGTGCACACCAATCCCCCTCCTGTCCCGCACGTGGAACAGCCTCCCGGGAAGGCAGCGCGGACTGAGGTCATCACCAGCGGCGAGGGCCGAGTCGGTGCGCTCTTGCGTGTGGTGGCAGACAAGCGGCTTGCTTGGGGCCTCGCGCTCCTCGTCGCGGTCGGCTATGGCCTGATCGCTGGCTGGTGGACGCCGCGCGGACCGATGTCGGCGTTCGAGGGGCTGTCCGCGATGGGTCTCGGGCTGCTGGTGGGGCTGGCCGCCGGGCTCCTGCTGCGGACCCGATGGGCGATGCTCGTGGCTCCAGTCACCTTCGCAGTGGTCTTCGAGCTGGCGCGGATCGGAACGTCGGGGCCGACCGTGGACGGGATCCATCTGGGCAGCACCTACGGGGGCATGGCGTTCACGGTCGGCCGCGGCGTTCACGGGCTGCTGGCCTTGTTGCCGATGTTGCTGGGAGCCGCCTTGGGTGCGGGCTTAGCCCGGCGGCTGGTGTCGGCCGGGCGCCCGCGGCGGGGCTTCTTGAGTGGGCTGGGCCTGTGGTTGCGTCGCGGTGTCGCTGTGGCCACCGGGCTGGTGCTTGTGGCCTTGGCTGCGTTCGTCGCGCGGCCGGCGACTACCGACCCGATCGTCGATGCGGACGGCCAGCCGGTCGCTGGCAGTGTCGCGGAGCTGACTCGGGTGGAGATCGGCGGGCATGACCTCGCGCTGATGATCCGCGGACGCAGCGCGGAGAACCCGGTGCTGCTGTTCCTGGCCGGCGGTCCCGGCGGCAGCGAGCTGGGTGCGATGCGGCGCCACAGCCAGGCGCTCGAGGACGACTTCGTGGTCGTCACCTTCGACCAGCGGGGCACCGGGAAGTCCTACGACCAGCTCGACCCCGCCTCCTCGATGACCCTGGACCAAGCGGTCGCCGACACCATGGCGGTCACCAACTATCTGCGCGACCGGTTCGGGCAGGACAAGGTCTACCTCGTCGGCCAGTCCTGGGGCACCGTCCTGGGAGTCCTGGCCGTGCAGCGCCAGCCTGAGCTCTTCTCGGCCTTCGTCGGCGTCGGACAGATGGTCAGCCCGGTCGAGACCGACACGATCTTCTACCGCGACACGCTCGCCTGGGCCAGGGAAATGGGAGACGCCGACCTCGAGGCGATGTTGACCGACAACGGTCCCCCGCCGTACGAGGACATCCTCGACTACGAGGCGGCGGTCTCCTACGAGATGGAGGTCTACCCCTACAGCCATGCGGGGAACTCCGAGGGCGAGGGGCAGATGAGCGAGAACCTCTTCGTCGAGGAGTACACCCTGCTCGAGCAGCTCCACATCCTGGGTGGGTTCATGGACACCTTCTCGGTGCTCTACCCACAGATCCAAGACATCGACTTCCGCACCCAGGCCACCAGCCTCGACGTGCCCGTCTACCTGGCTCAAGGTGCTCATGAAGCGCCGGGGCGTGCCGAACCGGCCCAACAGTGGTTCGACCTGCTCCAGGCACCGAGCAAGACGCTCGTCACCTTCGACACCTCCGGGCACCGCCCCCTGTGGGAGCAGCCCGCTGAGTTCGAGGACCTGATGGCCACGGTTCTGGCCGAGACCGCACCGACCCCCTGATCCGACTCGTCACCCGCCGGGAGGCAGAGATGAACGCTGTGCAGCCGTACACACTCGTTGAGGACACGGGGAGCTTCCCCCGCGGTGGCACCGAGGAGCAGATCTGGAGGTTCCTGCTTCGCTACGCCGTCCGCGCACCTTCGGGGCACAACACCCAGCCCTGGCGGTTCCAGATCGTTGACGGCCAGCTCCACCTGTACGCCGACCGCGGCCGAAGGCTGCCCGTGGTCGACCCCGACGACCGAGAGCTGGTGATGAGCTGCGGGGCCGCCCTGGCCCACCTCACCGTGGCGTTGCGGCACTTCGGGTACGCCGGCGACGTGATGCCGTTCCCCGACACCGCCGACCCCGACCTGCTCGCCGTCGTGGGCCTCGGGCAGGCGCGCACGCCGCGGCCTGGCGATCACCAGCTGTTCAGGGCCATCGACATGCGGCACACGCACCGCGCCGACTTCGAGACCCGGCCCGTCCGCCGCCAGACCCTCGCGCAGCTCGAGCGCGACACGCACCAGGCCGGAGCCACCCTGCACGCGTTCACCGACGACGAGACCAAGAAGGCCATCGCCACCCTGGTCGGGGCGGGCGACCGGACCCAGTTCGACGACGCCGACTTCCGCCACGAGCTGGCCGGCTGGATCCGCCCCAACCGCACCCGCCGACCCGACGGGATGCCCGGCTACGCCTTCGGTATCTCCGACCTGGCCTCGGTGTTGGGACCGACGATGGTTTCCACCTTCAACACCGGCGCGACCCAGGCGAGGAAGGACGAACACCTCGTCCGGACGGCACCCGCCCTGATGGTTCTGAGCACCGCCGGGGACACGCCCGCGGACTGGCTGGCGGCGGGTGGGGCGGTCGCCGTGCTCCTGTTGCGCGCCGCAGCCCACGGGCTGGCCGCGTCGTTCCTCAACCAGCCCATCGAGGTACCGCCGCTCCGGGTCCGGCTGGGCACCCTGCTCGGCGGCGTCGATTCACCGCAGCTGCTGCTGCGTATTGGCTACGCCACCACCGATGGCCCAACCGTCCGGCCCACCCCCCGCCGCACGGTCGCGGACGTCCTCACCAGCACCGGACCCTCGTCATGACCGGCCGGGCAGGCCGGGCCGCGCTGGTCGCGCTGGTGTTGCTGACGTTCGGCGGCGCGACAGCGGCGGCGAGCCCTGGGTCGTCCCCGGTCGGCGAGGTGCGGCAGGCAGATGTCTCGATCGGGGAGGCCGAGCGCGTCCTCGAGGCGCAGCTCGCCGAGTCCGGCGTTCCGGGTGGGGCTGTCGCGCTGGTCTCGAAAGGACAC
>DOWL01000067.1:0-16656 GCA_003519585.1 Nocardioides sp. | reverse complement strand
GGACAGGTCGATGCCCGCGGTGTCGGCAGCGCCGGCGGTGATCGTGAGGTCACGGCGGACACCCCGTTCGTGATCGGCTCCGCCACGAAGTCGTTCACGGCGCTGGCGGTCATGCAGCTGGTCGACGCCGGCCTCGTGGACCTCGAGGCGTCGGTTCGCGACTACGTCCCCGAGCTCGAGCTGGCAGACGGCCAGCGCGTCGATGACATCACCGTGCGCGACCTCCTACAGCAGACCAGCGGGCTCGACGACCTGGCCGGTGGTCCCCTGTTGGCCTCGGCCGCCGACGGCACCCCGCTGGCAGCGATCGCCGAGCTCAAGGATGCCAAGCTCACCTCGACGCCCGGAGAAGCGTGGGGCTACGCCAACGCCAACTACGTCCTGGCCGGCCTGATCGTCGAACGCGCCTCGGGCATGAGGTACGGCGACTACGTGCAGCGTGAGATCTTCACCCCGCTCGGCATGACCCACAGCTCCGCCACCACCGACCCTGCGGGCAGCGACGTACTGGCCGACGGCCACCGGTTCTGGTTCGGCCTGCCGGTTGCGACCGAGCCGACCCGGCGGAACGCAACCCTCGCAGCCGGGTACCTGATCTCGACCGCAGCCGACCTTGGCCGCTACCTCTCGATGCACCTGGCAGAAGGCCTCGCCCCCGACGGCACCCGCATCGTCTCGGCCGACGGCATCCGGACCTTGCTCGGCGGCGGACCGGACGCCACCCTGGGCGCCTGGGCGGACGGACAGGACTCCCGCTACGCAATGGGCTGGTTCGTCGGTGGGCCCTGGGGCGAGAACGCCGTGTTCCACCCCGGCAACACGCCCGACACCACCACCATGCTCACCCTCTTCCCCGACCGGGACGTGGCCGTGGCCGTCGTGGTCAACGCCGGCAACGAGCTGCCCGTGCCGGGCAACCCCTTCATCGCCGACCGCATCACCCGCAACGTGGTGCACTCCACTCTCGGCCAGCCGGTCCTGGACCTCCCGTCGATGTGGCGCTTCTACGCCCTCTTCGACCTGGTCGCCCTGCTCCTGCTGGCAGGAACCGCGTGGGGGCTGCTGCGGGCCGTGCCTACTGTCACCTCCCCATCACCGTCGCGACACCCGGCGCGTGGCTGGGCAGGGATCCTGGTCCGTACCCTGGGGGTCGGCCTGCTCGTACTGGTGCCGACATTGAGCTACGGGTGGGGTGGCCTGTGGACCTGGGCGTCCGACCTCGCCGTCGTCATCGCTGCCCTCGCCCTCCTGCTGGCCGCGACGGCCGCCGTGCGGGCGACCGGCCTGCTCCGGGCCAAGCGCGCCGACAGCCGAGCTGCAGCCTCCAGCACGGAAAGGGTGCCTCAGCATGCATCACCTTGAGATCCAACACGCCACGAATCAATGCGCCATGAGGAGGAGTGCACATGAAGGTCACTGAGCTACTGGGTACGGCGAGCGACGCGATCACCGTCAAGCGGGTATTCGCTGACCCCTACGAGAAGGACGGTCTCACCGTCATCGCGGCCGCGGCCGTGACCGGCGCTGGCGGCGGCGGCTCCGGCACCGACCCGCGAGGGCAAGAAGGTGAGGGCGCCGGCTTCGGAGCCAATGCCCGGCCCGTTGGCGCCTACATCATCAAGGACGGCCAGCTCAACTGGCGACCAGCCATCGATGCGAACCGGATCATCACGATGGTGGGCCTGATTGCCATCGCCTACCTACTCCGCAGACCAGCGAGAACGCCCGACCCCTTGCGGGCCTGATCGTGAGCGAGTCCGTGACGCCCACCGACGCTCCGATGCCCACCCGGGCACTCACGCGCGATGAGGAGTCGCCATGACCGCCTCACACAAGGTTCACGTGGAGGCTCAACAACCCCGTCTCGAGCCGTCCCCCGCCGCACCCGCCTGGCGCCGGCGGATCCGACGAATGATCCGGCTAGGAGTGATCATTGTGTTGGTCTCGACGCTCAGCCTCACCGGTCTGCTGTGGTGGTGGAGTCCCGGAACCACCGAGCCGTTCCTCGACGCCGACGGCCATCGGCTGCCCGGGAGCATCTCGGAGAAGCTGTCCGTGGCGATCAACGGCGTAGAGCAGGGCATGGTCATCCGCGGCGAGAACAAGTCCAACCCCGTCCTCCTGTGGGTCCACGGCGGACCAGGGATGCCGGACTACCCCCTCACCCAGCAGTATCCGACGGACCTCGAGGATCTCTTCACGGTCGTCTGGTGGGACCAGCGCGGCGCCGCGCTCTCCTACGACTCCGACATCCCCCCGGAGACGATGACGATCGAGCAGTTCATCGACGACACCCTCGCCGTGACCGACTACCTGCGCGAACGATTCCGCCAGGACCGCATCTACCTGCTGGGCCACTCGTGGGGCAGTTTCATCGCCATCCAGGCCGCAGCTCGGTCACCGGAGCGGTACAAGGCATACGTCGGAATGGCGCAGGTGGTGGATCAGCTCGAGTCGGAGAAGATCGCCTACGACTACATGGTTGCCGCCTACGGGGAACGCGGGGACACCGACATGGTGCGCGACCTGGAGGCGGCCCCGGTCTCGATGACCGAAGGAACCCCTGACGCGTACCTGAAGCTGCGCGACACAGCGATGCACCAGCTCGGGATCGGCACCACCCACGACATGCGGTCGGTCATCACCGGGATCTTCCTGGCCTCCTGGCGATTCCGCGGCTACACACTGCAGGAGAAGGTCAACCTATGGCGCGGCCGGGCCTTCTCCCGCAGCTTCGATCTCTGGGAGCAGCTGATCAGGATCGACCTCCGGGAGACCGTTCCCGCGCTGGAGATCCCGGTGTACTTCCTGGAAGGCCACTACGACTACACCTGCGTCACCGCATTGGCCCGGGACTACTTCCAGCAGCTTCAAGCCCCGGTCAAGGGCTTCTACACGTTCGACAACTCCGCCCACAGCCCCCTGCTGGAGGAACCCCAAGAAGCACACCGCATCCTCGAACACGACGTACTCGCCGGCTCAACCATCCTGGATGACCTGCGCTGAACACCGACGGGTGCAAGTCGTGGTACTGACAGTCCGCACGGCGCTCTACTCGGCAATAGCGGGCACTCGTGTCAACGACCACACTCGGCCCACCGGATCTTCGAGCCCCTTCCCCGTCGGCAGGGACCCTAGAAAGTGGCCGATTTCTAGATCAATCTAGGCTGGCTGCCTTCGCTCCAGGACCCCAGCGAGAAAAGCTACTCTGTTACAAGCCCGGTACAAATGGCCGGGACATCTCGACGTTTGCGCAGGTCACCATGGGTCAGTCAGTCAGTACTACGACATCTGACTGACCGCCATCCCCGGACCGGCCCGGGAGAGAGTGGGCGGTTCAAGCCGTCAGTCTCATGTCGGTGCACTCCGTGCGAAATAGGTCGCTGAAGACTGATCGCAGCCGAGCCGTAGAGACACCTAGGTGACTAGCCACCCACTAGTCACCTCGGGAGCCACGCAATGAACGAGCAACTACACGGCGCTAAAGGAGGGAGCGCTCAGGCGGATCAACAGCGCTCGCTTCGTGAGATGGCAGACGCCTACTCACGGCGGGCGCGGAAAGCCCGAGTCGAGCAGGGCAAGCCACCCGTGATCGCGGGCGCCAACGTTCTCAACCGAATCGCAGAGATCATGGCCGCTGAAGTCCCCGCTGTCCGGCCGGAGGATCAGCCCGCCGCTTAGGCTCGCCATATCGGCTCGCCTATCCGCGAGTCATCGAACCGGTTGTTCGACTTACCACGCGGCGCGATCTCGATGCTCTCAACCAGCGCCCGCACGATGTCCCGGCGCCGCCGCATCGGCGCCGTGTTCCACCATGACTCGATGTCGGCTCGCTTCTTTGGCACGTCCGACAGGACAGCATGCAAGTTTGGGGTCCACTGCCCAAGCACCCGCTCGGCCTCACGCTGCCGGATCGCCCACCCTTCCCTCAGAGCATCCCACTCATCTTCGTGAAGCCGATTCGCTGCGAACTCGAGACCGTAGTGCTTGCGAAGTCGAGCCAGTTCAACGATCTCGCTCTCTGCGGCGGCAACGGCAGCGGCGCTGCCGTTGCCACTACGACGCTTGATCGCACCTGATCGAACCTTGGCTTCCGCGACTGCGTCGATGATCGCCATGGAGATGACCACGTCAGTCTGAGGTCCCGTTATCGTGAGACCACCGCACGTATGGGATCGACCAGGCTGTTTCGAACACGCATAACGGAAACCGCCGTTGCCGGTCGGCGAGCCGGCCAGGCTGGAGCCGCACTTCCCGCACTTCAAGATTCCTGCCAGGAGGTACTTCGGCTCACGGCCCCTCCTCGCAGACGGCCGGTCTGTAATGCGCCGGATGTCCTCAATCACTGCCTTCGAGAGAATTGGCGTCCAATCTCCTTGCGAAACCAGTTCTCCGTATCCCCCACGCTGGCCAGGGCTGAACTCACGCCACCCGCAGAGCGATCCGCGGCGAACCATCGCTCGGACGTTCGCGGCTCGCCAGTACGAACGGTCCGCCGGAATTCCAGCGGACGCAAGCAGGCGTGCAACGGTGGAGTCATCCAGCCCATGGTCCCCGGAACTGACGTGGTCCACCCAAGGCTGGTCACGCACCCACGCAGCCGTGCAGAGCGCCGGCGTCCCACCAGCCCTTCGCAACATCCGGGCGAGCGCGCCAGCGGCGACCGCGGCGTTGCCACGCACCGCGGCGATGACCGCTACTACCTCGGGGCGCTGATTGCGCTCAACCGCGCGATCGACGCGCCTCGCGTCCCATCGGCCACTCCCGGGGGTGGCGACGCCGCGAGCGTTGAGGTCAGAGGCGATCGAGTAAAGCGTCTCACCGTCGAGAACGCGCTGTGCGACCTCTCGGATGACTTCTGCTTCCTCCGGAATGATTCGCTGATGGTCGTCGTATCCGTAGCCGAGCGGCCCATGGGCCTGGCCTGACTGTGCGGCCTGCGCCCGCTGTGCAGATAGGCGTGCGGACTTCACGTCACCTTCATTGGCGGCGACTGCAGCGAGTATTCGAGCGAGGAGGCGCCCAGAAGGTGTCATCAAGTCGATCTCACCAGCTTGAAGAAAGACCACGGGGACCGCAGCCTTCTGCGACTCGATTGCGTCGAGCACTCGCTCAAGGTCGACGACTCGTCGCAACACCCGGTCGAGGTGCCACGCGACGATCCCATCGACGTATCCGGACTCGACATCGAGCAGAAGCTGCTCGAAGCTCGGCCGCCGTTTGCCCGAGCGTGCCGAAATGTCGTTGTCGGAGTAGACCTTCGGCTCAGGCCAGCCGAGCGACCGGCATCGTTCTCGGCACTCCTCGACTTGCCTCTGAACGCCTAGCGCTTGCCCTGTGCGGTCGAGGCTGATTCGCGCGTAGATAGCAGGCGCTTGAGGAACTCCGCGCGGGTGTGCCATACGATCTGACTATAGCAGTGGTTTTCATCACTGCGGTCTTGACCGCACTGAAGCCACGACTGATGCCCTCGAGCACCACGTGCAGCCGATGCCCCTCGGGCAGCATCGCGTCGACGAACGGCGTGCTCAGGTCGATGCGTCGCCCCGAGCTCTTCAGCATCCGCTCGACGAGCTCCTGCACCTGGGCCCGCGTCAGCACGAGGTTGGTGAGCTCGTGTCGCCCCTGCCGGGCCACGAACACCCGGGCCGGGTCGTTGATCCACAGCTCCTCGACGGCCGGGTCGTCGAGGTAGGGCTGGAGCGCGCCGAAGCCACTCACCCGGGCCACGAGTTCGCCCACCACCGCGGACACGTCGGGCACCGGCGTCACCACGCCAGTGAGGCTCCGCTCGTCGTGCTCGCGCACCACCGACTCGGCGATCCGACGGACCAGACCAGCGTCGGCCTGCGGATCGACACCGTCACGCCGCACGACCTCGCGCACGTGCGCGTCGAGCTGCTCGAGCAGCGCGTCGTGCGTGGTGTCGGCGTACGCCGTCATCAGACCCCGATTCCCGAGATGGATCGTGCGCCTCGGAACTTAGGTGCGCAGGTGCCCACCGGGGAAGGGATATCCGCGCACTGTGGAGAACTCATCGCCGAGACCCGATCAGGGTCGGCGTCGCCGTCACCACCTCCAGGTCGACCGCCGCACCGCTCACCGTCACCGAGCCCGGTACGTCGAGCCACGGTCCACCCTCGACTCGGAACCGCGCGGTGTAGGTCGTGTCCACACTCGGCGCCACCCGACCCTTGCGCAGGTAGCGGTGGGTCACCTCCAGGTCCGGGTACGGCGACCCCGGGTCGTCGGTGGCCAGGGTCGCCCCGTCACCGAACCGCGAGGTGAAGACCGAGGGCACGACGTGCAACTCCACCCGCTGCCCCAACAGGTTCACCGCGCGGTCGAACTCGCCGGTCTCGGTGAAGGAGTTGGTGTCGAAGTTGACCAACGTGCGGCCACCGGGCGGCTGGACCGAGAGCTGCGATGCGGGCAGCGGGACAGTGCTGAACGCTTCGGCGACCAAGGCAGGCGTCACCCCACCCGTGGAGCTGTCCGCGAGCGCCGCGCAGACTTCGTAAGGATCCAGTCCGAGAGACATGGCTGTGCTGGTGCAGATGGCGTCGAGGTTCATCTCCGAGGGCGGCTCCGCCCCCTGACCTTGCGCGGCTGTCGCTGACGTCGTGCCGCTACACACGTAGGTGGTGTTGGTCTGCACGGCCCCTTGGGCGTTCACGACCTGGGTCACCCAGGAGCAGTCGGCTCGAGCCGCACTCACGGGCAGCAGGACCAGTGCTGTGATCCACGTGAGGAACCACGCCACGCGCGGCATCACGACAGGTACCCGATGAACGCCAGTCGCCAGACCTCGTTCTCCTTAACAAGTTTGAACACCACGACGTGCTTCTCGGCGTCGTAGGTGACCGGCTCGGCAGATGCGTCGGGATAGGTTCGGCCGGCGGCGTACTCGATCCCCGTCGAGACCTCGGCACGACCGCGCGACTGCTTCGCCACGCGAGAGGCGAGGACCGTCCATCCGCTGGTCTCGAAGTGACCACCATGGCCGTACACATCTCGGATCGGTTGGAGCGAGTCCTGACAAGTCGCGCACGATCCTGTGGCTAACGCCTCCGCAGCATTGGTGTCCCCCGATTGAAGGGCAGCGTTGCGAGCGGCAACCCAGCCACGAACCGTCTCCTCGGGATCCAGGGCCGCCTGCGGAGGAGCGCTAGTGCCCGATTCAGAAGCCGTTGGGACCGATTCCACTGATGGCGAGGACTCGCCGAACCGAGGTTTCGGATCGCCTCCCGAGCAGGCACTCAGCAGCACCACGGGCAGCAGGAGGACCAGCACCCGGCGCCCGCACGCCCACGTCTGCGCAGCGCGCGTCGTTGTCATCAGACCCCGATCCCGAGAGGGAGCCAGCCCCGTCAGTCCGCGAACCTAGCCTTCACCGCGGGCCGCGTGGAAGGGATATCCGCGCACTGTGCATGATCGCCCGCTCCAACCTCGCGGCAGCGGCAGGGAGCGCAAGCGCGGTCAAGCGGTCCCCGACGGAAGCGGGCAGGATCGAGGGATGGACGATCGACCTCTATCCGGACAGGTGGCACTGGTCAGCGGAGCGTCGCGGGGGCTCGGACGTGCCACGGCGGTCGAGCTGGCTGCCGCGGGGGCGTACGTCGTGTGCACGGGCCGCAGCACCCGCGAGCACGCCACCCAGACCGCGGTCGACGACCTGACACTCGAGGGCACGCTCGACGCCGTACGCGCGGCCGGCGGGACCGGCGAGACCCAGCGCTGCGACCACACCGAGCCTACGGAGGTCGAGGCGATGCTGCGCGACGTCCTGCACCGGCACGGCCACCTGGACGTGCTGGTCAACAACGCGTGGGGCGGCCATGACCACCACGAGGAACCGGACGGCGAGGAGGTGTGGGACGAGCCGATGGAGCAGTTCCGGGCGATGCTGCTCGGGGGCGCGTACAGCGATTTCGTCACCTCGATGCTCGCGCTGCGGCTCGACATGGGGCCCGCGCAGCGCGGGCTGATCCTCACCACGACGTGGCACACCCCCGAGCCGCCGGCATGGGTGCCCTACGAGTCGAGCAAGGCCGCGAAGAACCGGCTGGTCTACGCGCTCGGCTACCACCTCCAGGACCGGCGCGTCCCGGTGATCGCGGTGGCACCCGGGTGGATGCGCACCGAACTGATGCTCACCCACCACACCGAGGAGGAGCTGGCCGGCCGGACCGAGACCCCGCACCTCGCGGGGCGGGTGATCGCTGCGATCGCCGCCGACCCGGACGCCCTGCGGTTCACCGGACAGGTGGTCGACGTCGGCGAACTCGCGGAGCACTACGGCATCGACGACCTCGACGGCACGCGTCCCCAGGGCAACGCCGGTCGCTATCTGCCCAGTCCCGTGCCTCCGCCCAAGCCCGACGCTGGATAGACCAGCGTCCGCGGTCAGCGACGGGGCAGCAGGATCGCCAGGTGCTCGGGAGTCTCGCCGGTCAGCCGACCTCCGAGAGCAGTCACCACCGCGCGGGCCTGGGTGATGGCGACGTCGGCGTGCGGCTTGGTCGCGTCGCGGACCTCGGGACACGAGACGTCGATCGAGAGGTGGCCCTCGGTGTCGGAGTCGAAGACCAGCCGCACCGGCCCGCGCCCACGGCGCAACACATCGGCGAGGAGGAGGTCGAGGATGTGCTCGACTGGACCGGGGGTGTACGTCGTGTCGATCTGACCCTCGACGGCCGCAGTCAGCGCACGGTCCTGCTCAGCAAGGGCGTCCGCCCACGTCTGCGCGGCCTGCGCCGCCAGATCGCGGAGCGGGATCTCCGCGCCGGCGACCAGGGCGCCGCGCCGGGCCAACGCGACCAGATCGCCGGCGACAGCGTCCATCGCCTCGATCCGGCCGACCGAGCGGGCGGCGGACTCGCGGGCGTCGGCGGGTACGTCGGGCCGCCCGGCCAGGTCTTCCAGCTCGAGCCGGAGCCCGGTGAGCGGCGTACGGAGGACGTGCGAGGCGTGCTCGGCGAAGGCCTGCTCGGAGGTGAGCCGCTCCTGGAGCTGCCCGGCCGAGGTGAGCAACGCGTCTCTGATCGCCCGCGCCTCCGGGATCCGGGTGCGCGGCAGGTCGAGGTCGAAGCGGCCCCGGCCGAGCTGGCCGGCCGCCACGGCCAACTGCCGGAACGGCTGGGCCATCAGCGACGCCAGCACATATCCCGCGAGCGCGGCGAGGAGCCCGATCAGGAGCACGAGGAAGCCCAACGAGCCGACATCGTCGGCGCCGAGCTCGTCGAGCACCGATCCTGACTGGCGCACGGTAAGCGTGCCGCCGTCGGCGTCGACCATGGTCTCCATCGCACCGGAGTCGTCGACGAACTCGGGTCCTTCCACCACCACGGGTTCACTGCCGTCGCCCGGTTCGAAGGTCAGCCGCTGGGCCTCGTCGACCCGGCCGGACAAGTAGCTCCGGTCGATGGGGCGCCCCAGCTCGGCGCGCTGTTCGAGGATCAGTGCCAGGTCGGAGGCCTGGGCGCGCAGCTCGCGGGCCTCGTGGGTGCGCAGCAGCCCGTGCGCGGTATAGGAGCGCACGCCCAGCGCTCCGAGAACGAGCACCAGGCTCAGCACGACGAAGGCCGCCGTCAGCCGTGCCCGCACAGAGAACCCCCGCTGTCAGTCGGAGGGGCTGCCCTCGAGGCGGAACCCGACGCCTCGCACCGCGACGACCTTCTCCTGGACCCCGACGCTCTCGAGCTTCTGCCGGAGCCGACCGATGGTCACGTCGAGGGTCTTGGTCGAGCCGTACCAGTTCTCGTCCCACACATCGGCCATCAGGCGAGTGCGGGAGACGACCTTGTCCTTGTTGGCCACCAGGACGTTGAGGACCTCGAACTCCTTGCCGGTCAGCGGCACCTCGTCGTCGCCCGAGAAGACCCGGCGGGCCGCCACGTCGATGCGCAGACCGCCCTCGGCGCCGTTGTCTCCGCCGTTGGAGTTGTTGTTGGTACGCCGCAGCAGGGCGCGCACCCGGGCTTGCAACTCGGCCAGGCCGAAGGGCTTGGCCATGTAGTCGTCGGCGCCGTAGTCGAGGCCCACCACCCGGTCGAGCTCGCCGGCCCGCGCGGTCACGATCATGATCGCGCCGTCGTAGCCGTTGTCGCGTGCCTTGCGGCAGACCTCGAGGCCGTCCATGTCGGGGAGTCCGAGGTCGAGGATGACGACATCCGCGTGGCGCGCCGACACGTCGTCGAGCGCTTTCTGTCCGGAGTCGACCCAGTGGACGTCGTAGCCTTCACGCTCAAGGGTGCGCACGAGCGGAAAAGCGATGTCCTCCTCGTCTTCCACGACGAGGACTCTCTGCGGCATGCCGCGATGATAGGCCGGATCAGACCGGCGGCGTGCACCAACGCTCCGAACCGGACCTTTCGGGTGGTCTGGACCTTTCTCCTCCTCAGGTGACCGGCACCCCGGTCTGGGCCGTCTTGACGACCTTGGTCGGCGATCTCCAGTTGGCGAACAGCGCGACCCACAGCGCCGCCGCGGCCGCCATCGCGAGCCAGATCCAGCCTCCGTCGAGGACGAACGGGTAGCCCATCCAGGGCACACCGACCGAGACCCTGGCGTAGGCCGTGTCGGTCAGCGGGAGCCGCCAGGGGTCGGGCGCACCGGCGGTGTCGGCCTGGGTCGTCGCGACGCCGTCGTCGATGTCCACGATCCGGCGCACGATCAACTCGTCGGTCTCGGCGTCGGGCTGAGCGAAGGTGATGACGTCACCGACCTGCAGGTCGGAGGGCGGCACCTCGCGTGCGAGCACGACCGCGCCACGGGCCAACGAGCCGTCCATGGCGCGATCGGTGACGACGTAGCGGTCGAGGCCCAGGACGGCCGGGAGCACCACGAGCAGGACGACAGGGACGAGCACCAGCAGCCCGAGTGCGAGCCGCCGCCATTCGCCACGCGTCGTCCGGTGCGGCACCGGCGCGATCTCCATTACCTGACCCTTCCCCCATCCAGGCCGAGGACCCCCGCTGCCCTCCACCTGCCACGCTAGGGGGGCGACTCCCCGGACTGTCCACGTGCAGTCCAACGTTGAACCACCGTTGGGTAACACCTGCGCGCAGGCGTCGACCAGCGGTCCCCCCGGGCTTTCCAGGATGTGGCACTGTCGACGATCCTGGCAACCATCGGACTCCGGCGCCGACGACTCAGCTGAACAGGTCGCCGTACTCCTCAACGCGCGCCAGCACCTCGTCGAAGCGGAACTGCTCGAGCGCGTCCGGGTCGTCGGCGCCCTCCTCGACCTCGTCCCAGCCGAGCGGCGTGGCGACGTACGGCTTGTCCTTCCCGCGCAGGGAGTACGGCGAGATGGTGGTCTTCGAGCCGGAGTTCTGCGACCAGTCGAGGAACACCTTCCCCGACCGTCGGGCCTTGGTCATCGTTGCGGTGACCAGCTTGGGGCGCGCCTTCTCGAGCGCCTCGGCCACCGACTTGGCCAGCGCGGTGGACTCGTCCGACGGCAGCCGCTTCGGGAGGTCGGCGTAGAGGTGCAGCCCCTTGCTGCCACTGGTCACCGGCTTGGCGGTCAGGTCGTGCTCCTCCAGCGCGTCGGAGACCAACAGCGCGACCTGACAGCACTCGTGCAACCCCGCGGGCTCACCCGGGTCCAGGTCGATCACCAGCCGGTCGGCGCCGCGCGGCCGTCCGTTGCGGCCGACGGTCCACTGGTGGACGTGCAGTTCGAGGGCGGCCAGGTTGACCATCCAGGTGAGCGTGGCGAGGTCGTCGACGATGGGGAAGGTAAGCGTGCCGTCCTCCTTGGACGCCGTCCGCGAGCCGGTGGTCGGCACGGTCACCGTGTGCACCCAGGACGGCGTACCACCCGGGATGTTCTTCTCGAAGAAGCTCATGTCCTCGACACCGTGGGGCCAACGGATCCGGGTGACGGCGCGATCCTTCAGGTGCGGGAGCAGCACCGGCGCGATCTGGGCGTAGTAGTTGAGGACCTCGCCCTTGGTGGTGCCGGTGCGGGGGTAGAGGACCTTGCCGAGGTTGCTGATCTTGAGAGTGCGACCCTCGACGTCGACGTAGACCTCCTGCTTGTCGACCTGCTCCCGCGGGCTCATCGACCCACCGCGATGACCGGCACTCGCTCAGGGTCCAGGACCCGCATCAACCGGTCCATGAACCTCCCCGGAGCACTCACGCAGCCCGCCGTCGCAGCGGGACCGTTGACGTGGAGGAAGATGCCGGCGCCGCGATGCCGGACCTGGCGCACGTTGAAGTCGGTGACCACCGCGATGCGGTACTGGCCGCGGAAGTCGGTGAGCCGTTCGGAGCTGTTCGCGTTGCTCGAGGACAGCCACCAGCGGAAGCCGCCCTGGGCCTGATTGCGGTAGCGGTTGTAGTGGGCCGAGGCGTTGTCCTGCACCCAGAAGTCACCGCTGCGGACCTCGCGGTAGCGCAGCTTCCAGGCCGGGTCGCCGTCGCCAAGACCGAAAGCCCACGGGAGGGCGTACGTGCCGAGCGGCGTCGTGCCGGTGCCCTGCCGACGCTGCGTGCCGCGAACCAGTCCGCCGTACCCGATCCGGCCGTCGGTCGCATCGAACCGGGCCTGCCAGCCGGCCTCGGTGAGCTTCCAGAACGTCACGCGGGCGTGGTAGCCGCCGGTGTGGTCGACCGTCACCACCTGCTCGGTGCCTGGTCGGAGCTGGACCTTGACGCCGTCGAGAGTCACGGGCGCGGCAGCGAGCGCCGCGGCCACCAACAGCTCGGAGATCACGACTGGGTCCTCAGGTCGTCGGGGGTGAGATCGGCTCGAACGCCGCGGAACGACGGCTGCCGGAGCCGGGTGTAACCGACGCCATGGGTCTCGACGTCGACCACCAGCACGGGCTGTACCCAGAAGGTGCCCCGGGCGTCGACCGCCGGCACCTCGTCGTCGAAGGGGCTGTCGCCACGTGCGAGCGGGGCCACCAGCGCGGTGAGCTGCTTGCTCTGTACGCCGCCGATGCCGCTGCCGACCCGGCCGCGGTAGACCAACCCCTCGTGGGTGAGCTCGCCCACCAGGAGCGCGGCCAGCCGATCGGCGGTGCCCTCCTGCGGCCGCCAGCCACCCACGACGTAGGACCGGCGGTGCCGATGGGCGAACTTGAGCCAACTCCTGGTCCGCTCGCCGAAAACGTAGCGCGAGGTCAACCGCTTGCTGACGATCCCTTCCAGGCCCTGCTGCCGGGTCGCCTCGTAGAGCATCGGCCCGTCGTCGTACGCGTCGGGCACCTGCCAGGTCGAGTGCTCCAACCCGAGGCCGCGCAGGATGGTGCGCCGCTCCCCCAGCGGCTGCCCGGAGACATCCTTGCCGTCGACCCGCATCACGTCGAAGACCATGTAGGTCGCCGGCAGCCGATCGGCCAGCCGGGCAGCCGCGGCGGCGTTGCGCACGTGCATGCGGTCCTGGAGCACCCGGAAGTCGGGCAATCCCCGGTCGTTGAGCGCGATCACCTCGCCGTCGACCAGGAGGTCGCGGTCGCCGAGTGGGCTGCGGTTGAGCTCCGGCCAGGCCACGGTCACGGGGTTCTCGTTGCGGCTGAGCAGCCGGGTCGCCCCGCCGCGGGTGGTGTCGGCGAGCACGCGTACGCCGTCCCACTTCACCTCGTGGGTCCAGCCCGGTTCGGTCGGCACGTGGGTACCGGCAGTGGCGAGCATCGGACGCATGGGGCCATCCTCGCTGATGGCGGCCTGCTGACCGACCGATGGATTCTCGGCGTCCCACCGGTCACACTGGTCTCACCCCGGGCGGTGGGACCCGGACACAGGAGGAGTGAGGGATGCGCGCGATCTGGAAGGGTGCGGTCTCGTTCGGGCTGGTCAGCGTGCCCGTGAAGCTGTACGCCGCGACGGAGTCGCACGACGTCTCGTTCCGTCAGGTGCACGCCAAGGACGGTGGCCGGATCAAGTACCAACGGGTCTGCTCCATCGACGGCGAGGAGATCGCCTACGCCGACATCGCCAAGGGCTATGAGACCGAGGACGGCGAGATGGTCATCCTCACCGACGAGGACATGGAGGGGCTGCCCTCGACGTCCTCGCGGGAGATCGCGGTCGAGAAGTTCGTGCCCGCCGACCAGATCGACCCGATGCTGCTCGAGAAGTCCTACTACCTCGAGCCCGAGAAGTCGGGCGCCAAGCCCTACGGCCTGCTCCGCCAGGCGCTGCTCGATGCCGACCGGATGGCGGTGGTCACCGTCGCCCTCCGGCAGCGCACCACGGTCGCCGTACTCCGGGTCAAGGACGACGTGATCGTGCTCCAGACGATGATGTGGCCCGACGAGATCCGCACCCCGGACTTCTCCGTCGAGGTCGGCGAGGTGAAGGACGCCGAGGTCAAGATGGCGCACATGCTGGTCGAGACGCTGTCCGGCGACTTCGACCCCAGCGAGTTCGAGGACGACTACGCCGAGGCGGTCGAGGCACTGGTCAAGACCAAGATCGAGGGCGGCGAGATCCAGCGCACGCCTACCTCGACCAAGACCTCCGGCGAGGTGGTCGACCTGCTCGCCGCGCTGCAGCGCTCGGTCGACGCGGCCAAGAAGGGCCGTGGCGAGACCGGCTCCGAGATCTTCGACGACGTCGAGGAGGACGCCGAACCGGCCAAGGCGACCACTAAGAAGGCGGCCGCCAAGAAGACGACCACCAAGAAGGCCACGGCGAAGAAGGCGACGAAGAAGGCCGCTGCCAAGAAGACCACCGCGAAGAAGACGACCACCAAGAAGTCGACCGCCCGCAAGGCGAGCTAGTGGTCATCTAGAGACCCGGCTCGTTGGGCCGGACGGCGACCTCGAAGCAGAGTGCGCAGGCGACCACCAGCGTGCGCAACGGCTCGAGCAGCGGCGGGTTGATCCGCAACACGTAGTCGTCGGGTCGCGGGATCCTGCTGAGATCGAGATCGGAGAAGTCGCGGGTGATGGTCGCGACGAGGTGGTCGTTGCTGTCGTGGATCCGGAGGTCCCAGCCCATCCAGTTGTCCGAGCGCAGCTCCCCGAGGTAGGCGCCGCTGGTGGACAGGAAGGCATACGTCGTCCGGTCGCCGCGCACCGTCTGCTGCACGATCCGGCCCGCCTCGCCCGAGCTGCCGCGCACCTCGACCGAGGTCCGCGCCGAGCCCATCGGGACGAGGATGGTCAGGACCGGACGTTCTGCGACGTCGACCAGCTCGACGACGTCGTTGACCACCTGCTCGCGGGCGCCCAGCGCATCGGCTCCGGCGCCTCCGGGCAGCAACGCGGCGCGCCGTAGCGTGCCGACCCGGGTCCCGTCCGGACGATGCACGGAGCGGTCGGACCAGCGTCGCCCCAGATCGGTGAACCGCTCGACCAGCAATACGTCCTCGTCGAGCAGCGCCCGGCGGATGCCAGGCGGGCTGGGGCTCAGCGGATCGGTGGGCTCGTCGAGCGCGTGCTCCTCGCCGTTGCGGACGTACGGCGTCCACTTGTGTCCGTCGAAGAAGCGCAACTCGAAGCGGCCGTAGGGGTCTTGGTGCCACCCCTCCGTCACGCCCAGCCACTGCAGCTCGGTCACGCCTCGAGGGTAGGCCTCGAACCTCCCGCGAGGGCGTCATTCGCGGCATCGGGCGGTTCGCGGGCGGCGCCACGCGCCGCCCTCGAATCGGGTATCCGCCGGTCGAGCCGATGGAACGCCGCATCGCTGAGGCGGGGGGTGACCAGGTTGAACCACTCCCCCAGCCGGCCCGGCACGGTGCCGGTGGTCAGCGGCCGATCCTCGAGAGCCCGGACCACCTTGCTCGCCGCCTGCTCAGGGGTGAGGCCGGGGAGCTTGGCGTAGGCCTCAGTGGGGGCGCTCATCGCGGTGCGCACCAGGGCGAACCGCATGTTGGTGAAGGTCACGTTGTCGCCGTACGTCTCGCGTCCCGCGATCCGGCTCCACACGTCGAGAGCGGTCTTGGAGGCGATGTAGGCGGTGTACTTCGGTGCCTTCATCTGCACACCCCAGGTCACGACATTGACCACGTGACCGAACCGCTGCGCACGCATCGCCGGCAACAGGCCGAGGGTGAGCCGGACCGGCCCCAGGAAGTTGACGGCGGTGCTGCGCTCGACGTCGTGGAACCGGTCGTAGGAGATGCTCAGCGACCGCCGGATCGAACGGCCGGCGTTGTTGACCAGGTAGTCGACCGGGCCGTGCTCGTCGAGCACCCGCTTGACGAGCAGGTCGACGGCTCCACCGTCCGCGGTATCGGTGAGGTCGCAGACGTACGCCGCGGCGCGCCCGCCGTCGGCCTCGATCGAGGCCCGCACCCGCTCCAACTCGTCGGCCCGTCGCGCCACCAGCAGCACGGTCGCCCCCCGCGCCGCGACCGACATGGCGGTGGCCTCACCGATCCCCGACGAGGCGCCGGTCACCAGGACGGTCCGACCCGCCAACGGGCTCGGCCGCCCCCGCAGCCGACGCAGCCGCGCACGCGGTGTCTCGAACAGCAGGCCCACGTCGCGAGTCTGCCAGCCCGACCCGCGAGGCGCCGCGAGGCCGTCGCTGGTTGAGCCGCGAGCAGCGAGCGTGTCGAAACCCGGCAACACGGGGCTGGGACGTGATCAGGTCCGGTGCCTTCGCTGCGGCGGTTTCGACACCGATCGGCGCTGGCGCGCCTCCGGGCTCAACCACCGCCACCGCTGGTTGAGCCGCGAGCGCAGCGAG